>DASPYR010000317.1:0-2523 GCA_035636675.1 Rugosimonospora sp. | reverse complement strand
GTCGCCTCTGCAGGGAGTCTATCTTGAAGAGAATGAGAGAAAAGAAATCAACCTTTGGGAAAGATCGGCGTCGCAAGCATCATCACTGGCTCGTCACCGTGTTCTACGCGGATGGAGAGCGGTTTGGCCGCGTGTACACAGACCACGACAAAGCCACTCGCTTTGCCGAACGGCAGAAGCGGTCTCCCGTCGTAAAGACTGCCCGCGTCACCCAAATATCGTGAGTGGTTCAGTTACGCAAATTTTTTCTTAGGGCGGTCTGGGGTAACGCGCGCGGGTCGAATGCTTGTGGGTCGACCGGGTGGCGTGCTATAAAAAAGAGGCGCGAAGCGGCCGTAGTATAGTGGTAGTACGAAAGCTTGCCAAGCTTTAGGCGTGGGTTCGATTCCCATCGGCCGCTCCATCTCTTTTCCTCATTATCCTTAGCGCGTAATTTCCCGGTGAATTTTCCCCTCCGAAGCCGTTAGAATCGTGCGACGTAATATCTTTCGTGGCGGCCGCACAGCGGCCGACGGGGGAACATGCGAAAAGTGTATGTCGCCGTAGGCAGTACCCGCCGGCCTAAACTCAACGCCGTCTGGGAAGCGCTGAGCATCTTTGGCCCGGCCCTCGATTCCGACGCCCAATTCGAGGTCGTCGGCGTCGAAGTGCCTAGCGGCGTGAGTCATACGCCGGCGAGCCGCGTGGAGCTCATGCGCGGGGCGCGGCTGCGCGCCGATTCGCTGGCCAAACTTGCCCTGGAACGCAGGGAGCCTTGGCGGTATTTTGTGGGCCTCGAGGGCGGGCTCGATGTGTTCGAAGAAGGCCCGAACCGGCGCGTATTCCTCGAGAGCTGGGCATACGTGAGCGACGGTGTGCGGGGCCACTTCGGCCGCTCGGGCGGCATCGAGATTCCCGCACTGCTCGCCCGCGAAGTCGTCGAAAGAGGTGTGGAACTCTCGACGGCCATCGATCGGTTTTCTGGCGCGGTCGGGATCCGGGATGCACAAGGGGCTTGGGGCGTTCTGTCAAGCAACCTGATTACGCGGCAAGATGCATTTCGCGTGGCCGTGGTCAGCGCATTTGCGCCGTTCTACAATTCCAAGATGTACCTCGGGGCCGCAGCGGCGGGCTGAGTTCCGGTCGCCGAGAAACTTCAAAAGGGGGCAGGCGTGGATATTGTCAGGGGCAATATGGGCTGGATCGAGGTCATCGTCGGCCCCATGTTTTCGGGCAAAAGCGAGGAGCTGATCCGGCGCCTGCGCCGCGCGGAAATCGCGCGCCAGCGCGTGCAAATTTTCAAGCCCAGAATCGATGAGCGTTATGGCGCCGACGCGATCGTCTCGCACTCCGGCCTGGGCATCCCTTCCCAGAGCGTCTCCGGCGCTCTCGAGATTCTCGACAAAGTCGAAGCCCGCACGGAAGTGGTGGGCATTGACGAAGCGCAGTTTCTCGGCGAGGAGATAGTCAGAGTTTCGATGAAGCTGGCCGATCTCGGCAAGCGCGTGATTGTGGCCGGACTGGACACGGACTTTCTGGGCAGGCCGTTTGAACCGATGCCTCGCCTGTTGGCCGTGGCGGAGGAGATCACTAAGCTGCTTGCCATCTGCGTGCGCTGCGGAAACCCGGCCGTGCACACCCAGCGCCTGTTCGCCTCCGAAGAACTGATCGTCGTCGGCGCCTCGGGAATGTACGAGGCGCGTTGCCGCCGGTGTTTCGAGCCAAACCTGGCACTTGAGAAAAAGAAAGAGGAACCGCCCACGCCCATCCGCGCGCGCAGTGCCGGGGGACCTGACCGATGAAAATCTTGGCCAAGGCTCCGACCCGCGTGGACCTGGCGGGCGGGACGCTGGACATTTGGCCGCTTTACCTATTCCATCCAGGCGCGGTCACGGTGAACGCGGCGATCACCAGATACGCTTACTGCACCATCGAGACCAATTCCAGCGGCGACGCCCGCATCCGGCTGATTTCCCGCGATACGAACCGGGAAGAAACGTTCGCTTCTTTCGCCGCGCTTGCCCGTGCCAAGCGCTTTCGTCTGCCGCTTCTCGCTGAAATCGTAAAGATTTTCAAGCCCGTCGGAGGTTTCACGCTTACGACCGATTCGGAAGCTCCCGCGGGGGCGGGAATTGGCGGTTCGAGCGCGATGGCTGTGGCCATTTGCGCCGCACTGGACAAACTAACCGGCGCCGACAAGACCAAATCAGACTGGATTCACATCAGCCGCGACGCCGAGGCCATTGTCATTCACGTCCCCACCGGCACGCAGGATCACTATCCGCCCGCTTTTGGTGGCGCTTCCGCGATCGAGCTTCGCCCAGGACGCGTGCACCGCGCCGACCTGCGCGTGGACGTGGACGAACTGGAGCGCCGCCTCCTCCTCTGCTATTCGGGAAAACCTCGGCGCTCGGGCATCAACAACTGGGAGGTGTTTCAGGCCCAGATCGACGGCAAGAAGAAAGTGCAACACAACCTGGAGCGTATCTCCGCCGTTGCTCAGGAATTGCGCAAAGCGCTGGAGCGCAGCGACTGGAACGGAGT
>DASPYR010000316.1:0-7802 GCA_035636675.1 Rugosimonospora sp. | reverse complement strand
CCTGATACTGCGCACGAGTTGGATATACGCGGCGCGCGGGAGAAATTTCCTGCTGACCATACGGCGCCTGCTGAAGGAAAAAGACGAGCTGCGCGTGGTCTCGGATCAGATCGGCGCGCCAACCTCCGCCGGCGCGCTCGCAAACGCCACGGCGCAACTGCTGCGGCGGCGCAACTCAATGGCGCTCGACAACGCACGCAGCATTTATCACATCACCGCCGCGGGGCACACTTCGTGGCACGAGTTCGCTGTGGAGATCGCGCGCCTTGAGAGAGCGCCGCGAGAAATTCGCCTCGTTCCGATCGCGTCGAGCGAATATCCCCTGCCCGCGCGCCGCCCCAAGAGCTCGCGACTGTCCAACGAAAAACTCTTTCGGCACTTCGGCTTGAAGCTACCGTCGTGGCAGGCCTGCCTGAAGGCGTGCCACGCCGAGCTGCGGGAAGGCAAGCGGCTGGGTGCCGGAGCGTAGTGTAATTGGGCAACACAACACATTTGGCGGATTCCTTGTTCTTTGAAATAGCCTGATTCACCGAGAAATGAACCTCTCCCGGAAGGTTATTCGAGCCCTCAAGCCATTGATTGACAAGTTTCCGGCGGTTGGGCTTGCTTACCGGACATGGAGAGACACGTTGGCTTCCAGCCGCGAGCCTAGGTTGACCCCCTTGGGCTTCCGGTTTGGCGGAAACCGGATGATGGAGGAAGGGCGGTTCGAAGAAGAAGAGGTGGAAATCGTAAGAAACCGTCTGGCATCGGCGGACATATTGATCAACGTGGGTGCGAACATTGGTTACTATTGCTGCATTGCATTGTCACTTGGCAAGAAAGTCATCGCGTTCGAGCCCATTCCTTTGAATCTTTTTTCCCTGTATCGAAACGTGGCCGCCAACGGTTGGAATGATATCGAGATCTTCCCTTTGGCGCTGGGCAATCGCCATGGCGTGATAACAATTTTCGGAGGGGGCACGGGAGCATCGCTAATTGAGGGGTGGGCGGGCGCACCGACGTATTACAGCAGAATCGTACCGATAAATACTCTCGATAACATCCTGGGAACTCGGCTTGCCGGCACGCGTTCTTTCTTCTTGATCGATGTGGAAGGCGGTGAGAGGGGCGTTCTGGAAGGGGCGGAAAAGCAACTTACCCTTGATCCGAAGCCCGTTTGGATGGTTGAGATTCAAACAACGAGTCATCAGCCGGCTGGGCGCAATGTCAATCCCGGCCTGCAAAGAACGTTTGAAATGTTTTGGAACTATGAATATGAGGCCTGGACCGCGGAACGCGAAGCCAAGATGGTTAGCAAAGAGGACATAGAAAAAGTTTCCTTGAGCGGCATTAATCATCTCGGGACTCATAACTTTATGTTCTTGAGCCGCAGCGCATAACTCCGATTACATCAAAAAATGCCCGTCTCTAAGTTATGGTGATCGCACGGTTGATCGGCGGACTGGGCAATCAACTTTTCCAGTACGCGTTCGGCAGGGCCCTCGCGGTAAACCGCTCCACCACGCTCAGGCTCGTTGAGCGGCCGCAACCAGGAGATGGCTGTCCGGATCGCCGGCTGCAATGCGGTGTCCCTGCATGTGCGAACGGGCGACTACGTCTCCAATCCGGACTCTAGCCGGGTGCACGGGCTTTGCGGCATGGACTATATGGGAATCGGTGAAAAAGCGGAAAGGGCGCTGACGAGACTCAGGGCCTGGAGGAACAGTCGCCTCCCGGGCGCCCTCGGGGATTTTTTCCGCCAGGGCGGCTATAGCCTGCTCGTAAGTGACCTCCCCATCGGCGCCGAGGACCTTGTGATTGACGCCGGAGGATACCGGGGGACCTGGAGTTGCGATATTCTCAGCCGATACGGCAGCCGTGCGATTGTTTTTGAGCCGTTTCCGGCACAGGCGAAATTCCTGAGGAATCTGTTTCGACACAACAGCAGAGTGGAAGTCATCGAAGCAGCCGTTGGCGATCGCAACGGCGAGGACAAGCTGATGCTGCAATCTGATGCCTCCACGCGCTTCGCAAGCCATCGCGAATCCGAGTCGGTCACTATCCACGTGCTGGACATAGCCGGTTATCTCTCATCTCGCGGCGTTTCTGAGGTCGGCTGCATGAAGCTCAACATCGAGGGCAGCGAGTACGAGGTCCTGGAAAGGCTGATTGAAACGGGTCTCATCCGGATCATTCGGAGCTTATTGATTCAGTTTCATCATGTCGATTTATCAAGCGCGGAGCGTCGAAGCAAGATCCAGAACGGCCTGCGGCAGAGCCACATTTGCGATTTTGATTTCCCGTTTGTATGGGAAAGCTGGACGCGCTTACGACGGAACGCGCCGCCATAGGGCGCGGCGGCCGACGGGCTCGGCGTAATCCTGATGTCCACGATCAAGAAAAACATCCTTGCAAACGTGGTGGGGAAGACCTGGTCCGGCCTGGTCTGGCTTGTGGTCCTGCCCATTTACCTCAAGTTATTGGGGGTCGAGGCCTACGGCCTCGTCGGCTTCTACCTGACGCTGACGGCGGTCCTGATGATCCTGGATCTGGGGTTCGGTCCCACCATAAATCGCGAGCTGGCCCGACTCTCTGTGCAGGACGGCAAGCGCGGACAAATGCGCGACGTATTGCGTACCCTCGAAAGCGCCTACTGGACTGTTGCCCTGGTGATGGGAGCCGCGATGGCCGCGGTCTCACCGCTGATTGCAAATCGCTGGTTGAAGCCTGAAAGCCTGGCTCCCGAGGCGGTGCGAGATACCGTGATGCTTATCGTCCTCACGATAGCTGTTCAATTGCCGTCAGCCCTTTACACTGGGGGGCTGTCGGGATTGCAGCACCAGGTGCTGCTCAACGTCGTCAGCGGGACAGTAATGACCCTGCGAGCTTTGGGTGCCGTTCTGGTGCTTTGGCTGGTATCACCCACACCGCAGGCATTCTTTGCATGGCAGCTGCTGATGGGCGTTGTGCACACTGCGGCGTTGAGTTTTTGCCTGTGGCGCAATCTGCTGCAGCCAGGGCACCGCGCACGATTCGATCTGCGGCTGCTCAAGGGAGTCTGGCTTTTCTCAGCCGGGGCTTGGGGAATCGGGTTTTTTGGCACCCTTCTTGTCCAAATGGACAAGATCATCCTGAGCGCGGTGCTATCCCTAGCAGCCTTCGGTTATTACAGCGTCGCTGCCGTGGTATCGAGTTCGCTCTATTATTTGATCGCCCCGATTACCTGGAGCATGTTCCCGCGCTTCGCGCAACTCGGTGGCCTGCAGGCCGGAGGCGAGCTGGCACGTGTCTATCACAAGAGCAGCCAGCTCGCGGCAGTAGCCACGCTACCGGCGGCCGTACTCGTAGTGCTGTTTCCATCCGAGATCCTGGGGCTCTGGACTCGGGACACCCAGGTTGCGCAGGAGGGCCGTATCGTGCTCAGCCTGCTGATGGCTGGGACTGCGCTCAATGCACTAGTCCAACTCCCAAACTACCTTCAGCTTGCATCAGGGCTCGTGAAACTGGGTTTCTACACGAATATGTTGTCAGCGATAATCACCGTACCGTGCATGTTTTTTTTCGCGTCCCGATACGGCGCGCTCGGCGGCGCTGCGGTGTGGCTCCTGCTCAACCTCGCCCACTTCGTGATTGTCGTCCCTCTGATGCATCGGTTTCTCCCTGCGGTAGAAACCTGGCGCTGGTACGTGGTGGACACGCTGCTGCCCCTCGGGGTCTGCGTCCTAATACTTGGCTTGGCCCGGTGGTTCATGCCCGAAGGACAAACCGATTTGGTCAAAGCAGCCTACCTCGGTGTGGCACTGGCGGCCTCATATGCCGGTGCGATCCTTTCCGCGTCGGATATCCGAAGGTGGGCCTTAGTATGGATGAGCTGGAAACGCCCAGCGCAGAAGATGTGAACTAAGCGGGGCAAGGGTTCTCGCGACCGCGGTCGCTCGCGTCCTGAGCAACCGTGAGGTGACCATTTACGGGGTGGCGGCGTCGCGGCGTGATAGACTGAAACGTCATGCAAACCCAATGGGCTGCGAGCGCTACCTGCACCCCGGACTGGCCGAATTTCACCTGCGCAGCTACTATTTAATAGCACAGTCCGTCGCGCGACGAGTGCCGTACCCCTGGGGGCGCAGCCCTATTCGTGACTGCGACCGGAACGCACGGTTTATCGATGCGGCTACGCGTTTACGCTGGAATCGGGGTGACGTTTCAACGTTTCAGTCAAATGCAGGATGAGCCGGTGAACGGGCTTTTTTGAGTCGCAAATCACTGGTTGCTTTGACATCTTAGCTGGAAGGCAGGAGGGTCATGAAATCAGCACTTGTATGCGGCGCCGGGGGCTTTATCGGTTCTCATCTGGTCAAGCGGCTAAAAAAGGAAGGATATCGGGTGCGAGGAGTCGATCTCAAATATCCGAAATTTTCGGAGACCGTCGCGGACGATTTTGTCATTGGCGATCTGCGCGACTCACTTGTCTGTCGGGGAGTCGTGGACCGTCGGTTCGACGAGGTCTACCAGCTCGCGGCCGATATGGGCGGGGCCGGTTTCATTTTTACCGGAGAAAACGACGCGGACATCATGCACGACTCGGCGCTGATCAATATAAACATGCTGGAAACGTGCGCGAGGAGAAACGTCAAGCGCGTGTTCTACTCCTCTTCCGCGTGCATATACCCCGAGTACAACCAGCTCGACCCGGAAAATCCAAAATGCTCGGAGGATTCCGTTTATCCGGCGGCGCCCGACAGTGAATACGGCTGGGAAAAGCTGTTCAGCGAGCGCTTATATCTTGCCTTTCATCGCAATCACGGTATGGAAGTGCGTATCGCCCGCTACCACAATGTCTTTGGCCCGGAAGGGGCATGGAACGACGGCCGGGAAAAATCTCCCGCGGCACTATGCAGAAAGGTTGCGATGGCAGAGGACGGCGGAACAATTGAGGTATGGGGCGACGGCATGCAGACGCGCTCATTCCTGTACGTCGACGAGTGCTTGGAGGGAACTCTACGTCTGACCCGCTCAAACTGGACCGGGCCAGTCAACATTGGGTCGGAAGAAATGGTGACGATCAATCGTCTAGCGGAAGTGATCATGCGAATCTCCGGGAAGAAGCTTTCGATCCGCCATGTTCCCGGTCCGTTGGGAGTGCGGGGGCGCAATTCGGACAACCGATTGATCGCCGAGAAACTGGGCTGGAAGCCCTCGGCGTCGTTGCGCGACGGCCTGTCGGTCACCTATTCATGGATTCTCGGTGAGGTTCGGAAACTCGGATTGGCGCCGTCCACGAACCAGGCGGCCATTCCGAAAAGCTCTGCAGCAGGAGGTGCTGGTCGCGGCCCCTGAACGAACCGGAACGCTCTTGTACGACTTCCGCACTTGGCACCCGCTGTCCATGGTCTATGCGGACCTACGGCGGCGTCTGGTACCGTTCAATTGCGGCCGCGGCCTGCTCGAGTTGGTAAAGGAAATCTAGTTGCGGGTGGCCGAAGCCGATCGCCAGCATCGAAAGCAATGAGCCGCCGTATCGTCATCTCAAAGATTGTCGGCGGCATCGGCAACCAATTGTTCTGCTACGCCGCGGCCCGCAGACTGGCATTGACAAGCGACGCGGCGCTTTGCCTTGACGTTAATTTTTTCCGGTCGGACATCAATTTCGGACGGGAGTACCGGCTCGATTGCTTCGCGCTGCCGCCGCACGAAATCCTACAAAGTCCTCGCCTGCTGCCGGCCCGGGCCGACCTTTACTTGTGGCGTCTGAAGCGCAAGCTCGCGGCGAGCGGTCTGCTGCCCGGGTACGATTACGCGATTGAGGCCGATCCTCGTGTTTTCGAACCGCGCCTGCTGGGCCTTCGCGTGGAGCGAAATATGGTGCTCGACGGCTACTGGCAGGACGAACGATATTTTGCGGACGCCGCTTCAACTCTGCGTCGGGACCTCGATTTCCGGCTCGAGGCCGACACGCCGCAACGGGAACTTGCGGCGCGGATTGGATCGTCGACTGCAGTGGCGGTGCACAGCCGTCGATTGCACGGCGTCACTCCGTACAACCCTGCCGGCGCAAAAGATTCTCTGAACATGTCGTATTACATGAATGCGCTCAAGGCGATCACCGATAGAGTCTCGTCACCGGAATTCTTCTGCTTCGGAGACGATCCCAACTGGCTTGCAGAACTGTGGCGGCGGGACGTGCCCGTCACCTTTGTCCATCATACGGGACGCACGGGCGAAATGACCGACCTGTGGCTCATGTCGCAGTGCCGCCATTTCATCATCGCCAACAGCACTTTCAGCTGGTGGGGCGCCTGGCTCGGCGCGGCGCCGGACAAAATCGTTCTTGCGCCGCGGCCGAAGAAACTCCAGTACGAGGTGAAGAGTGCCACGGGCTGGATCGAGGTGGACTGGTGACTAGTAGACTGACGATACGCACAGGCGCGGATCGGCTCCTTCATTCTAAATGACGCCTGCTCCACTTGTCAGCGTCGTCTTGCCCGTGTACAACGCCGGGCTGACCTTGCCTCAGGCACTTGCTTCCATTCAGCTCCAGACGTTCCGCGATTGGGAGTTGATTGTCATCGACGACGGCTCGACGAACGACTGCATGGCAGGTTTCAGCGCTTCGGATGACAGAATCCGAGTTGTCCAAGATGGAAGGAACCTGGGCCTGGCAGCCCGACTCAACCAGGGGATCGACCTCGCGAGAGGAAAGTACCTCGCGCGAATGGATCAGGATGATGTCGCCTACCCCTCTCGGCTCGAACGCCAGATCGAATTCCTCGACCGCAATCCGAACGTAGACCTGGCCGGTACCAAGGCGATTGTCTTTCGGGATGAAGGGCATCCTGTCGGACTTTTTCCCTTTCGCGCTACCCACGCCGAAATCTGCGCTCGGCCCTGGAATGGATTTTATTTGCCCCACCCGACATGGATGGGACGCATCGAGTGGTTTCGCCGTCACCGCTACACGATTCCGGAGGTCGTGCGGGCCGAAGATCAGGATTTGCTCCTTCGCGCTTATGACTCCAGCCGCTTCGCCTGCATCGACGAAATCCTGTTCGGATACAGGAAGGCGCCGCAGTCGCCCGGAAAGCTGTGGACAGCCCGGATCAATCTTGCTCGGGCACAGTTGCGGGCGCATGCAGCTAAAGGACGCTGGACGTACGCCGTGCTTGGATCATTGACGCCCCTGCTCAAGGGAGCGACGGATGCCTTGCGAACGCCGCTTCAGGTGGGCAGCGAACCTGCGGGCGGATGGGGTCGATTGTCGGAATCCGAAATCGATACCTGGCGCCGCGTATGGAATTCGGTCAGCCTCGGTTTCAACAACTGAACGCGCCGCAATGCGCATCGTCAGGCTCGCCACCGTCCCCTTCTTCATGCTGCATCATCTGCGCAGCCAGATCGATGCGACAGCCACAGCCGGGCACGAGGTGATGCTGGTCGCAAGCCCCGTCGAAGGCGCCGACGCGCTCGGACGCATCGCCGGGGTTCGTTTTGTCCCAATCGACGTTCCGAGAAGGATTGCGCCCCTGCGCGACCTCGCTGCGCTCGTGTCAATGTACCGGCTGTTCCGCTCGTTCCGACCCGACGTCGCACATTCGACCACGCCCAAGGCGGGGCTCCTGTGCGCAGTGGCCGGGTTTCTTGCCGGCGTGCCGGTGCGACTCCACACATTCACCGGCCAGCAATGGCTCGAGCTCTCCGGCCCGATACGGTGGTTTTCCATGGCGAGCGACTGGCTGATCGCCCGCCTCAACACGCACTGCTACGCGGACAGTCCCTCGCAACGCGATTTTCTGATAGCCGCAGGACTGTGCCGGGCCGACGCC
>DASPYR010000315.1:0-9890 GCA_035636675.1 Rugosimonospora sp. | reverse complement strand
GATTCGGACATCACCGTCGAGACAAAGGAGGTGGACCATGAGGATAAGCCACTCACCATCGCGGAGGCGAAGCGCAGGTTAGCGATGACCCTGGGCGTGAACCCATCGAGCATCAAGATTACGGTGGAGGCTTAGTCGTACTCTTCCAAGGGTCACTCCCGATAAGCGCGCTTATCGGATACCGTCCCACTGCCCGAGTTCGGCCCTGCGCTCAAACTGCGCGCTTGCTTGTTACAATCCCAACCTGCCATGACGGAAAACATCGCCAACTGGGCCGCCCAGGTGCGCGCGGGGGATACGCGCGCGATTTCGCGCGCCATCACCGCCATCGAAAATTCCGATCCGCGCGCCGAGGATTTGCTGCGCGAACTTTTTCCCTTCACCGGCCGCGCCTACCTGATCGGCGTTACCGGCGCGCCCGGCACGGGCAAAAGCACGCTCGTCGATAAGCTCGCCGCCCACTATCGCGCGCGAGGCAAAACGGTCGGCATCATCGCCGTCGATCCCACCAGCCCTTACACCGGTGGCGCCGTGCTGGGCGACCGCATCCGCATGCAGGGGCACGCCACCGATTCCGGCATTTTCATTCGCTCCATGGCTACGCGCGGATTCTTTGGCGGACTCGCCCGCGCCACCGCCGACGCGGCCCTTGTGCTCGATTCCGCGGGCAAGCAGATCGTGCTGATCGAAACCGTTGGCGTGGGCCAGGACGAAATCGACGTCGTGCGCCTAGCCGAATGCACGCTCGTGCTCGTTGTGCCGGGTCTGGGCGACGATGTACAGAATATGAAGGCCGGTCTGATGGAAGTCGCCGACATTTTCGTGCTGAACAAGGCCGAACGCGAAGGCGCCGACCGTCTCGAGCAGCAGCTCCACGCCATGCTGGAACTTGCGCCTACCCGCAACGATGGACGCGGCTGGAAGCCGCCCGTGATCCCCACCACGGCCACCGAAGGCAAAGGCATCGGCGCGCTGGCCGATGCCATCGAGAAGTTTCGTGAGCAGCGCGAGCGCACCGGGGAGCAGCGCGCCAAAATCCTGGAATATTGGAAGCAGCGGTTGGTCCTGCTGCTCGAAACGCAGCTGCTGGCCCGCGCGCTGGGCGGCGATGGCCAGCGCGCGCTCGAGTCTTTGGCTTCCGAAGTCGCGGAGCGCAAGAAAAATCCGTACACTGCCGTGCGCGAGCTGATCGCCCGCGCCGGGCTCTAGCGCATCACGTAAGCTGTATGCATAGCACCTCCGGCATGTGCCAAAGCGCCGCAATTATCATTCTGAGCCCGCGAAGCGGGAGAGGAATCTCTCTTGTTCTTTTTTGGAGAAATGAATGAGAGATTCTTCATCCGCCCATGGCGGACTCAGAATGACACCTAACGCGCGGCGCAACGCCACATGAAACTCGGCTCCATCGAATTCCACATCCTCAACGACGGCACCTTTCGCCTGGACGGTGGCGCCATGTTCGGCGTCATCCCCAAGCCCATGTGGGAACGCGTCGTGACGCCTGACGAGCGCAATCGCGTCACGTTGACGATGAATTCACTGCTCATTCGCGCGGCGGCGCAATGGATTTTGGTGGAAACGGGCGCCGGCGATAAATGGGATGACAAACGCCGCGACATTTACACCTTTGAGGGCGCGCCGCGTCTGCCGGTGCAGCTTGCCGCGCGCGGACTCGAGCCCGAGCAGATCGATATCGTCGTGAACACGCATCTGCATTTCGATCATTGCGGCTGGAACACGCGCATCGTGAATGGCCAAGCCGTGCCCACGTTTCCCAACGCGCGCTATTTCGTCCACCAGGGCGAGCTCGAACACGCCCGCCATCCCAGCGAACGCGATCGCGTCAGCTATCTCCCCGATAACTTCGAGCCCATGGCGAAATCCGGCCAATGGCAGCTCGTGGAAGGTGAACACTGCGAGCTTGTGCCCGGCGTGGAGCTGATCGTGCTCGCGGGGCACACGCGGGACATGATGGGCGTGCGGCTCTCCTCCGGTGGCCAGACGGCCATTTTTCTTTCCGATCTCGTGCCCATGACGTCACATTTGCCTTTGCCGTGGATCATGGGCTTCGACTCCTATCCGCTGGCCACGCTCGAGAACAAGAAAAAATGGCTGCCACAAATCGCCCGCGAAGGCTGGCTGGCGCTTTTCTGCCATGACGGCAAAACTCCCGCAGCGCGGCTGCGCGAGCAGGACGGCAAGATCGTTGCCGACCCAGTTGTAGTAGACTGACGCGCCCGAATCCGATATGACCCCCAAACCGAAGACAAAGAAGTCCAAGCCAACCACCGGCGCCGCCGCCGAAATCGGCATCATCGGGGGCAGCGGACTCTACTCCATGCCCGGCCTGGAGCGCTCGCGTGAATGGCGTGTGAAAACGCCATTCGGCGAGCCTTCCGACGCGCTCGTCCTCGGCACGCTCGAAGGCAAGCGCGTCGCTTTCCTCGCGCGCCACGCGCGCGGCCACCGGCTGTTGCCATCGGAGATCAACTATCGCGCCAATCTTTACGCCATGAAGCTCGCCGGGGTGACCCGCGTGATCTCGGTGAGCGCCGTGGGCTCCTTGCGCGAAGATTTGCGTCCGCTGGAATTTCTCATCCCCGACCAGTTTTACGACCGCACGCGCCTGCGCGTCTCCACTTTTTTTGGCGGCGGGATCGTCGCGCACGTGGGCTTCGACAAGCCCACCTGCCCGCAACTCGGCGCGGTGCTGGGCGCCGCGTGCGACGCCGCTGGCGTGAAGGCGCATCGCGGCGGCACCTACGTCTGCATCGAAGGTCCGCAATTTTCCACGCTGGCCGAAGCGCACGTGCACCGGCAGTTGCGCTTCGAGGTCATCGGCATGACCAACGTCACCGAAGCCAAACTAGCCCGCGAAGCCGAACTCTGCTACGCCACCATCGCCATGATCACCGACTACGATTGCTGGCATCCCGAGCATGCCTCCGTCACCCTGGCCGAAATCATCGCCAATCTGAATCGAAACGCCGAAAGCGCTTGCAACGTGATCCGGCACGCCGTGCGCGAAATGCCCGCCGAACGCGAGTGCAAATGCGGCCGCGCCCTGGCCCACGCCATCGTCACCGAGCCCGCGCTTGTACCTGCCGCGACGCGCCGCCGCCTCGCCGCCATCATCGGCAAATACATTTCCTAGGGGCCTTGCATGTCACTTCTCGTTGTAGGTTCGGTCGCGTTCGATGCTCTGGAAACGCCCTTTGGCAAAGTGGAACGCACGCTGGGCGGCGCGGCCACATATTTTTCCGTGGCGGCCAGCTATTTCACTCATGTCAATCTGGTCGGCGTGGTGGGCGACGACTTCACCGAGCATGACGCCGCCATCTTCCGCGGCCGCCGCATCGATATCAGCGGCCTCGAACGCGCCGCCGGCAAAACTTTTTTCTGGGCCGGGCGTTACGGCAGCGATCCCAACGAACGCGTGACCCTGGCCACCGAGCTGAACGTCTTCGCCACGTTTCGGCCGAAGCTGCCCGAATCGTTCCGTTCGGCGCAACACATCTTTCTCGCCAATATCGATCCCACGCTGCAGCGACTGGTCCTCGAACAGATCAAAGCGAAGCCGCGCACGGTGGCGCTCGATACGATGAATTACTGGATCGAGAAGACGCCGGCCGAACTGCGCGAAATTTTGGCGCGCACGCAAATCCTGATGATCAACGACGCCGAGACGCGCATGCTCTCGAACGAACACAATCTTTTGCGCGCCGCGCGGCATATTTTCAAACTCGGCCCCCAGGCGCTGGTCATCAAGCGCGGCGAGTATGGCGCCATGATGGTGCACGACGGCGGAATCTTTTGCGTCCCCGCCTTCCCGCTGGAGGAAGTGCACGATCCCACCGGCGCCGGCGATAGCTTCGCCGGCGGCTTCATGGGCTATCTGGCCAACGCTTCGCGCATGAATGACGCCGTGATGCGCCGCGCCATGGTCTATGGCTCGGTGATGGGCAGCTTCGCCGTCGAGCGCTTTGGTCTCGAACGCATTCGCCACGTCACCCGCCGCGAAATCGACGCCCGCGCCAGGCACTTCTACAAGCTCACCCATTTCCAGCTGTAGATTTTACGCCGATTCGCGTTAACGCAATCGCGGCACGCGGCACGGCGCGCCCGCGTGCCGCGGCGAGCGCCAGTGTATACTCGCGGCTTGCCTACGCCGCGCACGCCGAATCTTGCCAAGCGTCCCGTGACCGGTGCCAAGAAGCCTCCCGCACTTGTTCCCGGCGGCCTCGTTCGCGTGATCTCACCCGCGAGTCCCGCCGACCGCGACGCCCTCGGCCGCGGCATCGCCGAGCTCGAACGGCTCGGCTATCACGTGCGCACGGGTGCGACGATGAGCCCGGACGGCTACTTCGCCGGCTCGCTCCTGCGTCGCAAGGCCGAGCTGGAATCGGCGTTCCGGGATCCCGATGTCACCGCGGTGATCTGCGCGCGGGGCGGTTACGGCACGGCCGCGCTGCTGGATCAAATTCAACTGCCGCGCGGGCTGCGGCCGAAGCTGCTGGTCGGCTATAGCGACGTCACCATGCTGCAGGCGTACCTTTGGACTCACCTGCGCTGGACTTCGCTCCACGGACCGATGGTCACCGCCGGCTGGAACAACGGCGCGGGCAATCGTTCGGGATATGATCTTGCATCGTTCCTCGATGCCTCGGGCGGAAAACGAAACGCCTGGTCGCTCGCTCTCGATGCCGAGGCGCTCTCGCACGGCGAAGCAGCGGGTTTTTTGCTCGGCGGCTGCATCTCGCTACTCGAAACGACACTCGGCACGCCGTGGGAATTCGACACGCGCGGCGCGATCCTGTTTCTCGAAGATCGCGGGCTCAAGCCATACCAACTCGATCGCCTGCTGTTGCACTTGCAGCAAGCCGGGAAATTTCGCGGCGTGCGCGGTATTGTTTTAGGCGACTTCCCGGATTGCGAGCCGCCCCAGGAAGGCAGCTTCTCGGTACGCGACGTCTGCCGGCGAATCCTATCGCCGCTGCGCGTGCCCATCGTCTTCGGCGCGCCCATCGGCCACACGTTGCGGCCGCTGCTGACGCTGCCGTTCGGCGTGCGCGCCCGACTGCGCGCCGCGGGCGAAGGGAAGCTCGAGATTCTGGAGCCCGCCGTACAATCGGACTGACGCGCGGCTGTTGTTAAGGCCTGCGGAAGTGGGCGCATATGAAGATACGACTGCCAATAGCATGTCTGGTTCTCACGATGTGGCTCTCGCCATCCCGAGTCTTGGCACAACCTCAGACTCTGGCAAGCGGCACGCTAAAGGGCGTGGTGACCGACCCAGCCGGTGCGGTCGTTGAAGGCGTTCTCATACGGATCGTGCATTGGGGCCTCGACGATAAGCGGAAGACTGTCGAAAGCGAGATTGCGCTGCACACAGACACCAACGGTCAGTTCAAAGTTGAATTGGCGCCAGGCATATACGATCTCTTTCTCTCCGGTCCGTGGTCCTCGCCAGTTGCCAAACAAGTTAAGGTGGAGGCCGGTAAGGAAACTGAGTTCAATCCCAAATTGGAAATCGGTCGTTTCATCAAACTTATACCTTAGCCGCTGACTATTGTGAACGATCACGACATCGATTCGATCTATCTGATTGGCATCGGCGGCGCGGCCATGGCGCCGCTCGCCGGCATGCTCGCCGAACGCGGCTATGCCGTCAGCGGCTCTGACACTGGCGTGTATCCGCCGGCTTCCACGCTACTCGAAAAATTGAGAATCACCTGGAAAAACGGCTTCCGCGAAACGAATCTAGCGCCGCGTCCCGATCTGGTGGTCATTGGCAACGCGATCTCTCGCGGAAATCCCGAACTCGAATTCGTTCTCGATAACAAGATCGCCTACCGTTCGTTGCCGGAGATGATCAAGGAATTTTTCCTCCCGGGCCACGATTCGCTGGTGGTCACCGGCACGCACGGCAAAACCACCACGACTTCGCTGCTGGCCTGGGTTCTCCACGTCGCAGGACACCGACCTGATTTTCTGATCGGCGGCGTGGCCGAAAATTTTGGAAAGAGCTACGGCCTGGGCGGGGGCAGGGAATTTATCATCGAGGGCGACGAATACGACTCCGCCTTCTTCGATAAAGGCCCCAAATTCCTGCACTACCGCCCCGACGATCTGATCATCACTTCGCTCGAATTCGACCACGCCGATATTTACGCCGATCTCGCCGCCATCGAGCTGCAATTCCGCCGCCTGGTCAATCTGGTTCCGCGCCGCGGGCGCATCGTCTGCTGGGGCGAAAGCGCCACGGTGCGCGGAGTGGTGTCGCAGGCGTTCTGCCCGGTAGAAACTTACGGCTTCGGCGGCGAAAATCTGTGGATCGCCGGCGATCTGGAATTTCGCGACGACGCCACGCATTTTCGCGTGGCGCGCAAAGCCGAAGAACGCGCCCGCGTCGAGCTTCCGCTGGTTGGCCGCCACAACGTGCTGAACGCCCTCGCCGCGCTCGCCATCGCCGACGGCCGCGGCATCCCGCGCCGCGCCATCGAAGAGGCGCTGCGCACCTTCCGCGGCGTGGCCCGGCGGATGCAAAATCGCGGCGAAGCTGGCGGCGTCACCATCGTTGATGATTTCGCGCATCATCCCACGGCCATCCGCGCGACGATCGAGGCCGCGCGCACGCGCTGGCCCCGGCGCCGCCTGTGGGTGGCCTTCGAGCCGCGCTCCAACACGATGCGCCGCCGCATTTTCGAGGACGACCTCGCCGCCGCGCTCGCGACGGCCGATGGCGCCGTTTTGGGACCCGTCAATCGCGCGCAATTGCTATCGGAGGCGGAACGCCTTTCGCCGGAACGCGTCGTGAAAATCGTGCGCGCGGCCGGCCGCCGCGCGGAAGCTTTGAATTCGGCCGGCGAGATCGCCGATTTTCTCGCCGGTGAATTGCGCGAGGGCGATGTTATGCTGGTGCTCTCCAACGGCAGTTTTGACGGACTATGCGACAAGCTGCTCGCGCGTCTGAATTCGCGCTCGCCCGCCCCGCGCGCCGCCCGATGACGATATTTCCTCGAAGCTCGGTGCGCCGGTTTTGCGGGTGCCCCACCCTTCGCGCAGGTAACCGCGGACTTTGCCTTAAACGAATCCGCGAAGGGTGGGATCCTCTGCTGTTCTCGTTCTGCTTCATTCTTTCCGCGCTTGTGTTCTTATGGCCCGCGCCGGCAGGGGCGACGATTCGCTACGAAATATCGCTCGCGCATCCCGCGCAGCACCAGTTTCACGTGACTATGATCGTCCCCGGCGTGCAGGGCAGTGTCATGGTGCGGATGCCGGCATGGAACGCGCTTTACCAGATTCGTGACTTCGCTTATCGCGTCAGCGATTTCCGCGCCGCCGACGCGTCCCGCAACGCGCTGCTGGTGCGCCGCCTCGATAAAGAAACCTGGCGCGTCGAAGGTCTCGCCGGGGGCCAGGGCGAGATTCGCATCGAGTACGCGAGTTTCTGGGACGATCCCGGCCCTTTCGATACGCAACTCAACGCCGAGCACGCTTTCGTCAATCTCGCCATGGTCCTCTGCTATATTCCCGAACGCCGCGGCGAAGACACGGCAGTGCAATTCCGCGATCTGCCCCTGGGCTGGCGCGTTGCCGAGGAACTGCGCCACGAGGGACCCCAAGCGCCTGCGGAACCAAGCTATCAAGCCGCCAACTACGACGCGCTTGTGGACGCGCCCGTGGAGATTGGCCGCTTCGACGAGTGGAGCTTCCCGGCCGCCGAGCGGCAGATCCGCGTCGTGCTTCACGGCGAAGCCGTGGATCACGCCGCGCTCACCCGCATGCTTTCGGAAATCGTGAACTATGAGACGCGCCTGATGGGCGATGCGCCGTTTCCCGAGTACATGTTTCTCCTGCACGTGGGCCAAAATTACGGCGGCGGAGGAATGGAGCATGCCAACTGCACGGCCATCTCCGTGGGTTCTTTCGGCATGCTGGCCAGCGTCAGCGCACACGAATTTTTCCATCTCTGGAACGTCAAGCGCATCCGCCCGCGATCGCTCGAGCCGGTGGACTACACGCGCGAGATGTGGACGCCCGCGCTTTGGTTCGCCGAAGGGGTCACCAGCACCTATGCCGCCTTCACGCTGGTGCGCACGGGAATTTGGAACCACGCGCAATTTCTGGCCGATCTCGGCGCGCAAATCACGGAGCTCGAATCGCGTCCCGCTCGAAACTGGCAGAGCGTCGAGGAGTCCAGCCTCGATACCTGGTTTGACAAATATCCGCTCTACGGCCGGCCCGACTTCAGCATCTCCTATTACAACAAGGGCCAGTTGCTGGGCCTCGCGCTCGACATCTTGATTCGCGACGCGACCGATAATCGCGCCAGCCTCGATGACGTGCTGCGGCGCCTCAATCAGCAATACGCGCAGCGCGGGCGCTTCTACGCCGATAGCGCCGGTATCGAAGACGCCGTGGAAGAGGTCGTTCGCGGCGCTGGAGCTGGCGCGGCGGGCGATTTTTCCGGCTTTTTCACGCGCTACGTCAGCGGCACCGACGAAATGCCCTTTGCCGATCTGCTCTCCCGCGCGGGACTCGGCCTCAAAACGCAAGGCGAAAAGCGCGCCGCCCTGGGCTTCGCTGTCGAGCGCGATTCCGCAGGAATCGCGCTCGTCGCCGATCTCGACCTGTCGAGCTCGGCGGCGCAAATGGGCCTTCGCGAAGGCGATGCCATTTTGAGCATTGACGGCGCGGAAGTGCCGCGCAATCTCGAGCGCTGGCTTCGCGGACGCTCGCCCGGCGAAACCGTGCGCGTGCTCTTCCGCCGCGCCGGGATCGAAGCCGCGGTGGCTTTCGCGCTAGGCCAGCAAGCGGCGCAGATTTACGCCGTGGAGGAAATGCCCCGGCCCAGCGAGCGCCAGCTTCGCATCCGCAACGGCTTGTACCAGGGCACGACCGATCAGTCCCCCCGGGCCGCCGCGCCGCGATGATTCGCAGCGCATTCGTGGCTCTTTCCCTGGCGATCATCACCATCGTGGTGGGCCTGCCCCTTTTGCTTTATGTGGCCATCACCGGCAAGATTGATCCGCTCTATCGCACGGGCGCTAGCGCCGTTCTCTTGATCTGCCGCGCCGCCGGCATGCGGATGCGCGTGGAAGGGCTGGAGAATATTCCCGCGCGAACCTGTCTTTTCGCCGCGAACCACACCAGCAACGCTGATCCGCCCGCGATTGTTGGCGCCATTCCGCGCCGCATCGCCATTCTGGCCAAGAAATCGCTTTTCGCTATTCCCATCGTCGGCACTGCGTTTCGGCTGGCGCAATTCGTCCCGGTAGATCGCGCCCATCCCGAGCAAGCCGCGGCCAGCATCGAGCTTGCCGCCGAGGTGATGAAAAAAGGCGTCTCATTTCTGATCTATCCCGAGGGAACGCGCAGCCCCGACGGGCGCTTGCTGCCGTTCCGGCGCGGCGCCTTCGTGCTGGCCATCAAGGCAGGCGTGGCGGTGGTGCCCGTGGCGTGCAGTGGGGCGCATCGCGTGGTGGCCAAAAATTCCTATCGCATCAGCCCGGGCGAAGTCGTGGTGCGCTTTTGTCCTGCCATCGACGCCGCGGAATATTCGCTGAACCGCCGCAACGAACTGGCCCAGCGCGTCCACGCCGCCATCGCCGCGGCGCTGCCCCCCGATCAGCAACCCGCGGCAACATCGTTAGCTGCCAGGACCGATGCCGCCCTGAAGGGCGGCGCTACATCGGCCGAACGCCGCGGCGGTGGGTAGCGCCGGGCTCCGGCCCGGCACTTTTTCCTACACCCCGACATGGGCCTTGAGCTTGGCGATCTCGGCCTCGAGTTGGCGCACGGTTTTCGCCAGCTCCGGAAGGCGGCTGATCGCCGCGGCATTCTTGAGCCACTGCCGGCGCTCGACCGCGGGATAGCCCGAATAGAAC
>DASPYR010000314.1:0-6280 GCA_035636675.1 Rugosimonospora sp. | reverse complement strand
CCCTGCTCAACAGCATTTACCTGAGTTTCGTCATGACCCCGCCGCTGCTCGGGCTTATCTGGCTTGCCGGGCCCATGCTTGCGCCCTTTCGCGTGGACCCGAAGGTTCTGGGCTTTGCCATCTCCTACACGCGCGCGCTGGCCTGGGGCCTCCTGCCGCTGCTGCTGTATTTCGCGTTGCGGCGGTGTTTGCAGGCCATGAACCTGGTCAAACCGGTGGCCTTTGCTCTCGTCACGGCAAACCTCGTGAACGCGCTTGGCAATTGGGTGCTCATCTACGGCAAATGGGGCGCGCCGGCGTTGGGGCTTGTCGGTTCGGGCTGGTCCACGTCAATCGCGCGGGCGTACATGGCCGCGGTGCTTGTAGGCTACCTGCTCTGGTACGACCGCAAACATCGCACGGACCTGTTGCGCACGCCGATTGAACCGGACCTTCGCCGCATTCGCCGGCTTATCGCTCTGGGCTTGCCGGCGGGGTTGCAGATCACACTGGAGATCGGCGTCTTCACCGTGGCTACGGCGCTCATCGGGCGGCTGGGCGCAGTGCCACTCGCCAGCCACCAGATCGCGATGAATACCATCGCATTCACCTACATGATTCCGCTGGGGATTTCTTCGGCGGCTGCGGTGCGGGTGGGACAGGCGCTTGGGCGAAAAGATCCAAACGGAGCGGCAGACGCCGGGGGAACGGCCATCGTCTTTGGCGCTGCTTTCATGTCGCTTGCGGCCATCGCACTGGTGGTCTTTCCGCGCTGGATTGCACGCATCTTCACGCCCGACGAAGCGGTGATCCGCACCGCCATCAACTTGCTCGCGGCCGGCGCCGCGTTCCAGCTCTTCGACGGCATCCAAACCGTGGCCACGGGGGCGCTGCGCGGCGCTGGGGACACGCGCACGCCGATGGTCTGCCATCTCGCCGCTTACTGGTTTATCGGGCTGCCGCTGGGCGCGTGGCTGTGCTTCCGGCGTGGCTGGGGCGCGATCGGTCTCTGGGTGGGACTCAGCCTGGCGCTGATCCTGATCGGCTGCGTGCTCTTGATGGTCTGGCAAAGAAAAGTGCGGCGTCTGCAAAGTGTGCCGTATTCACGATAGGAGAGTGTTTCTGGGCCAGCGCTACATCTTATAGCGGCCGAGGTCTTCGTCGGACAGGTTTTCAAGCCAAGTGCGGAGCTGGTCGCCGGTGCTCCGCTCGGAGATCGCGCTCGACACCTTGGAGTTCTTCAATACATCTTCGTCCACAAAAATCGGGCAATCCATGCGCAAAGCAAGGGCCAGCGCGTCGCTCGGCCGCGAGTCAATGGTCATTGTCTGGCCGTCGCGCTCCACCCAGATCAGCGCATAAAATGTGTCGTCCTTCAGGTCGTTGACGACCACCTTCTGCACGCGCACATCGAGCCCCAGCAAAACGTTCTTCAGCAGGTCGTGAGTCATCGGCCTGGGCGTCTGCACTTTTTCGATTTCCAAGGCGATGGCGTTGGCTTCGTAGATGCCCACCCAGATGGGGAGGACGGCGTTACCCTGCACATCCTTGAGGACAACAATCGGCATGTTCGTCACGGGATCCATCATCAGGCCGCGGATTTTCATCTCCACTTCCATCGGGCCCTCCCGCAAGCTAGTGTCGTTCCAACTTTTTCAGTCTAAGGCGGTGCCGCAAAATTTCCTTTCAGCCCGGGCCGAATGCGGCGCTCAAGTCGGTTCCAAATAGTTGGAACGGCGCTAGCAGACGTGCTCGCCGACCAGGCTGTTGGGACCTGCGTTCGTCACTCGAACCTGAACGTATTGTCCCAGAAGCTCTCTCTCCGGCGAAATGAAATTCAGGACGCGATTGCTGGATGTGTGACCCGCCCATTGATTCTCCCGGCGGGATTTGCCTTCGACGAGAACCTCGAATGTTTGGCCCACGAGCGCGGCGTTACGTTCGCTCTGAATCTTCCGCTGTTGCTCCTGGAGAATCATCAGCCGCCGCCCCTTCTCCTCTTCCGCGACCGAGTCGGCCATCGAGAGCGCCAGCGTGTTGGGCCGGGGGGAGAATTTGAACGAGAACGCCCCGTCATACTGCACCTCATCGAGCAGGCTCAGCGTCTCGTTAAAATCGGCTTCCGCTTCGCCCGGGAAACCTACGATGATGTCGGTCGTAATGCTGATGGGCCGGCGCGCGCCGCGAATCATCGCAATCTTTCCGAGATACTCCTGTCGGGTGTAGGTGCGCTGCATGGTGCGCAGGACGCGAGTCGAGCCCGACTGCACGGGCAAGTGCACGTGGTCGCAGAGCGCGGGATGCGCGTCAATGGCCTCAACGATGTCTGGTGTGAAATCGCGCGGGTGCGAGGTCGTAAACCGCACGCGGCGAATTCCGGGCGCCTCTGCAACGCTCAGCAGCAGCTCGGAAAAGCGCATCTTCCGGCGCGAGGGATCAGCGTAGGAATTCACCGTCTGACCAAGAAGCTGAACCTCCGTGTAACCCAGTTCGGCCAACTTGCGCACTTCGCTGAGAATGGACTCGCTCGAGCGGCTCCGCTCCGGCCCTCGCGTGTACGGCACGACGCAATACGCGCACGCCTTGTCGCAGCCCTCGATGATGGTCAGGTAAGCCCGCCAGGGATTATCCCGGCGGGTAATCTCCGTCTCAAAAGTCTCGTCGGTGTCGGTGTCGAGTCCGGTGACGCGATGCCTGCCTTCTTCAAGCTGGGAAAGCAGCTCCGGTAATTTGCGATAGCTCGCCGAGCCGCACACCAGGCTCACCCAGGGCGCGCGCGTGAAAATCTCCTCGCCCTCCTGCTGCGCCACGCAACCCAGCACGCCGATGATTTTGCCCTCGGATGGTTTGCCGCGGAATTCGCCCAGTCGCGAAAAAACCTTTTGCGCCGCCTTCTCCCGGATGCTGCACGTATTGTAGAGGACCAGCGACGCCGCCTCGGGCGATTCCACCTGCCGGTATCCCCGCGCAAGGAGCAGGCCGGCGACTTTTTCCGAGTCGTGCTCGTTCATCTGGCAGCCGAAGGTCTCGAGAAAGAATGTTCCCCGCATGGCGTCCTCACCAGGCGGCGCTGCGGCTTGTGACGCTCGCCGCACGCCCGTGAGGGCTTCCAGGCCGATATCGAACGCGCTGCTCATGCTAAGTGCGTTCAGTCTACCACAGCTGCGCCGCGACCCCGCTCGCGCCTCTTTCCTTTCATCCCAATGGACCGTAAACTTTAGAAGGGCCCGGCCGGGCTTTTTGCGGCCAGGGGTTGAGACTTTGAAACGCGGCCTGCTCGTAGCCCGTCCCTAAAATTAGGCACAGTCGGATGGATTCCAGCTCACTCCTCCGCGTCGCGCTCCGCACTTTGGGGCGAAACAAATTGCGCACCGGCCTGACGATGCTCGGCATCACCATCGGCATCGGAGCGGTGATCTGCACGGTGGCGATCGGCGAGGGCGGCTCCGACCAGATTCGGGAGCAATTGCGCAGCCTTGGGGACAACTTCGTCTGGGCGGAAGCGGGTGGCCGCAACGTCAACGGCGTGCGCACCGGCACGGGCGCAACGAAGACACTCACTATTGGTGACATGCAGGCCATCGAGCAGGCGGTTCCGTTCATCAAAATCTGCACGCCACAGGTGGATGCTCGTGTCCAAGTTGTTTACAACAATCAGAACTGGAACACCACCTACCGCGGCGTTTCGCCGGAATACTTGCCGGTACGCCGCTGGGCGGTTTCCGAAGGCGGGGTCTTCGCGCAGGACGAAGTCAATTCGGCGGCAAACGTCGCGCTGCTGGGCCAGACCGTTGTTGGTTACCTATTCCCCGATGAGGATCCCCTCGGAAAAACGATCCGCGTCGGCAACCTGCCTTTCCGAGTGGTTGGCGTTCTCTCGCCGAAAGGCTACTCCGCAACAGGCAACGATCAGGACGACTTCATCCTCATTCCTTACAGCACGGCGCAAAAGAAAGTGAAAGGGGTTGACTGGCTCGACGACATCATGTGCGCAGCCATCTCGCCCGAAGCAATTCGCCCGGCCAGGGATAGCATCACGCTGCTTTTGCGCGAACGCCACCACATTCTCCCCGGCGAAATGGAGGACTTCAACATTCGCAGTCCCGAGGATGCCCTCAAGACACAGGAAGAAGCCAGTAACACGCTCACTTTGATGCTGGCCTGTGTCGCTTCCGTGTCGCTCTTGGTCGGCGGCATTGGCGTGATGAACATCATGCTGGTCAGCGTGACCGAACGAACGCGCGAGATCGGCGTCCGGCTCGCCGTGGGCGCCACGGAGGCCGACGTACAGTTTCAATTCCTGGCCGAAGCCGTTGTCCTGAGCCTCCTCGGCGGCGTCCTTGGAGTCTTCAGCGGCATCTTTGCCGCGCAAGCCCTCGCGCGCTTTTTCGCTTGGCCAGTGACGATTCGGATCGAGACCGTTCTGGTTGCCGTGGCCTTTGCCGCCGCCACGGGGATCGGCTTCGGCTACTATCCCGCCAGAAAAGCGGCCGCGCTCGACCCCATCGAAGCTCTTCGCTACGAATGACCTCTTTCCCGAGAGCGCTCCCGCGCCTCTGTCATCTCCTCTAGGGCTTGCAGAAAGAAGCAATTCCTTTCGTTTTGTTTTGACCGTCTCCAACGCGTGTGCTAGGTTGTAAATTGTCGGCAAATTTTGACTGTTCTGGGGGGACCCGATCATTTTTCTCTTCAGCTTTTTTTTCGTCAGCGATCTCGGCTCCATCCTGACCCAGACAGGATGGGTCGCGCGCGTTGTCCTGGCGCTTCTTTTTGTGTTCTCTTTGTTTTCGTGGGCGCTCATATTTCAAAAGCTGGGGCTCTTCGGACGCGTCCGCCGGGAAAGCGATCAATTCCTGCGCATATTCCGGGCGACGAAGGGCGTCGCCAATCCGCAGGCGCTGTCCTCGGCCGGCTCACCTTTTTGGCGTGTTTATGCCGCCGGCTTCCGTGAACTCCAGAGCCAGGTGGGCACAGGAAACCCTCATCCCGCCAAGTTGAAGAGCGTTCAGGCCGTGACCGTGAGCATGCAGCTTGCCGCCGCCGAAGAGGTCCGCCGAACGGAAAAGGGCATGGCTTGGCTGGCCACGACCGGCTCAGTCACCCCGTTCATCGGTCTTTTCGGCACGGTGTGGGGGGTCATGGACGCCTTCTCCGGCCTCGGCAGCGCCGGCGCCGCCAGCCTGCGCGCGGTCGCACCCGGCATTGCCGAAGCGCTCATCACCACGGCGGCGGGACTCTTCGCCGCCATTCCTGCCGTCATTTTCTATAACCAATTCTTGCAAAATATCCGCGATCTCGCGCAGCGCATGGACAACTTTGCCATGGAAGTCTCCGCACAATTCGAGAAGATGTTCACGTGATCGGGCCGGATTGAGCAACAACGATGCCTCAACTTTCCAAACAAACGCAGACCTCGCTCTCCGAGATCAACATGGTCCCGTTTGTGGATGTGGTTCTCGTTCTGCTCATCATCTTCATGATCACCGCGCCGATTCTGCAATCCGGAATTGATGTGGACTTGCCCAAGACCAAGACGGTCAGAGAGATCAGCCAGGACCGACTCGTCATCACGCTGGACAAAAACCAGCGGGTTTATCTGGGGAACATGTCGGTGAACATCCACGACCTTGGCAACAAGGTGCGCACGCAGTTGAAGCGTCCGCACGACGCGGTCTTCCTCCGCTGCGATGAAACCGTGCCCTTCGGCAGCTTTGCCACGGTGGTGGACACGCTTCGCCAATCCGGCATCACAAATATCAGCATCGTGACCGAGCCCATTACGGAGCGAACTCGCACGCGTTGACCCCGACCAGGTCGGGGTCACGCATGAGTTGACCATGTACGCCGCCGTCGCCAATGCGGAAGAACTGAGCCTCAAAAAATTCCTCGTCTATTCGCTCGTCTTACACACTCTGCTGGTGGCCTTTGTAGCCGTTTCGGCGTTTGTCCAGCACCGGGGCAACGCATGGGGCGGCATCGGAGGCGGCGGCGGCAGCGTCAAGGTGAATCTGGTCGGCTCGCTTGCCGGCATCCCCATGCCGAACCCTCCAGTCGTGTCCGAAAGCCGCACCGTTGATCCCACGAAGGGCCTCTACAAGGAGGAACCCAAGCCAAAGGCTCCCGAACCGAAGACGGACGCAACCAAACTTCCGAAGTTCGAGAAAGAAAAGCCGACTTTGCCGCCCTCGCACAAGTCGCGCACCTTTGAGAGCGAGACTCCTCCGCCCGAGAATGCTGTCCCGTATGGCGCGGGCGGCACCGCCAGGATTCCGACTGGATCCGGCACCTCTCCTGGCGGATC
>DASPYR010000313.1:0-9453 GCA_035636675.1 Rugosimonospora sp. | reverse complement strand
TGACGCATGGTCAGCAACCTCCGGTGGCGGATTCTCAGTCCTGCACGGTATAAATCTTGACCTCGGCACCCGCGCTGCTGCTGGCCGGGATGGCCAGATAGAAGCGGTCGAAGCCTTTTCCTTGCCTCCCAAAATAGCCCGCCGTGCGGCCCCCCAAAACGGTTGGAATCTTGGAGAGCAGCGCGTAGTGATCCGGATCGTTCTGCTGAAAGACGTAAATAAAGCCTTCCCCGCCCGGCATGTAGATGCGCTTGTGCTCAGCGCTGTAATAAAGATCATCCGAATCCTGAACACTCGGCAGAGAGGCGACCATGCGTCCTGTGCTCGTGTCAAACACCGAGAGCGTGGCCGGCTCCCGAGAAGCAACGAACAGCCGGTGATCGGCCTCATCGAGGGCCATGGGAAAGTTTTGAGCAACGCTGATCGGCCATCGCGTGATTTCTTTTGTAGTGCGGTTGATCACCGCAATCTGTTTCGGCTCCGGGAGATTCACATAGATGTTCGGTCCGGATTTCTCCAGTTGGAATGATTCCGGCTCGGCACCTAGTTTGTATACTTCGTCCAGCCGCTTGTTCGTCATCGCGTCCACGGCCACGATTGCCGAAGTCTTCTCGTCATCGCCGCTGGCCACGTAGACACGCTTGTTCGCTGCGTCATAGCGCAGGTTATCGGCGCCTCCTTCAAAATTTATGGTGGTGATGAGCTTGAACGAATCGCCGTCATAGATATAGAGCTTGCCCTTCTCGCTGGCCACGAAGAGCTTGTTGGCTTCCGGAGAAAAGGCCACGCCTTGCGGACCAGGAACGCCGGTGATTTCGTGGATACGCGTTCCTTCGAAGATACCGATCACTTCGACCGTATTGTTGCCGAGCCCCGACACAAAAACCTTACCTTTGCCGGACGCGAAATGGTCGAAACGCCCCTTCACACCTTCAAGAGGAACTTGCCCTGTCAACACCAATGGTGGGGTGTTCTCGGCCGTGGGCTGCGCAGTCGAGGGAGCACTGCCCTGCTTGCTCTGACATGCAGTGAGCATGATTGCGAGCGCCACGAAGCAGCCGATGCCCAAACGCTTTCTCATGGTTTCCTCCGAATGAACCAGGTTCCGATCTGCCGCGAAAGTCCGTGGCTCACTCCTGCGGTCCAAAGGCCCAGATTTGCGATGGCTCGCTTCCCTTGGCCGGAACGCCCAGATAAAGCTGGTCACGCGTTGTAAAAAAGAACGCCGTGCGCGCGCCGATTGTCGTCGGAACTCGCTCGACCAAGGTGTAGTGGTCCGCATCGTTCATCTCGTAGACGCTGATCGTGGCTTGGCCGCCGGCAACGTAGATTCGTTTGCGGGAAGCATCAAAAAAGAGATCGTCGGAGTCGCCAGAAGTGCGCATCCGGGCGACCTCTTTACCCGTTTGCGTGTCCAGAACCACCAACATAGGCGGCTTCCGAGTGACCGTAAAGAGGCGGTGGTCTTTTTCATCCAGCTGCATGGGAAAGTTTCCACGCAGGCCCTTGAGAGGCCACTTCGTCACCGCGCCCGTCTTGCGATCGATCGACTCCACTATATTGTCGGCGTCCGGGCAGTTCACAAAGATATGGCCTCCCGACGCCTCCACCTGGAAGGACTCAGGATGGCCGCCCGTCTTGAGGACTTGGCCGACCTGTTGCTCTTTTTGCGGATCAATGAAAGCGATTCCGCCATCCTCTTCGCCGTAGCCAAGGACGACCAGTTTCGAGGTGGCGTCCCAGCGGAGGTTGTCCGGGTCCGGGGCAAAATCGAGGGATTTGCGAAGCTGGTAGGTCGTGCCGTCGTAGATATTGACCTTGCCATTTTCCGCGTTGGCGATGACCAGCTTGTTGAAATCCGGTACGTAGAGGATGCCTTGAGGCTGGGCAAGTCCGGTAATGCTGTGGACCACTCGGCCCGCGAATGTGTCAATGACCTCCGCCGAGTTGTTGCCGAGAGCGGAGACAAATAGGAGCCGCCGTTTTGGATCCGAGGACATGTGATCCAACCGCCCCATGACGTTCGGCACCGGGATTTGCTGCTGCAATTGTAGCGAGGAAATCTCACGGGCGGGTGCTGCCGATGCCTTCTGGGCCGATGCTGCCTGCTGCGCACGCGCCAGCGCAAGGGCTCCGCACCCGATCCCTGCGGCCAGACCGACCAAGAATGCTTTTTTCATTGCTTCCTCCCGTGAAGAGCTTTGCTCATCTTTCATCTCCCACCGGAATTCCGTCTTTCCGCCAGCCTACGGCTGCGGCTCGAAGATCAGAACTTGCGCCTCTTGCTTTTCGCTCGCCGGAGCGGCCACGAAAAATCGGTTCAACTCCGCCACCCACAATGATGTGCCCGCACCGGGCGCCGTTGGAACCTTGCGCATCAGCTTATATTGATCTGCTCCAGTCTGCTGATAGACGTAAACGGAACCAACATCAAACCCCCTGCCGCCAGAAGCGTAAATGCGTTGATGCGCGGCGTCATACCAAAGATCGTCGATGCCATCAACACCCTCAATCTGCGTAATGGTCTTGCCGGTCTCAGTGTCCAGGACCGTGAGTAGCGGTGGCATGCGAGAGCCGGCAAAAAGGCGATGACGCTTCTCGTCGAGTGCGAGCGCGACATTTCCCGGAACGCCGGCCACAGCCCACGTGGTGACCTGTTCGCGCTTTTTTCGGTCCACGATACCGAGCTTGCCGGAGCCGGTAAGTGTCACGAAGATATTTGCACTCGTTTTGTCGAACTTGATGCCGCCCGGACGCGCATCCGTCTTGATGTCCCCCACATGTGCACCGGTCCGCGTGTCGATCACCGCCAGGGCTCCGGATTTCGCGTCGCCGGTACCAATGTAAAGGTATTTCGTTGCCGGATCGTAACCCACATGGTCCGCATCGTCGCCAACCGGGAAACTGTTGATCAGTTTAAATGTGTCTCCCGCGAAGATTTTGCAAGTACCGTCGGTTCCATTGGCCACAAACAATTTTTTGAATTCAACCGAATAGAAGATGCCCTGGGGTTTGCTCTGCCCCGGAATGCTGGAGGTTCGCTGGTTTGATTTGAGATCGACGACCTCCACCGTGTTTTGCTTGTCGCCGAGCGCGGCGATAAACAGCCGTTTGCCGGGGACGTCCACTCCCAGATGATCCAGCCGGTCTTCCACTTTCGGCATGGGGATCTTTTGGACCAGCTTCAGAACTGACGTATCCTGACCGCGGACGTTCTGCACGGGCACAAACACAAGGCTCATCATGGCCAATAACAGCCGACGCTTATGCATGGTTTCCTCCGAAGCGGCTTTTCGCGCCGATTTACGGTGCGATACGGATCACCGGATCTGCAGTCACGTAACTGCCCACGTTGGACCTCGATCCTAGGTCAGACACCTGAAAATTCTCTGAAGATGCGACTTAAATTCAGTTTGCGCTCTTTACGTCTAGCGACTCTCCATCGGCCAGAGGAAGACGCAGTTTAAAGGTCGAACCGCCGCCCAGAGAACTCTGAACCTCAATCGTCCCCCCCTGACCCTCCGCGATCCAGCGGCCAATGGAGAGACCCAAACCGACTCCTCCCGACTCGCGAGATCGGGCTTTATCAGCGCGGTAAAATCGTTCAAAGACGTTTGGTAAATCCTCGGGGGCAATTCCAATCCCCGTATCTCGGACCTCTCCAATTGCGAAGCCGTTCTCTTGACCCACAGCAACGTCCACCCGGCCACCCTCAGGTGTGTATTTAATTGCATTGTCAATCAGGATCAAAAACAGCCGGCGCAGCGCCTGCGCATCTGCTTTGACCCAAACGGGATGGTTCGGTATTTCCTCGCAAAAGCTAATTTCCTTAGCTTCTGACAACATCTTTCCTTGACTACATACCTCGCGAACGATTTCTCCTAGATTCTCATTGGAGAGCTGGAGCGCCTCTACTCCGTAATCAGCTCTGGCCAGAAGCATGAGTCTTTCGACGAGATCCGATGTCTTCTCCAGCTCGGAATGAACCTGGGCAACGGTCTCGCGATACTCGTCCGCTGAGCGGGGCTTACGCAGGGAAAGCTCCGTCCTGGTTCGCATCACAGCCACGGGTGTGCGAAGCTCGTGAGACGCGTCGGCAGTGAACTGGATGATCTTCTTGAAAGCAGCCTCAAGGCGCTCCAACATACTGTTCAGCGTCTCAGAAAGCCGCTGCAGCTCGTCGCCTGTTTGCGGCACAATCAACCGGCTCGAAAGGTTTTGAACACTGACACTTCTCGCGGTCTGAGTGATTTGATCAACGGGGGCCAAGGCACGGCGGCTCATCCAGTAACCGCCCGCGGCTGCGCTCAGCAAGAGAATGGGAATTGATACGAGAAGCAAAGTCGCAAAACGATGCAAAGCACCGTAAAACTCACCTAGTGGAACAGCCGCCTGGACAAAATAGGATTGCTCTCCAGCTTCCATTTCTGTGGTCAATACGCGCAACGGCACATCGTTGAGGACGAGAGTCGAAGGCACGGTTGAGGCTTCTCCGGGCCTCGGGATCTCGTATCGATCCATGGATACCGACCGGTAGAGCCAATTGCCCTGTCGATCCGCGACCTGTAGCAGGGTGTTTCCCGCCAATTCGGAGTGTTCCCGAAGCTCCCGGCGCAGGTCATCTGGTTCATAGCGAGCAGTTCGCTCGATTAGCCGGCGCACTCCTTCCATACGGGCACGAAGTTCCTGATCCACCGTTCGGTAGATGCTATTACGCATCGCAAAATAAGCAGTCAAACTGAAAAGCGACAGGACTACGGCAAGGATTCCGAAATACCAAGCGGTTAGCCTCACCCCAATGGGAAAGGACTTCATCACTCAGGTTCCTCACGAACCGAGTAACCCACCCCCCTTACGGTCTGAATGAGTTTCGTTTTGAAGCCCCTATCCACTTTGCTTCGCAGCAGGGAAACGAAAGCATCGAGCGTGTTTTCCTGTACATCCTGCACGTTCCAGACTGCCTCCACGATTGCGTTGCGCAATAGCACCCGGTCGGCACGGCGCATCAGGAACTCCAGAAGCCTGTACTCTGTTGGGCTTAGGTAAATCTCACGGTTTCCCCGCCAGACGCGACGGCTGGCCGGATCCAGGACCAAATCGGCGACTTTCAGCAGCGGTGGACGCGGACTCGGACCCCGCCTTGCAAGCGCCCGTAATCGAGCCATGAGTTCGACAAATGAGAAAGGCTTCGTCAGATAATCATCGGCACCCAAATCCAGAGCTTTCGCGATGTCAGTAAGGGTGTCTCGTGCAGTGAGGACGAGGATGGGAGTTTGGTTGTGACTTTTCCTGAGGCGGCGTGTGACTTCAAACCCGTCGAATATCGGCACCATCAAATCCAACACGATAACGTCAAATTCCGACGAGGCCGCTAATTCAAGAGCGGCTCGACCGTCAAACGCAAGACACGCGGAGTGATGTTCCTCTTCGACGCCCTCCTTCAGTAGTCCGGCCATTTTGGAGTCATCTTCCATAATTAGGATGCGCATAGAAGGCGGCCTTGATTTCAACATTAGAACCTGAAAATTGAATGAAATCAGCCCCACTGGGCGAATGAGCATTCCTGCTCATCCCAGGTTCGCTTTGAGCCAAGCTTCTCAAGAACCCTCCATTCATCATAGGCCGTTTTCATGTGTCCTTCAGGTTATTGCGTTAACCTGAGTGGTAGGCGGCCCGCTTTGCGCCTGGCAACAGTGTCTTTTTCGGCGGATGCATCCTATGGGTAGGGCTCGCGAAAGCTAATCGATTAGTTTGAAAAAGGAGAAAGGAGATGAGAAATCGGTTCATTCTATTGTTCTCGCTTGTTCTTGCATGTCCGGTGATCCTGGCGGCGCAGAGTTTGAATACGGCAAAGATTGATCAACTGCTCGGCCACTCCGGCCAAAAAACAGGTGATGTCTATCGCGTCGGCTTACCCCGAACGGACTTACACGTACAAGTAGGGGGCATGGCCCTCAAGCCAGGTTTCGCGCTGGGTTCCTGGGCGGCATTCAGCGGAACGGATGCGGAGGCTGCGGTGATGGGAGATCTCGTTTTGACCGAGAGCGAAATAGGCCGCGTCATGGCCAAGTTGCGTGCCGCGGGATTTGAAATCACCGCCGTACACAACCACTTGCTCAATGAAACGCCGCACGTGATGTACATGCATTACATGGGGCACGGCGACGCACAGAAGATCGCTCAATCTCTCCGCGACGCGCTGGCGGAATCGAAGACGCCTTTGACTTCCGCGCCGCCCGCACCGGAAGCTCCTCCGGCGCCCTTTGTGAAAACAATTGAAAGCGTGCTCGGAACTCCGGGCCGCTGGGCAGGTGGCGTCCTGGCTTTTGGCATTCCCCGGAAGGAGGCCATCACGGATCACGGGATGACGCTCAACGGCGCGCAAGGAGTGGCCGAGGCCATCAATTTCCAGGAGGCCGGCCAGGGAAACGTGGCGACGACGGGAGACTTCGTGCTGACGGGGCAGGAGGTGAATTCCGTCATCTCCGCGCTCGAGGAGCACAACATTCAGGTTACCGGCCTGCACAACCACATGCTGAGCGAGCAGCCGCGGCTTTTCTTCATGCACTTTTGGGGAGTCGGCACTCCGGCAAATGTGAGCGCGGGAATCAAGGCCGCACTGAGCAAAATTGCGGTAAAGTAAGACCGCTCTTTCAGGGAGGCCAGGATGATTCCGCGATTCGCAGCAACCTTTGCGCTGCTCTCGTTTTTGCTGGTGCTAGATGCGGTGCAGTTGCGCGGCCAGCAAGCGCCGGCACAAGGACCGCAGCCACCAAGCCAGGCGCAACTCCCAGCGCGTTACGTGGGCTCGCGCGCCTGCCAGGCCTGCCACGCCGATATCTATGCGCGCTGGCAGAAGACGCCCATGGCCAACGTGGTTCGCGACCCGCGCGAGCATCCCGAGGCGATACTTCCCGATCTGGCAACGAACACAGTTAAGAAATTCACGCGCGATGACGTTGGGCTCGTCTACGGCAGCATCTGGAAGCAGCGCTACTTCACCAAAATCGGCGACGATTATTATCCCCAGCCCTCCCAGTGGGACATCACCAATCGTGTTTGGCGCGCTTATTTCGTCCCCAACGAGGCCGATTGGTGGGCGCCGCTCTACCCGCCCGACAATATGAAGCGCCCCACGAGCGCGCTCTGCGATGGCTGCCACTCCGTCAATTTCAATATCCGCGATCATAGCGTCACGGAATGGAATGTGGGCTGCGAACGCTGCCACGGGCCGGGCAGCGCACACGTGGCGAGTCCCTCGCGCGCGAATATTCAGAATCCGATGCGCATGAATTACGTCAACGCCAGCGACACCTGCATTCAATGCCATTCGCAGGGCCGCCCGCTCACGAATCCAATCGAAGGCAAGAATTACGACTGGCCCGTCGGTTTCCACGTCGGACTCAACCTGCAGGATTATTGGCAGCTCGAAGAGCACAAGCTTGGCGAGACGAGCTTCACCCATTTTCCCGACGGCACGGCGCACAAAAATCGCATGCAGGGCAATGATTTCGTGCAGAGCGTGATGTATCGCCGCGGCGTGACCTGCTTCAGTTGTCACGACGTGCACGGCACGGGGAATTATGCGGAGTTGAGGCTTCCGCCGAACCAGATATGCTTCACCTGCCACGGCCCGGGCATGCCCAACGGGCCGCGTACGGCGACGTTAGAGGAACACACGCATCATCGCGCGGGAACGCCCGGCAGCGAATGCGTGAGCTGCCACATGCCGGCAATCGAAACGACGCTGGCGAACGTCAACGTGCACGCGCACACGTTTCAATTCATCACGCCCGCCATGACCGAAAAATACAAAATCCCCAATCCGTGCACTTCCTGCCACACCGATAAAACCACCGCCTGGGCTACGGACGCCCTTCGTCATTGGCCCGAACGCTCTCCCTGGCGCATCGAGTAAGCCGCGGTGATGGCGCGCTCTGGCGCCTTGGTGTGCCGGACTGCGGATTCGGATGGCGCTACTACGGGTGCTATGAGGCGCGGCTCGCGGATCGCCGTCGAGCAGCGGTTGGCTATTTAATCTCGAAACTGATGGTAACCACGGTTTGCGTCTCGATCGGTTGGCCACCGAGCATGGCAGGACGATAGCGCCACTGGCGGATCGCTGCCAGCGCCGCCGCAACCAGCCGCTCGTCGCCCTTAATGACTTTGAGATCCTTGGGAATTCCGTCTCGGCCAATCGTGGCGTTGACGAGAACCTGGCCTTGAAGGCGCGATTCCAGCGCGTTACTGGGATAGATGGGTGCAATGCGTTGCAGAAGCACTGCGGATTGCAGCGCCGAGTTCCGGACGCCCGATTGACTCTCGGGCTGAACAACCCCTGGTGCAGCCGGCCCGCTTGCGGGTAGACGGTCGCTCAGTGAGCCGATGGGCGGGGTGATGCCGTCAAAAATCGACGGCGCGATCAGCTGCGCAGAAGACGCTTCAGCCTGCTTCGGGTGCGGACGAGAAAGGGCCAGTACTCCGGGGCTTGGCAGTTTTGAGTGCGGCGCCTCGGCGGTATCGTCGGCACCGCCGGAGTCGTTAGAGCGCGGCGGCTTCGCAGACTCGTTCCGAGCCGCGCTGGAAGCAGACTGCGTTTCCCGTCGCGAAGGTGCATTGCTGAAGGGCGAACCCGCCTCGCCGCCACTCGTCAAAATCCAGCGTCGATCGTTGAAATCGGCCACTTCGACCTGAAATGCCGGCGAACTCGCGGGATTCGAGGCGGCTGACCTGGCGTTCGCAGTCGCCTGCACCGCCGTTCGCAGGAACGGCACGCCGACAACGAGAGCCAGCACCAGGGCGGCGCCGGCAGCGGCTCCCATCCCGATCCTGAGCGCCTGCGATGCCAGGATCGCCGTCGGCTTCAACTCATCTCCCTGGCTGGCCGGCAGGTTTTCCGATTCTGTGCTGGCGGGCGCGGGCTTCTGCGATTGGCGCGGGAAAAGTCCGCGAATCGTCGAATCTTGGCCTTCTCCAGGCGGGACGAAAGCTTCCGGCTTCGAAGGTGCCAGCTTCCCCTTGCGTTTTTGAACGGGGTCGAGATGTTTTAAGTCGGACGCGCGTGCGGCCTTTGCAGCCACTGCGGGCGCGGGTTTGGAAATCCCCGGCGTCGATTCAGGCGTTCGGGCAATATCGGCAGGGCCGCGAGACACATCTGACGCTGCGGTGACCTCAACGGTGAATTCTAGAACCGGCGATGCATCGGGCAAATCGCCTTCCTCGGCCGGCGCTTGTTCGCCCGCAGCTTCAGCAACTGGAAGCGCCGGATTGGTTTCAGGGCTGAGGCCCACGGCCTGCGCGCCTTCGGTGCCGGCGAAGGCTTCGGAGATTTGCGCCGGTATGTCACCGCCTTTGACTTCTTCCTGCGCGGTGCCCCCCTGCGCGGAATCCGCATTGGTCCCGCTCCCGGCCTGGGAAGCGCCGGCTTCAGGCGCCCACGAAACGCCGGTCCAG
>DASPYR010000312.1:0-5336 GCA_035636675.1 Rugosimonospora sp. | reverse complement strand
CGGATTGGTTTTGAACTTCCCGCGCCGGGCCAGTATGGCGTCGGAATGGCTTTTCTGCCGGTGGACCCGCATGAGCGGATCCTCTGCGAAGGAATACTGGAGCGCATCGCCGGTGAAGAAGGCCTAACGGTGCTCGGGTGGCGGGATACTCCCCTAAACGGAAACGCGATTGGACGGCTGGCCCGGGCGACGCAGCCCTATATCGAACAGATTTTTATCCAGCGCGGCCCGGAGATGGATCAGGACGCGCTCGAGCGCAAGCTGTACGTGGTGCGCAAGCGCGCGGAATCCGTCGTGGCGGCGTCGGATTTCAAGGAGAAGGGCTTCTTCTATCTTCCTTCGCTCTCTTCTCGAACCATTATTTACAAAGGCCTGCTGCTGGCGCCGCAGATTACGGATTTCTACAAGGAACTGCTGGATGCGGAAGTGACCAGCGCGTTGTGCCTGGTGCACCAGCGCTTTTCCACAAACACGTTCCCGAGCTGGCAGCTCGCGCATCCTTATCGCTACATCTGCCACAACGGCGAGATCAACACGCTGCGGGGCAATATCAACTGGATGCACGCGCGGCAGTCCGTGCTTGCGTCTCCGCTTTTCGGTAACGACATCAAGAAGCTCTTTCCCATCATCACGCCGGGCGGCAGCGACTCCGCGATGATCGACAACGCGGTGGAACTGCTTACGCTCGCGGGCCGCAGCCTGCCGCACGTGATGGCCATGCTCATACCGGAAGCATGGGAACACGATTCGACCATGCCCGAGGACGTGAAGGCCTTCTACGAATACCACGCTTCGCTGATGGAGCCGTGGGATGGGCCGGCGGACGTGGCGTTCACCGACGGGCGCGTGATCGGCGCCAAGCTCGACCGCAACGGCTTGCGCCCCGGGCGTTATCTGGTGACCCATGGCGGGCTGGTGATCATGGCCTCGGAAGCGGGCGTGCTTCCGGTGAAACCGGAAGAAGTGCGCATGAAGGGAAGGCTGGCGCCCGGCCGCATGCTGCTGGTGGATACCGAGCAGCACCGCTTGATTTCCGACGAAGAAGTAAAGAAAGAGTTGGCGGCGCGGCGCCCCTACCGGCAATGGCTGAAGGAAAATCAGATCACGCTGGACGATCTGCCGAGCCCTAAGCGCGTGCAGCCGACCGATCATGAAACCATCCTCATGCGCCAGCGCGCCTTCGGCTACACGGACGAAGATCTGAGGACCGTGCTTTTGCCCTGCGCGTTGCAGGCGGAAGAACCTGTAGGCTCGATGGGCATTGATACGCCTCTGGCGTGCCTCTCCGACCAGCCACAACTGCTATTCAGTTACTTCAAGCAGACTTTCGCGCAAGTCACTAATCCGGCCATCGATTCGATCCGCGAAGGTTTGGTGATGTCGCTCAATACCTATATCGGCTCGGAAGGAAACATCCTCGAAGAGACGCCCAGGAATTGCCACACGCTCAAGCTGCGGCATCCGATCATTTCCAACTGGCGCCTCGAGAAACTGCGGCGCGTGAGTTGGGGTGATTTTCTGGCCACGACTCTGCCCATGCTTTTCCGGGTTGAAGGCGGCGAAAAGCAGCTGGAGCAGGCCATCGAGACGCTCTGCCGTTCGGCTTCGCTGGCCATCAAATCGGGCTACACGCTGCTGATTTTGTCGGATCGCGGCGTGGACCAAGACCATGCGCCCATACCCAGCCTGCTGGCGCTCTCCGCTGTCCACAATCATTTGATTCGAGAGAAGACGCGCAATCAAGTGGCGCTGATCGTGGAATCCGGGGAGCCGCGCGAAGTGATGCACTTTGCGCTGCTGCTCGGCTATGGCGCAAGCGCGGTGAATCCGTACCTGGCCATGGAGACGCTGGAAGACCTTCACCGCGACGGCGCTTTCCCGCCCGACTACACCTGGGACAAGGCTTTCAAGAGTTATATGAAGTCGATCGACAAAGGCTTGCTGAAGACTTTCTCGAAGATGGGGATTTCCACCCTGCAGAGTTATCAGGGCGCGCAAATTTTCGAGACCATCGGCCTGCAGAAGTCTCTGGTCGAGCGCTACCTGACGGGCACCGCTTCGCGCATTGAGGGCGTGACCATGGAGGTGCTGGCCCGCGAGGCGCTCCTGAAGCATCAGTTTGCGATGCAGCCGCCCAGCGAATCCGATACGGAACTGCGCGTCGGAGGCGAATACCAATATCGCGTGCGCGGCGAGCGTCACCTGCTGAATCCGATTACCGTCAGCACATTGCAGCACGCGGTGAGGCAAGCGAAATTCGAGACCTTCCAGGAATTTGCCGGCATCATCAACCAGCAGAATCGCGATTTGCAAATGCTGCGCGGCATGTTTGACTTCAAGCCGGCGGGGAAACCGGTGCCGCTCGAGGAAGTGGAGCCCGCGGCTGAAATCGTCAAGCGGTTCGCAACCGGCGCCATGTCCTTCGGCTCGATCAGCAAAGAGGCCCACGAGACCCTGGCGATAGCGATGAATCGCATCGGCGGCAAGTCCAATACCGGCGAAGGCGGCGAGGACGAGGCGCGCTTCAAGCCCGATGCCAATGGCGATCGGCGCCGCAGCGCCATCAAGCAAGTGGCCTCGGCGCGTTTTGGCGTAACCACGAATTACCTGGTCAACGCGGATGATTTGCAGATCAAGATCGCGCAAGGCGCGAAGCCCGGCGAAGGCGGCCAGTTGCCGGGCCACAAGGTGGACGAATTCATCGCCCGCGTGCGGCATTCGATTCCAGGCGTGGGGCTGATTTCGCCTCCGCCGCACCACGACATCTATTCCATCGAAGACCTGGCGCAGCTCATCTACGACCTGAAGAACGCCAATCCGCGGGCGCGCATTTCGGTGAAGCTCGTCGCCGAAGTAGGCGTGGGGACCGTGGCTGCGGGAGTGGCCAAGGCCCATGCCGACGTGATTCTGATCAGCGGTTACGATGGCGGGACCGGCGCGTCGCCGATCAGCTCCATACGTCACGCAGGCATCCCCTGGGAACTGGGGCTTGCCGAAACGCAGCAGGTGCTGGTGATGAACGATCTGCGCAGCCGTGTGCGCGTGCAAGTGGATGGGAAACTGCAAACCGGCCGGGACGTGGCCATTGCCGCGATGCTGGGAGCGGAAGAGTTCGGATTTTCCACGGCTCCGCTGATCTCCATGGGCTGCATCATGATGCGCAAATGCCATCTGAACACCTGCCCGGTGGGAGTGGCGACGCAGGATCCGGAATTACGCAAGAAATTCCAGGGCCAGCCCGAGCACGTCATCAACTTTTTCTTTTTCGTGGCTGAGGATTTGCGCAGGATCATGGCGGAACTGGGCTTCCGCAAGCTCGACGATATGGTCGGCCGGGTGGATTGCCTGGCGCAGCGGACCGACGTTCAGCACTGGAAGGCCAAGGGCATCGATCTGTCATCGATTCTCTACAATCCGCCGGTACCGCATCACGTGGGGCGGCGGCAGATGCAGCCGCAGGATCACGGTCTGGAAGCGGCCCTCGACCGGCACCTCATCAAGCAATGCCAGCAGGCTCTGGAGAAACAAATCCCGGTTTCGGTCAGCCTGCCGATACGCAACGTTCATCGCACCGTTGGCGCGATGCTGAGCGGCGAGATCGCGCGCCGTTATGGTTCGGCGGGCTTGCCGGAAGATACCATTCGCATTCAGTTGACCGGCTGCGCCGGCCAGAGCTTCGGAGCTTTTCTGGCGAAGGGCGTAAGGCTGACCCTGGAAGGCGATGCCAATGATTACGTCGGCAAAGGGCTCTCCGGCGGCAGGCTGATCATTTACCCGCCGCGGCATTCTGAATTCGTGCCGGAAGAAAATATCCTGATCGGCAACGTCTGCCTCTACGGCGCGACCAGCGGCGAAGCCTACTTCAATGGCATGGCCGGCGAACGCTTTGCGGTGCGCAATTCCGGAGCTACGGCGGTCGTCGAAGGCGTGGGCGATCACGGCTGCGAATACATGACCAACGGCCTGGTGATCGTGCTGGGCCGCGCGGGACGCAATTTTGCCGCCGGGATGACCGGAGGCATCGCCTACGTGCTCGATCAGGCCGGCGATTTCGGAGCGACGTATTGCAATCGCGGCGAGGTTGATCTCGAGCCCGTCACCGAATCCGCGGACATTCTCCTGCTGCACCGCCTGATCAGCCGGCACGGCGAATTTACCGATAGTCCTCAGGCCAAGTGGATTTTGCAGAATTGGGAGGCCACGCTTCCGAAGTTCGTCAAAGTGTTCCCACACGAATACAAGCGCGTCTTGGGCATTCCACGGGTCCCCGCCGGTGTGCTGATGGCGCAGGCCGGAACACACGGGCGTGGGCGCGAGGCTCGTGGGTAAGGCTCGTGGGTAAGGCTCGTGGGTAAAGTCACCGGTTTCAAAGAATTCACGCGCGAGATGCCCGTACGCCGCCCCGTCGAAGAGCGCGTCAACGACTACTTCGAGGTCTACTACCAGTTTCCCGAGGAAAAAGTCCGCACGCAGGCCGCGCGCTGCATGGATTGCGGCATTCCCTTCTGCCATACGGGATGCCCCGTCAATAACATCATTCCCGACTGGAATGACCTGGTCTATCGCGATCATTGGAAGGAAGCCATGCGCGTCCTGCATTCGACGAATAATTTTCCCGAATTTACGGGCCGCATTTGCCCCGCTCCTTGCGAAGCCGCCTGCGTGCTGGGAATCAACGAGCCGCCGGTCACGATCAAGGTGATCGAAAAGAACATTGTCGAGCGCGCCTGGCAGGAAGGCTGGATTCAGCCGGAGCCGCCCGAGACGCGCACGGGCAAGCGCGCGGCCGTGGTGGGCTCCGGCCCTTCGGGACTTGCCGCGGCACAGCAACTCAATCGCGCCGGGCACTTGGTCACGCTATTTGAAAAGAATGACCGCCTCGGCGGATTGATGCGCTACGGCATTCCGGATTTCAAGATGGAGAAGCACGTTGTGGATCGCCGCATCGAACAAATGACCGCGGAAGGCGTACGCTTCGAGACGCGGGCTCATATCGGCGGCAATGTGCCGGCCGAGGATTTGCGCAAGGAGTTCGACGCCATCGTGCTCTGCGGCGGCGCGGAGAGTCCGCGGGATTTGAATGTTCCGGGACGCGAACTGAAGGGCATCCATTTCGCCATGGAGTTTCTGCCGCAGCAGAATAAACGCAATGCCGGCGATGAAGTGCCCGACCAGATCCTGGCCACCGGGAAGCACGTGGTGATTATCGGCGGGGGAGATACGGGCGCGGATTGCCTGGGCACCACCCATCGTCAAAAGGCGAGATCCGTGCACCAGTTCGAGATCATGCCCATGCCGCCGGAAGCACGCGCGCCCAGCACGCCCTGGCCGCTTTG
>DASPYR010000311.1:0-4941 GCA_035636675.1 Rugosimonospora sp. | reverse complement strand
ACTCACAAAGCGCCGCTGGTAAAAATAGTTATCCAGGCGCTCGAGCGCGTCGGCGCAAGCCGCAAGGTCCAGGGCAGGACAGACTGCAGAGACGCCGCGTAGCGCCTTCGGCACGGCGGCGCCAAATTCTCCGGCCATCTTTGTCACCAGGTTTCCACCCATCGAGTAGCCAGCGAAGAAGATCTGTTCGAAGCCGTCACGATTTGAAAGCTCCTCGAAGACGGTCCGGTAATCCGCGCTCATACCGGAGTTGTACAAAGTGGGCGTCAATGCTTCCGTGCCACCGCAATTCCGCTGGTTCATGCGCAGGACGTGGAAGCCGCGATGGAAGGCCTTCTCGGCGATGCCGCGGACGTAGTTCGAATCGCTCGAACCCTCAAGACCGTGGACGACAACGATTACCGGCACGTCTTTGGGCTTGCCGGGTTGCCAGTGACAATACGCGAGCAAACGGGATTCCGGATCGACTTGGAACAGCCTGGGTTCGGCAGGCGGGATGTCGAAACGCCTCGGCACAAAAGCCGACGCGATGGTCATGATGTGGCCGTTTTTCAGCAGAGGGTGCGGTTCGAATGGCGGGACGACGAAATGCACATCGAGACTGTATTTCAGGGGGTGGATGCAAGCAAGACAAAGGCAGCCAGTGAGGTTTGCCTGAATATGATTTTTCGTATATTCACAATACCTGTTTCTATATTTCATCGAACTCAGGCAAGAACCAGCGCTATCTTATTGTTTATAAATAGTTTACGTAGCCACCTCAATGGCATATAAAGTGCCTTGAGTATACGCACCTATGTGTTTGGCTCGGCCTCAATTTCAGGGTTGGGTTCGATTTATGAATAACTGGCTCATCTTCAACGGCACTTACCAAGGGTTGAGTTAGAGAGTCCTTCCGAGGATTCCATGGGGGCGTGTCGCGGTGTTTTTTAACTGTTGCTCTTTTCAGCCTGGCTTCTCCAACTCAATCAAGCTCGAAGACAAGACGACGGCCCATTCGGCAGGTAGGTGAAACAAGGGAGTGATCGCAGCTTAGCTGCATCAGGGGGGAAAAGAAAATGAAAAGACTAGCTTACGTGCTGTTCGTTGGAGTTCTACTTCTCAGCGTGGGCAGCGGTAGCGCGTTCGCCCAGGCGACCGCCAGTGCAGCCGTTCAGGGCACCATCACGGATCAGTCTGACGCTGCCATAAAAGGTACGAAGGTGGCGATTACGAGTAAGGAACAGGGCTGGACTCGCAGCACGGACACCAGTGACACAGGTTTTTACAGGTTCGAGCTGCTGCCCGCGGGGATTTACAGCATCAAAGTGAATGCTTCTGGTTTCAGTACCGCCGAGGCCATGGACGTTGTGTTGCAGGTTGGCGCTACGACGACACAGAACTTCACTCTCAAGCCCGGCTCGGTGTCCGAGATCATAGAAGTTACCAGCGCTGTGCCCCTGGTGGACCAGCAGAAGATGGACGTCAGCACGAACATCACGCCGCAACAGATCCAGGAATTGCCGCTGATCGGCCGCGATATCGCCGACCTCGCGTATCTCTCACCAGGAGTGAAATCGGCGGACTCCTACGACCCCACCAAGAATCGCTACTCAATCTTGTCGGTGAACGGCCAGGGCGGTCGTAACGTCAACGTGACCGTCAACGGCGTAGACAATAAGGACAACACGGTGGGCGGGCCCGTCATGCAGCTTCCTGCCGAGGCCGTGCAGGAGTTCCAGATCTCTACTCAGCGCTTCTCGGCAGTCAATGGCCGGTCCGAAGGCGCTGCCATTAACGTGATTACAAAATCCGGGTCGAACAACTACCATGGTTCGGCATTTGGATTCTTTCGCGATCAGGCGCTCAATGCAGCTCAGAAGCTTCCCGATCCAGGGAACACGGCCAAGCCGTATAGTTATTCGACTCCGCCGTATTCGCGCCAGTGGTTTGGCGGTTCGATCGGCGGGCCAATCAAAAAAGATAAACTGTTCGCCTTCTTCGCCATGGAGCGCGAGCGGGAGCACACCTCGATCGCCGAGGAACTGGGGGCGCTCACGCAGCTCAACCTGGTGACTTCACTGGGAGCGCAGCCGGCAGCCACTATCCCCACGCCGTTCTTTGAGAACCGCATTGCAGGACGCATGGATTGGACGATCAACAGCAAACACACCGCCTATGTATCGGTCGCCACGCAAGCCAATAACAGCCTCAACGACCAGAGCGGCGGCACATTCGATCTTACGGAAGGCAACTTCACCAAAAATCATTTGCAGATTGCCAACGTCACCCTGAACTCCGCGTTCTCGCCTACCCTGCTCAACCAATTCACTGCCGGTTGGCAGTATTGGAACAACTTGATTGACAGCACGACGCGGGCCCCGCTCTTCACCTTTCCCAGCGCGCAATTCGGCACCAACACGAACGTCCCGCAGGAGTCCATCCAGCGCAAGTGGCAGTTCAAGGACGACCTGAGCAAAACAGTCGGCAGGCACACCTTCAAGACCGGATTTGATTACATCTGGACGCCGTTCATGGGCGGCTTTTTCGAGTTCAATCCGACGCTGGAGATCGACTTCAATGATAACCCAAGCTGCATTCTCGGCGTGGCTCCAGACACGACAACAGCTGGGTGTGGATCGGGCACTTACCCGAATGGCTTTGCAACTGCAGGCGCCGTCGGCTCGATGAGCATCGCGGTCGGCGATCCCCACTTCATTATCAAGGATGCGAAGCAGCTCGGACTGTACTTCCAGGATGACTGGAAGATGACGCGCCGCCTGACCGTGAACCTTGGGCTTCGCTGGGACAAGGATTACGATTTCGTCGGTGGATCCGATATTGCCAACAGCCGTACCTTCCAGGAGCTCCAGGCGGCTGCCCCTTTCAGCCCTCTGGCGGCGTCTTTGGTGGCCAAGAAGGCGAGCGATTACAACAAGAACTTCAGCCCGCGCGTGGGGTTTGCATATGATCTGACCGGCCACGGGACGCAGGTCCTCCGAGCCGGTTACGGAATGTACTACGGCAATACCTTCCAGAACATCCCCTTGTTCATGGAGCAGCAGAGCAACGCGACCATCTTTCAGGGGGCGTTCGCGATCACCGGCAACGATGCCGTGCCAGGCACGGGCACTCCAGGCATTCCGCTCAGCCAGTGGCGTTTCGGCGTGGATCCGATGCCAACGATTCCGCCGCCATCACATAACTTGAATGGCGGAACGCCCTTACTCCCAGGTGCAACCGGGCGGATCATGGATCCGAACTATCGCAACCCGGTCACCGAAGAATGGAACGGCGGGTATACCTGGTCGCTCACATCAAAATCCGTAATCGAGGCGGAATACGTTCACGTGCTCAGTTTGCACGAGAACAAGACCATCAACGTTGATCCTAGAATCCCCATCAATCCTGCAAACATAACGACGCGGACCGTGACTGAGGACCCAAATACGGGAGTCCCACTTTGTTCGGCGTCATCGTGCGGCTTTTACCGGCCACTCGACGCAGCCTTCTTGGCAGCGGGCGTGCCGTTGCTGGGCAGTGTTCGTAATGACGAAGCGATCGGGCGTTCGCGTTACGATGGCATGAACATCAGCTATCGTCAGCGCGGATTCCATAAAGTCGATTTGATCGCGAATTACACGCTAGGCCGTGCCGTGGGCTATGACCAAGACGGCGGTTCATTCCGCTACTATCCGCGCGACCCACGGAACCCGTTCTCGCCGAATGAATTCGGGCCCTCCTTAAACGACGAGCGGCACCACGCTACTATTGCGGGCACCGTAAACTTGCCGTGGGGAATGGCGTTTTCTCCGATCCTGCAAGCAGGTTCGGCGCGGCCCTATCTGGTGACCTCGTCTTTCAATGAACTCAATCTGAGCGGCGGCAGCTCCGCCGGCGCGCTCGTTGTGCTAAACAGCGATCCGAATAACGTACTCGCTACGACGACGATGTCGAAGCTAGCGATTGTGCAGTGCTATTACTCCGGCAATTGCCACGTCGTTCCGTACAACTCCAACCGTGGCGACCCGTACTTCAACATGGACGTCCGCCTTGCCAAGAACATCAAGCTGGGCGAGGGACGCAACCTGCAGCTCGCGTTCCAAGGGTTCAACCTGTTCAACCATGCCAATTACGGCAACAACTTCGACAACGTGGTCCAGAGCAACACGTTTGGCAAGGCCATCGGGTTCATCAATCCCACGAGCAGCCTGCTACCGCGGGCGTTCACGGCCGAGTTCGGCGCGCGCTTCACGTTCTAAGCGAATGGCCTAGCAGAAACCAACAACTAACGCCGGGGCTGACTCAGACGAGTCAGCCCCGGTTTTTTTTCCATCTGTGCCGTAATCTGCCGCCATGCTACTTGGCTATTCCAAAGCTTCTGGGCTGTTGTCCGAAGATTTTGCTGCCCAGCTTGACCGGAATCGCGTTGCCCCGTAGAATTGAAGATTCACGGTGATGCATTTTTTCAATTTGATGAGATTATTTGACGGCCCAGCGGGCACCTGCTGGGCTGCGCTGCTTTATGGTGCCGGTTTGCAGCTTTCCACGCTGAGAGCAAGCATAGATGCGAGAGCGCGGCGCAAGATACATCGTTTGCCCTTATCTGCTTAGAGAGAGGCAACCACCGATGCCCAGACGTGAATATATATTGTTTTCTGTATATTTGAGCTGTATGACTCCCGAAATCCATCTAAATGACCTATAGGTGTCTAAATAAATTGTTTATTATCAATGATTTACATCAATTCAATATTGGCATAGAAATTGCGTCCGATGGGAAACTGACAAGCAACGATTTGCGCCTCAATTTCAGGGAGTTGAAGCGCTATGTTTCGGTCGCTAACTGAATTTGTCTCAATCCGGCAATCAATGAATTGTGCTCAATTCCAGGGAGTTGAGGGCGATCTTCAGGTTGATTGTAGAGTTCGTCTCAAGGGTTAGTTGCACCAACCAGCGATT
>DASPYR010000310.1:0-2931 GCA_035636675.1 Rugosimonospora sp. | reverse complement strand
CCATTTTCGGGAATGCTTGCTCAAGCTGATTCTGCATACATCGCTGATTCGACATCTCCCGGCGCGATGCCGACTTGTTGGGAGTCAGGGCGAACGCCAGCGGCCCGATTGTGCCCTTCCTTTCCTGAACCAGTGCTCCCTTGCGCACACTCCGCCGCGCGCTTGCCTTTCGCCCCGTGATGCCTCGGCCCCTTGGCCTCAGTTCGCTGGGCGGCTATCGGGTTTTTGACGTACAATACGACCATATGCTAATTGGCGTTGTACAATTGAGCGATATCCATTTTCGTGAGAGTGGGAATTGGATTCAGGAGAATGCCAATTCTGTCATCGATGCAGTTAGGGCTAACGACCAATGTGATGCATACGTGGTCGTTGTGTCGGGTGACGTGGCCTACTCTGGACAATGCAAACGAATACTTAGCGTAGCCGCAAAAATAAATACTATCCAGCAGTCGTTTCTATTTCATAATCCGCCTTCGCTTCACAACTGAATCTGAAAGCGTCAAATGGCCTGAACTACGGACAGGATGGCTTCGCGGCACTTACGGTAGGTCGTGGCAGGGGGCGCGCAGATTTGTTATAGTTCCGATCGGGAGGACCGGACTAAGCCGGAACTATAACATTATGAGACCTCTCTCCTTTCGCTCCGATGAACTGCGTTCGTTGCTCCTGCGCAGCCAGATCGCCACCCTCGACGAACTGAAACACGCCCTCGGCACCTCGGTCGATGTCACGGTCTTCCGCAAACTCAAGCCGCTGGATTACCTCACCAGCTACTCCCATCGCGGCCGATACTATACCCTTCATGAAATCGCCCATTTCGACGAGAAAGGCCTGTGGTCGCATGCGAACGTCTGGTTCTCGCAGTTCGGCACGCTGCTGGCCAGCGCGGAGTCATTCGTCAATCGTTCTCCACGGGGGTATTTCGCCGAGGAACTTGCCCGTGACCTGCACGTCGATGTGCAGGACGCGCTGCATCAACTGGCGCAACAACGCCGGGTCACCCGTCAGATCGTGTCAGGTTTGTATCTGTATACGGCCATCGACCGCACCATTCAGCAAGGGCAACTTCTTACGCGCCGCAAGGTGGAAGCTGTTCCCACCGTGGGGGATGCCTCCGTGCTGGAAGTCTCGGAAGAAGAATTGAAAGCATCGATCCTCCTGTTCTACAGCCTACTGGACGAGCAACAGCGCCGCTTGTATGCCGGTCTGGAGTCGCTCAAGCTGGGCCGTGGCGGTGATCGCAGCCTAGCCGACTTCCTCGATCTCGATCCTCACACCGTGGCGCGCGGAAGACAGCAGTTGTTGGCGCAGGACGTAGAGGTGGATCGGGCGCGCAAAACGGGCGGCGGGCGCAGGCGGGTGGAAAAAAAACGCCCGAAATAATCGCTGCCATTGAGATTATCCTGGAGCACGATACGGCCGGCGATCCCATCACGGGGTTGAAGTGGACCCGTAAGACGACGGAGAAGATCGCGGAACTTCTTCAGCAGATCGATATTCCAGTTTCGGCGAATACCGTCTCTCGCCTGCTATACCAAATGGATTTCTCTCTGCGTGTTAACCGGAAGCAGATCGCCACCAACTCCAGTCCGTACCGGGATCAGCAATTCCAGAATATTTCTTCGCTGCGGTCGCGCTTCCAGCGGCAAGGCCTTCCCATCATCAGCGTCGACAGTAAGAAACGCGAACTGATCGGCAACTTCAAGAACACCGGCGCCAAATGGGATCGCTCGCCGGTTCCAGTGAACGATCATGACTTCCTCTCCGACGCCAGCGGCGTGGGCATCTCCTACGGCATTTACGATCCGCCTAATAACCGCGGCACTGTCTGCGTCGGCATCTCGCACGACACGCCGGCCTTCGCCGCCCATTCCATCGCCACCTGGTGGAAACGTGAGGGATCGCGTCGCCATGGCCATGCTCCCAAGCTCCTGGTTCTGGCGGACTCGGGTGGCAGCAACGGTTGCAGCTCCTGGGCTTGGAAGACCGAAATTCAGGCTCAGTTGTGCAACCCATTTGGCATCACGGCTACAGTCGCTCACTACCCTACTGGCGCGTCCAAATGGAACCCGATCGAGCACCGTCTGTTCTCGGAGATTTCCAAACACTGGGCCGCCGAGCCACTGGTCAGCTATGAAAAGATGCTGGGCTTCATTCGCAATACCAGCACCAAGACCGGCTTGGTTGTGACGGCATATCTGGATCGAAAGCAGTATCCCACTGGTCTCAAACCGGACCGCCAACTCATCTCGTCACTCGATCTCAAGCCCGGCAAAGTACTACCGCGATGGAACTACACCATTGCGCCCAATCTGTAAAGTTAATTTTGCGGCTACGCTTAGTAGCTTCTCGTGACGTGAATGTCCTTGTAATTTGTGTTCAAACTGGCACATGGGTGACATTTTAATCCGGGCACACGGGTAACACCTTGCACTGTAGAGTCGGTCCAGAGGCCCATTCAGAGCGGCCTGTTCCTCTTCTCCGGTAAGTCTTTCGGGCGGGTGGACCCGTCAAGGGCGCGTCGTTATTGGACGCGGCGCAGCTTCCCTTGACGGCGCCCGCACAGATGGTACTGCGGGAAAAGGCCGCCTGCGGGCTTTCGGAGAAAGTGTTACCCATATGCCTGGATTGAACTGTTACCTATGTGACCGGTTTGTACATTTGGCTGCACCACCCGACTTGGCTGTGAGATCAGGTTTTGGGTATCCTTCTTCGGCGGACTGGGCCGGGGACAAGTAGCGAAGCGCGATCAGGTGCGTAAGTATGGCGCTGCACGATGGCGGCTGGGCAAAAACGCGCCGAAGTGAAAGACCATCTCGACAGAGCGCCTCAGCGCCGCCGTGGAAGCCGTCGATGTTACCAAGCTCCCCGCATTGACGGCCTACGCGCCGCGCGGGGACAATGGTCTAAAGCCATGAAGCCGCTGCC
>DASPYR010000309.1:0-9551 GCA_035636675.1 Rugosimonospora sp. | reverse complement strand
ATGGCTCGATAGCTATGCGACTGCCTCCGCCGGCAAGCGCACCATTGTGAAGCCGGGAGATGAGATCCCGGTGAAGGGACTTCGTGTCCTCGTGGTCGCTTCCGATCAAAAGGTGCTGGCCAAGCCCGTCAACGGCGGCGGACCCAATCCCCTTTGCGCCAACGCGGAACAAAAAGCTCCCCTGTCGCCCGAGAACCAGCGCGTCGCCGGCGTGCTAGTCAGCTACGGCAAGTTCAAATATCTGAACCTGATCGATCTCGACTGGGAAAAAGAGATGGAGCTCGCGTGTCCGGTAAACAAGCTGGGCATGGTGACGGTCTATCAGACCAGCCGCCACGGCGCATTCGACGGCGCGGGAGCGCCCGCGTTTCTCGACGCCATCAAACCGCAGGTCGTGATCGTCAACAACGGGCCGCGGAAGGGCATGGGCCAGGTTGACGCCAACGCCAAATCGATCACGCCAGCCGGCACTCGGGCGGCTCCGTATGAAAAAGTCGCCTATCTGCGGCTCGCCAGGATACCGGGAATCGAAGGCATCTGGCAGGAACACCTATCGCTGCTCGACCCGGACCCCAATCACAATACTTCGCCGGACATGATTGGAAACCTCGAGGAAACCGCGGACTGCAAGGGGAACTGGATCAAAGCGTCAGTTCAGCCTGACGGCAAATTCACGGTGACCAATAGCCGCAATGGTTTCGGCAAAACCTACATTTCGCGCTGATCGCAGATAGATTGGCTAATCAGATTTTTTGCCGAAGTGGGCGGCTAGATAAGACGCCATCGTCAGGACTTCTGCTGGTGTCGCGACGTTCGTGCCTGCCCGCGCCATCATGTTGCTGACCGTGTTGTTCCACTCTTCCTTGCTTCTTCCGACAGTGGTGATCCGCCCTAAGTCGTGACACAGGGCACAGTGTGATTCCACGAGTTTTTCGCCATCGCCGGATGGAAGCGGCTCACTTTTGAGGCCACTTTGCATCGGGGATGTGCCGGGTCCAAAATTTTTGGAGAGGTATTGGGTTACGCTATCTGCCTCCTGGGGCGTCAATTGCGCTCCGCGCAAAATCATGTCGTCTACAAAATGCTTCCAGCCCACAGGGCCATCGCGGAGAGCCACAATCATTTTCAAGCCGTGGCATTGCGTACATGCCGCGGCGACTAAATCTCTTCCGGTTCCTGCCGGCAAGCTGTTCGCCGGCGACTGCGCATAGGTTCGTACCGTAAAGCTGATCGACAGAAGGGCCAGACACACACCCAAGAGATGCTTCCGAAAGTGGAATGCCGCTTTTGAGTGCATGTCAGACCTTCCTTTGGCGCAACTCAGCAATTGAATAGGGCGGATGCCATGTCGATGTCGCGCCAATGCCGTTCCTCTCGATGTGGACGTCGAGCAGGTAGGGCCGGCCATCCGCCGTCGCACGTTTTGCACGCTGTAGCGCCGCTTGAAGCTGCGAAGGCTCGGCGACAATCTCTCCTTCCACGCCGAATCCTGATGCGAGCTTGGCATAATCGATGTCTGGATCTCCGAGGTAGCAGGTCATATCGCGGCCGGTCTGGAACTGTCTTCCGCCAACGTTCCAGATGCGGTTGCGTTCATTATTGTAGCTGCGGTTATTGCAAACGATGATGGTGACCGGCGCCTTGTACCTGGCATAACTCCAGAGAGGTTGCGGGCCGGCAAAGAGGAATGCGCCGTCCCCGACTACCGACACGACCGGCAAATCGGGATGCGCCAGTTTCACGCCGAAAGCTGCCGGCAATCCCCATCCCAGTGCCGCTCCGGTGGTCGTGAAGTATTGCTTATCTGATCCGCCGAAGGACATAAAGTCTTCCATCTTTCGGCCCGAATCGCTTTCCGCGACCACGCACGCGTCCTTGTCCAAAGCGGTCTCGAGTTCCATGCCCAGTCTTTCGAAACTGACCGGGCTGTGGTTCCACGTTTCGCGGCCAATGGACTCGCGGAACTTCCGCATCGTGGTGGTGTATTCGTGCGTCTTGGCAGCGCGCTCCTGGCCAATCTGGCGCAACCGATCTGCCGTAGCCATGCTCCGCAACGCGGCAATCAGGTCGGCCGTCGTAAACTTCAAATCCCCAAAGATCGCCACGTCAGTTGGAGCGGTACGAGCGAGGTTGGTGGGATCCATACGGACCTGAATCAGCTTTATGCCCGGCTGGATTCTCTCGCCATAGGCGAGACGCCCTCCAAGATTCAACGTCACATCCACATGCGCCGGATAGCGCATCTCACGGAGGTTGGTGCCGAGGTATAGCGGATGTTGCGTCGGGAAGGCTTTGGACCAGCCGATGGTGCCTCCGTCACGCGTTACCGGGATACCCAGAAGTTCGGCCAGCTCCACAACCTGTTTCTGCGCGCCACACCGAACAATTTCATCGCCGACATAAAGAAGCGGGCTTTGGGCCTCGAGAAGCATGCGTGCGGCCTTCTCGACCAAGTCTGGATCGGGACGCACTTTCATCGAGACTTCAAATTTAGCTTGATCGATTACCGATGCTTGAGCTTCATCGTCCAGGATATCTTCTGGATAGGCCAGAAAAACAGGGCCGGAGGGCATGGTGGAAGCAAATTTGAACGCTCGGCGGGTAACCTCCGGAATCTTGTCTGCCGATTGAGCCACCCAATTCCATTTCGTGATCGGATGCGCGATATTTTCCAGATGGTCGGCATCTTCGAAACCATCTTCTCCAAGCGTCGCGCGGTTCACATAGTCCACCGCCACCACCATGGGTATCTCGTCTTTCCACACGTTATATAACTGAGTCATCGAGTTCGGGAACCCAGGCCTGGCGCAAATGACGAAAGGAGTCTTGCCGGACGCCTTGGCGTAACCGTCCGCCATGGCCACCAGAGCACCCTCCTGAAGAGCCTTGATCAATTGCATCTTGGGTTCGTCCACCAGGGCATCGAAGAAGGGAGCTGCTCCAGATGAAGGATTAAAGAAGATATGTTCGATACCTGACGCTTTCAGCTGCGCGACGAGCAGCGCGCCTCCAGTCCCTTGTATGCTCCGCGATGCTGACGACGCACTTGCGGCGCCATCTTCCGCCGCCGGAAGAAACGGAGCAAGCGACTGGGCCATGGAGTTTGCCGCAGCGGCTGTGATTCCAAGCGTTCCTAAACCTGAGAGTAGTTGCCGCCGAGAGATTCGGGAATCGAGGTATTGTTTGATCAGGTGCTTCATTGCATTCTCCTCTGCAATTAGACTCTTCTTCGAGGTTCATCTGGAATCTCAGCCTTGGATCTCTGTCTCGTGCATCGTACGCTTCCCTTGTCCTCGGACGCAACGAATTTGCGACCAGAGCGGGCCAGCACGGACGGTTGTTTGCTACGGCAGCAAGCCGAAGACGGAGCAACGCTAACCTTAGGCTGGCCCCGAGGGTAAAAAACAAAAGATCTGGTACCTGGAAGCGGCGCACGAGCTTACCCCATGCGGCGCTATGTTCTATATCGCGGCAGCAGCCGTGCGGCATTCTCTCGATCGATATCCCGCAGATTTTTGGCCGTAAATACTCCGCAAGCCTTGAGTCCCTTCACGTGATCCGCGGCGGTGCGGAAAGGGAAGTCCGTCCCGAAGAGAATTTGCGATACGGGCACCACCTTCAGCAGCGCGGACATCGCCGCAGCATTGGCCGTTTGCGCGGTGTCGTAGTACAACTTCGTCGCCTCGGCCAAAAACCCCTGCGGAAGCTGGGAGGCAAACGCGGGGCTTTTGGCTAAGTTGACGAACCGCTCGATCAGGAACGGCATCGTGCCCCCGGCATGCGAGAAGATGATGCGAACGTTGGGATAGCGCCGGGTCGTACCGCCGAAGACCAACTCTGTGATCGCGCGAGTCGTGTCGGTTCCGTACTCAATTTCCGAATCCGGGATATTCGGAAGAACGTTCCTGCAGCAGTTGGCGGATTTCGGGTGCGTGTATACGACGGCCCCGCGCCGGTTGAGCTCCTCAAAAACGGGATTGAAAAATGGATCGCCGAGCCACTTGTCTCCGTAGTTGGTATACATGGCCACGCCGTCGGCCTTGAGCATGTCCAAGCCGTACTCAATCTCGCGCAGACTGCCTTCGATATCCGGCAGGGGCAAGTTGACGAACATACCGAAACGGCCTTTGTGATCGGCAACCAGGTGTGCTGCCTCATCGTTGCAGCTGCGGGCCAAACGCCGGGCCATATCGGCGTCGCCGGTCCATACGCCGGGCGGCGCGAGCGACGTAATGGAAGTCGCGACTCCGGCCTGGTCCATGTCCTCGAGATCTTTCGCGGGCGTCCAATTTTGGACTTGTGCGGAGATAAGGTGCCTGGGTCCGAGTTCCGCGGCGTAGCTTGGGGGCGTAAGGTGGTTGTGAACATCAATTCGATGTGGCGCGGCTGTTGTCGTCTGGGCTGCCGAGAGGGTCCTGGAAATCAAAACATCCGCACCCACGGCAGCGAGGCTGCCGAGGAATTCCCGGCGACCCCAATCGGCTGCGGCGCAGAATGGACGGTTCACCTTTTCTCCCGGGCGAGTCTCTTCGGCTATTTGTCTTGTGCGAGCAATGAGCTTCACGGACGTCCCCCCTACGTGTGGCTTCCTCGGTCTCCTAGTGGCGCCACTCTACACTCCTCATCACTGCTACGGCAAGGACGAGCTTCCCTCGGGCGCAAAACGCGGGGGGGACCCCACCCCCCATTTTTCTGCAAGTGTTCATTCTGGGCAGCTTAACCCATGGGTCGCCATCGGAGCCCGCTCCGATTTCTGGAGTCCGGTGGAGTCCGAAAACCGGACCTGATCGGATCGGCGATTTCGCCGGCAGTCAGGATGGGGTACCCCCCTCCCGTTTTTGCGCAAGCCCGGATTCGCCCCAGTTCGGCCAGGAAGTCGCCCGGCTGAAAGGTGCCGGCAAGATGGCCTTCGGAACTCAGGCCAAGCCGGCGCTACAAAACCGGAATTCGCCGGCCCAGCTTCACGCCGGGCATGCCCGGCGAATTCATCCAAAGCAGGCGTATATCTATTATAGCGCCCGAGTAAAGAGGCTCAGCGTGAGAGCGAATGAGAGAGATCCCTCGCTCCGGTTCGTCGCTCGGGACGGCCATCCTAGTCGGATGGCCGTTTTACCGCGAGCGTCAACCACTAAGAATCGGGCCAGTAAGAAATCAGGGCGTGGTCTTCAAACGGACCGATTACGGCTTTCACTGAGAGGCTTGTACGCATGTGGCAGGAGGTGCTATAAGCAGCGTATTTGGTGCATGCTCACCGATGGGCATTCCTTGAATGCGAAAGACAAGAAAGTGACTCCAAGGAGGGGCAATCCATGAGAAGAGTTTGGCTTTCGGCGCTGGCAGTCGTGTCGCTCGTTATGGTAAGCGCGTCCCTTTCCGTGCGCGCCCAATCAGCGGACTCGATCCGCGATTTTGTGCACGTCGCCGGCAGCTACCAGCTGACTCCGAACCTCACTTACCGCACCGCGAGCAACTGGGATGCGAAGCTGGACGTTTATCAGCCGCGCGGGCTTAAGGCTCCGAGCACGACCATGCTCTTCTTTCACGGCGGCGGCTGGACGAATGGAACCAAGGAAGCCTCAACTCTCTCACTGCTGCCGTATCTGCAGATGGGTTGGACCGTTGTGAACGTGGAATATCGAATGACGAACGTGGCGCTCGCGCCGGCGGCAGTCGAAGACGCACGCTGCGCACTGCGCTGGGTGTATCGAAATGCCGCACAGTACAATTTCGATACAAGCAGGATCATCACCAGCGGCCAATCGGCCGGCGGCCATTTGGCGCTGATCACCGGAGTGCTGCCGATGTCGGCGGGCTTCGACAACACCTGCCCGGGCGACCGCTCGGGTGGCGCTTCGACGGCCGGCCCGACCAACACAGACCAATTGAAAGTGGCGGCGATCGTCGATTGGTACGGCATTGCCGACGTGAACGAATTGCTGAGCGGTGCCAATCAGCGAAGCTGGGCGGTGGCCTGGCTGGGCGCGCTTCCCAATCGCGAGGAACTGGCAAAGCAGTTGTCGCCGTTGACCTATGTACGCGCCGGCATTCCGCCGATCATTAGCGTGCACGGCGACGCCGATCCGGTGGTTCCTTATACACAGAAACAGCGGCTGCATCAGGCGCTCGGGAAAGCCGGCGTGCCTCACGAGCTTGTCACTATCCCGAACGGCAAACATGGCGGGTTCAGCGATGAAGAAAACCTGAAGGCACTCGCTGCGATTCGCTCGTTCTTATCGCAGCACGGCCTGCCGACATCGACAACAGAGAAGGCAGCGCCATTGAGTGCAGGGCGTTAGGAGTGCAGGCGCGTCCGGTACGGATCAGCGCCCCAATTGGCCCCGGCCCGGGGACGTTTGATGTCGCCGCTAAAGCGGCGACCCCCTAAAAACGCGAGTTGCCACACAGACTCGTTAGTCCGGGGCCCGCGACGCTCGATGCAAGGTTAGGGGGTTCCGGGTTTGCGCGTCGCGGGTGCTGGCTTGGCGAATCTCGAGGCTTCGACCGGCACATTCGGCTGCACCGAGCTTAGCTCCGTGGTGGATCGTCCATCGGTCCAGGTCACGGTCCAGTGAAAAGGCATCTTCACTCCGCCGACGTCGCGGTAGTCAGCATAATCGACCTGAGCAGGATTGGTGCCAATGGCGGTGTTTGTATAGCGCACCAGCCGCACGAGCAGACCAGATTTTTTGTCGAAGTACAGTTTCACGGGAGTCTTGGCCGCGCTGGTGCCTTGAACGACGTCGACCTCCTTGTCGTCAATCACCGTGGTCGGAAATCCGGTACGCCATTCTCCCAGCGTTCGCTTGATCTGCGCCGGAAAACATAGCTCCGCATCCAGCTTGGCGCCTTCCAGATTTCCTCCGGCCAGCATCAGGAAAGGTACGGGCAAGAGTGTTCCCGTGGATGTCGTCCAACCGGTGCGGCCATCATAGGTTCTGATGCTGTCCCCTTGCGGGATATGAACGATGGTAGTGAGTTGATTGGGGGCTTTGGCGTAGACTTCTACTGGCGCCGGTTCCTCGCCGGTGTCAAAACCCTCGTAAGTTCCCTTGGCGACAAAGCTGGTGAGCTTGGCCACTTGCGCCGCGCCTCCGATGGACTGGATATATCTGTCTAAAACTTGATCGGCGGAGGGCACCCCGGGCCTGGGCTCGCCGACAATTTCGACCTCGTTCGGATCTTCCGGAGGCGGAGTGCCGTACTGTTCCGCCAAACTCGGTATGTTCTTTGGGGCGTTACCGCTACGGTGGCAGGAGTAGCAGGTGACGATCTGTTTCCCGCCAAAGTTTGCCGCATTGATGGACTTCACCATCAGGATCATTTTGCGTGCGGTCTGCTTGGTCGGGGTGTCGACGGCATATTTAGTAACGTCGCTGGCGGCCTCGGTGGTGTGGCAATCAATGCAATTCATGCTCAGGGAGGCGGCAATGAAGCCCATTGTTCCCATGAATTCGTCCACGGTGAGTCCTCGGAGAACTTGAACGTTCTTGAAGATCTCATCCGCCATTTGCGGCTTGTCTTCGGGCGCAGCCTGGCTGTTTGCCGACGCCACGCCCAGCAGGAAAATGATCGCCAAGGAGATGGCGTCAACGATGATTCGCCTGGACCGGACTTTCATGTCGCCTTCCTTGCTTGCCGCGCACGAAGATAGCGGATCTGTTCGCACAAGCGGGTTATTGGGGATCGGCACGCCTCAGCGCATTTTTCCCTGAGGCCGCATATCCTATCACGTTGTAATTAGCAGGAAAAAAAATTTGGCAGTGTCCGAAAGCGAGACACTGCCAAAAGATTGCAGATCATCAAGAAGCAGGAACGCGGCTTAGTTCACAGGGTCCTTATCGATATCCGCCGGAGCAGGCCCTTCTCCGTAATATCGCTTTCTGCCGACCACGACTTCCCGGTCATCCGCCACCTTCACTGTCTCGGCAGCGCCCTTCGCCAGACCGCCCTTCCCAGGGCATGCTCTTACGGTGACCGTCTTGCCGATGCTCTCGACCAAATCCGCCCGCCGTGTTCCGGTTCTTTGCACCAAGCTCACCGAGGAGCCCTCAAAACGCCAACTGGCCACTTTGCCGCTAGGATCCGGAACCGTTGGATCCTGCGGCGACATCTTGGATTCGACGTTAAAATAGAGGTGCGGGTTTTCCCATTCCACCTTCGTCAGCGTACCGGTAATGTAGATGTATTTGCTTCCATCGAATTCGAACTGAAAACCGTGATGAGCGAATACTGGAATTGCCAGCGACAGAGAACTCACCGCCAGAAGGCTCAAATTCGCCAGGATTGCGACTGGGAGTCGACGTCTCATTAGGAAATCTCCTTATCCAAGCTGCAAATCATCAGGTGGACCTGAATCTATCGGAATGCAAAACACCTGTCAAGGTTTGGACTTTCCAACCGCCGCATCCCTCACGCGATCGTTAAACCGATTTTCTTCCGAGGGCGCGCAAATCTCTTCAAAGATAGCCACTTTCACCTTTTCGAAGGTTATCGTGTCAGCCACCCAAGGGACCGTATATGTTTTCGGGTCGGTCAACGTCATGTCCAGTTGCAAGGTGTCGGCGTCCAGGCGCTTGTAGCGCTCCACAAGCGTCATCTGATCACTATGCGGGTCGCCGAAATGGTCGAGCCAGGTCCTGTCGTCATAGCCAAGGGACTCCACGACAAAGGTGTCTCCATCCCAATGTCCGATTGAGTATCCATTCCAGGCGGGGTCGGGGTCCTTCGGAAGTGCCCGCCCGTCCGTCCAGATCGTACGCCACAGATCGTGATACTGCATGTGCTGCAACACCCGGCCAGATGCCTGAACGAATTCGAAGGGTCTCAGATTCGCTTCCCAGAGGTCGCGCGGATAACCCAGCGGTTCACAGCTCGAAACCAGGTCATTTCCCAAACCAGGAGGAACCGATCTGGGGCCGTAGCTGGGTTGCGTGGCTTCGAACTTTGCTTTTCCCCAAGCCGTCATGGGAGGCGGGTAGCTCTGCGCCCTCATCTCGCCCGGGAGACTCTTGTCCTGGATGTTTAGCCTCTTGTCGTTCAGGGAGTGTCTTTCAAAATTGGCTTTAGTAGGCATGGACCAGACGCCGGAGAGGTCGTGAGGATCAAAGGGCTTGGGCTTCGCCAACTCCTTCGGCAATTCGTCCGGTTTCCACGCCCCCGGCGCGTAGCCTTTCGTGCCGTAAGTTTGAGCGAACGCGGGGCAAGAAAGCGCCACTATGGACGTGAGGATGCCCAGTGACTTCAGAAATTGCTTTCGCATGATTCAGCTCCGATTTCTTCTACGAGCGAATGTTTCAATATGCGGAATCGTCGCGCTCGCCATTTCCCTTAACGCCCCTCCCCGAAAGCACTCGGCCATCGGCAAGCACGAGGTGGTCAAGCGTCATGCGTGGCGCGCCGGACTTGGCGGGGTGGCCGGTAACGGTAATTTTGTCTCCGGGCTTGAAGGTATCCCTGGCAAATCCGGCGCCGGACATCTGGTGGGGATTGCCCAGTTCGGCGCCCCAATGTATCACGTTGCCTTTATCGTCTGTCACATCGAACAGCAGACC
>DASPYR010000308.1:0-12023 GCA_035636675.1 Rugosimonospora sp. | reverse complement strand
GCCGGTTCGGAGGCAATCGCGCAGGACCGTAACCAAGGCCGGTCCATGGTGATCTCGCGCAATGGAATCGTGGCCGCGGAATCGCCGCTGGCGGCGCAAGCCGGCGTTCAAATACTCGAGCGCGGTGGGAACGCGGTGGATGCCGCCGTCGCCGCCAACGCGGTGATGGGCCTCGTCGCGCCAATGTCCAACGGCATCGGCGGCGATCTTTTCGCTATCGTCTACGACGCCAAGAGCGGAAAGCTTTACGGATTGAATGCCAGCGGATGGGCGCCCGCCGCGTTAACCATCGAGTTTCTGAAGAATCAAGGTTTTCAGGAAATGCCCGTGCGAGGCGTCCAGAGCGTCACGGTACCCGGAGCGGTGGATGGCTGGCAGAAGCTGCTGGAGCGCTTTGGGAAAAAGAAATTGTCCGAGGTGCTCGCTCCGGCCATCCGAACCGCAGAAGATGGCTTCCCCGTCACTGAGTGGACCTCCGGACTTTGGGCCGCCAATGCCGATTTCCTGCGGGGAAATGAGGCTGCGGCCCAGACGTATCTTCCGGATAATCGCCCGCCGGTCGTGGGACAGATCTTCCGCAATCCGGACCTGGCGCGCTCGCTGCGCTTGATCGCTCAGGGCGGACGCGACGCCTTCTACAAGGGCGAGCTTGCCAAGAGCATTGTGGAAACCTCCCGCCGGCATGGGGGAACCCACGCAGAAAAGGACTTCGCCGAATATTCCGCCGAATGGGTGGAACCGATTTCGACCACGTATCGTGGCTGGACGGTTTACGAACTGCCGCCAAACGGCCAAGGCCTGGCCGCACTCGAAATGCTCAACATCATGGAGACGTTTCCACTTGATAAGTCCGGACTGAATTCCGCCACCACGCTACACGCCATGATCGAAGCCAAAAAGCTGGCCTATGCGGATCTCGTCCGCTATATCGGCGATCCGAAATTTTCAACCCTGCCGGTGAAGCAACTCCTGTCCAAGGATTTTGCCGTGTCGCGCGCCAAGCAAATCGATCCCAGCAAGGCGAATTGCAATGTCGGCCCGGGCACGTTGCTGCCTGGCAGCAGCACGATCTATTTGAGCACCGTCGATCGCGATGGCAACATGGTGTCGCTGATCCAAAGTAACTTCGATGATTTCGGCTCTGGAGTCGTGGCGCCAGGAACGGGCTTCGTGCTGCACGACCGTGGCGCGCTCTTTACCCTGGACTCCTCCTCACCCAATGCGCTCGCTCCCAGAAAGCGCCCTCTGCATACGATCATTCCCGCATTCATGGAGAAAGCGAATGTGCGCATCGCCTTCGGGATCATGGGCGGATGGAACCAGTCTCAGGCGCACGCGCAATACGTCTCGCACATCGCCGACTTCAACCAGAACATCCAGGCGGCCATGGAGACGGCGCGCTTTACCAAGCTGAGCTTCCAGGGCTGTGACGTGGCGCTGGAGAATCGAGTGCCCGGGAACGTGAAGGCCGAGCTGGAAGCCAAGGGGCACGTGTTGCAGATGCATAATGGCTTCTCCAATCGGTTTGGCGGTGGCCAGGCCGTGATGCGCGATTTCGGCACGGGCGTCAATTACGGCGCATCCGACCCGCGCAAAGACGGCGCCGCTGTGCCCGAGCTTCCGTCGGCAAATCCGTGAGCTAGCGACGCGGATTCAACACAGAGCGCACGGAGCATAGGAGAAAGGTCCTAAGACTCATATTACGAGGCGTGCACTCGGATTGGCTCTGTAATCCTCCCGAGCTGAGTGGCGTGTACTTTAAGGTGACGACGAACGGAAGGAAATTGCATTAGTAGGGAAATGTCCTTCACTGGACGCAACTCGGCTTTTAGTTGCTTTGCCGTGCCAATCCCTAAGTTACTGACTTCATGATCTTTCCTGAGAGATTCCTGCTCACAGATGGAACCCTGGGTGCACTGATCTGGTGCGGTCGCTGCGGCAACCATCGGAGCCGCGCCCAGCGGAATCAATATGCGGATCTCTCAAAAGTTCCCGGTTTTATCTCTGACAGCTTTTTTATTGGCCGCCACTGCGATGGTCAGTCCGGCACGGGCGCAGCAACGGCTCGACGGCGATTACCACTGCGTGCGAATCGAGCTCCAAGGGCAATCCGCACCGTGCCAAAGTCCGCCGCTTGTTCTCAACCGAGATGGAAGCTACGAAATCTGGGGCGAGCACGGGACTTACGAGGTTGTCCAGGGCCGCTGGCTGCTCCTATCGCATTCCAAGCGCCGCGGCTTAGGCCACTTCGTTAATGCGCAGGAGATTGTCTTCGAGTACCGCGTGGATGGGCGAGTTTGCCGCGTTACCTTCCGCAGGATCTCGGAAGCGCCACCCGGTTTTTGGTGGGGCTAAGGCGAACCCGGAGCGGAACGATCTATCGGAACGAATTTAACGCACAGGGCGCCAGGAGACAGAGCGCACAGGGAAAACAGAGGCCAACTTTAAGATTGATCCTCAAGATTCATCCTCGCAACCCCTGTCGCTTCATTACTGCCGGCCGGTTTTTGCTTCCTGTTTCATCGCGTAGAGGGCCTCGTCGGCCGCCATCAGCAGCCGCTCCGCAGTGGTACCGCTTGACGGGTATACCGCCACGCCGACACTCACCGAGATTTTCGGCTGCTCGATTTGTGATGTGAGCCGTTCGCGAATGCGACCAGCCACGCGCCGGGCCGCCTGAAATCCGGTTTCCGGCATCACCAGGGCAAACTCATCACCGCCGTACCGTGCGGGCGTATCCACGGCGCGCGAATGCACGCGCAGAACATCTGCCAGACGCCGCAGAGCACGGCTTCCTACGAGATGTCCGTATTGATCGTTAATGCTCTTGAGGCCATCCAGATCGAGCAAAAGGACTGAGAACTCGCGGCCGGTGCGGCCGGAACGCTCGATCTCCGATTCGAGGACGTCGATCAAGTGACGGTAGTTCGCCAGGCCGGTAAGAGCATCGCTGATGGCCAATTGCCGCACTTGCATAAATAGCCTGGAGTTATCCAGCAACGTACCGCCCAGCACGACGGCATAGCTCGAGACGCGCAAGATCTGCGCCAGGGTGAAGGGGGCGTCGGCCGCCTGCAATGACACCGTGCGCACCAGGTGCGCCCCGGCATTCATCGCGGCCGCGAGTGCGAGCGCTTTATCGAGTCCGGAAGAAACCATCTTGGGGTGCTGATGGAAGGCAGCGGCTGCTAGCAGATACAGAAACACCGGCAGCAGTTCCAGCGGCTGCGCCATGGGTCCGAGAGCGCGAATTTTGGGCTCGTGCCCGAAGAGCAAGTAAAGCGCGCCAGCCGAATAAGCTACTGTGCCAGTGAGCGCTGTCAGTGCCAGATCCGTTCGGGGTAAGTCTGCCGAATGCGGGAAAGGGCGCTCCACCACGGAAGCCAGCAGCATCGCTTCCGCCAGCAGCATGCTGCTTTGAAGCCAAAAAGGGCGCAGTGAATCGAGTAACCGCAATGCAGAGTCCAGGTTATGAAAGAGCTGCAATGAGAGGGCCAGCTGCATCAGCCCTACAACGCCGAAACCGATGGCCAAGATCAACGACTTCAGATCGCCCGTCCCGCGGAAGCGAACCAAAGCATTGGCCGTAAATGTGAAGGTCAGGAACGCTCCGATGGTGTCAATGCTGGCACATAAGGAAGGATCGGCGGAAAACGCAAGTCCGCGCAGGCGCAGTGCGATGGCGAAAATCGCCACGCCGCCGGCAATGACCGCAAAAGCAGTTCGCGCATTTGGCGCTAAAGCCCGTTCCATACCCACGCCCCCCCGCACTCGGGAACCTGGAATTATTATCCCTCAGCGGCGCAGGGAAATCTTGTGAGAGTCGCCACTTGTTAACTACAGGGTATTCCTGAGACAGGGCGATCGGGGCGCGTCACATGGCGAAGGTAGTCAGGTTGGTAAAGGTGGTCACCGTGCTGTCGCCTCCTTTGACCATTAACTCCCCTAAATTCTGCGGCTTGCCCTGGCTGGTTGGTATGGCCCAAAGGACGTAGGTAAGATAGGCGGGATCGATCTGGGAAGCAGGGCCCAAGCCTTCCAAATGGGGTCGGTCGGTCCAACAGGGATTTCTTCGCGAGCGGCTCGTCTTCGGATCACCGCACGCGTTATTTTGGAACGCAGATATTCCTCCGCGCGTCCGGGTTGCTGGATGGCGCTCAAGTTTGCGCGCGAAAGCCGCGCGAAAAGTCCCGCGATGGCGAAAACTAATGCACCCATGGCGACCAATAGCCTCATCGCATCCAGGATTCTCCGAAGATCGCGCCAGGACGCGATTCCCAGAACCAGCCGTACCCATTGTAGATACAACGGCTTCACCGGTCAGGACAAAACTATAAAAGCAAATCCCTATGACCAAAAAAGCGGCCATCGGGATGACAGCCAAAGGTCATAGGCGCGGGCCGGCAAGCTCTTGAGCAGTTCCTGTTTGCAGCAGGCGAAATTCAATGATAAGAAACGGCTCTGTTTCTGGTGGAGGGTGAGGAGGATGGCGATGAGATCGTTGGCTGCAAAATTCTTGCTGCCATTCGTTGTGGTGACCGCCACTGTGTTGGCGCTGGGCACGGCAGCGGGGTATACGGGCCCAGGCGAGCCGCGGCCCACGGCGAAGTAGCCGTGCCTTATTCGGTGAGTGCAAGGCCAGGAGTGCCTGCGCCACGGGCAGCGAATTTGAGGACATAAATGCGGATCACCATAATGGGTGCGGGCGGAGTGGGCGGCTATTTCGGCGCCAAGCTGGCCAAGAGCGGCTGCGAAGTCGGGTTCGTCGCGCGGGGGGCGCATCTCGCCGCCCTGCGCCAAAATGGCTTGCGCGTGGAAAGTCAGTTAGGCGAGATCCATCTTCCCGAAGTGCGTGCGAGCGATGATCCCGCTGCGTTCGGCCCGCCCGATTACGTTTTCCTGTGCGTGAAATTGTGGGACACCGAAGCGGCCGTTCGCGTCATGGCGAAAATTATCGCGCCGCATACCGCGGTTCTTTCTTTTCAAAACGGTGTGCAGAAGGACGATGTGCTGTACAAATCGCTGGGCGAGAAAGCGGTGATGGGAGGCGTGGCTTACATTGGGGCAGGGATCGCGCGTCCCGGAGTGATTCGCCACACGGGAACGATACAGAGATTGGTGTTCGGCGAATTTGACGGCAGCCTCTCGGAACGCGCCGCCGCGTTGCTGGAAGCGTGCACGCGCGCGGGAATCGATGCGGAAATCAGCGCGGATGTGCGGCGAGCGATCTGGGAGAAATTTGTTTTTATCGTGGGACTCTCCGCGCTGACCAGCGCCACGCGCAAGACCATCGGGCCTGTCCGCGGAAATGCGCGCACGCGCGATTTGCTGCTGGAGATCATGAAGGAGACAGTGGCCGTGGGCCGCGCTCACGGTGTGAATTTACCGGAGGATTATGCTGATAAGCGGCTGGCGTTTGTGGATAGCCTGCCCGCGGAGATGACTTCGTCAATGCACAACGACCTCGAGGCCGGTAAGCGCCTGGAACTCGATTGGCTGAGCGGCGGCGTGGTCGAATTGGGCAAAGCTGTGAACGTGACCACGCCGATGAATCGCGCCGTGAGCGCCCTCCTCGCGCTCTACGCAAGTGGCAGCGAGGCGCCACCGCCGCGAGTGGCGACGCGGTAGGCGCACTGAAGCAAATGGCGCCGCTTCTGACGATTCGTTCCATCCGAAGCAGGGCCGTCTCGGTGCCGATGCGATTTGCGCTGGGCACCAGCGCGCAGACAATGCGCGCGGCGCCGCTGCTGCTGATCGACCTCGAAACCGAGGAGGGAATTACCGGCCGGACGTATCTTTTCTGCTACATGCCCATGGGCGCGGCGCTTGTTGCGCGCGTGCTCGAAGAGGCGCTGAGTACGATCAGGGGTGAAAAGATCGAGCCGGCGAAAATCGGCGCGAAGCTGGCGCGGCATTTCCGGCTGATTGCGGTGAGCGGCGTGGTGGGGCTGGCGCTCTCGGCCATCGACGTGGTGTGCTGGGATGCCTTGGCCATTGAGGCTGGCAAGCCGCTGGTGGAATTTCTGGGCGGAAAGCGCCAAGCGATTCCCGCTTACAACAGCAACGGGCTGGGCCTGATGGCGCCGGAGAAACTTGCGGACCAGGCGGAGAAACTTCTCGAGGGCGGGTTTCGGGCGGTGAAATTGCGGATGGGCCATGCGACGCTGGCGGAGGATCTCGCCGCGGTGCGCGCGGTGAGAAAGCGCCTGCCGGATGAGGTCGCCATCATGACCGACTACAACCAGGCGCTCACCGTGGAAGAAGCGCTCGAGCGCGGTCGGGCGCTCGAACGCGAAGGACTCGCGTGGATCGAGGAGCCGACCGAGCACGACAACTACGGGGGGTGCGCGCGAATCGCGCGCGAGCTCGCCACGCCGATTCAAATCGGCGAGAATTTCGTGGGCCCGAATGCGATGACCGCAGCAATTGCGGCGCAGGCGGCGGATTATATGATGCCGGACCTGATGCGCATCGGCGGGGTGAGCGGTTGGATGCGAGCGGCGTCGCTCGCGGCGGCGGCGAAGATTTCGCTGTCCTCGCATCTTTTGCCGGAAATGAGCGCGGCTTTGCTGGCGGTCAGTCCGACGGGGCATTGGCTCGAGTACGTAGATTGGGCGGCGGCGATTTTGGCGGAGCCGTTGCGGGTGGTGAACGGAGCGGTGACTCCGCCGAACGTGCCGGGGAGCGGAGTGAGTTGGAACGAAGAGGCGGTCGCGCGCTACGGAATTTAACACCGAGCGCACAGAGATACAGAGCACATAGAGTTGGTTACAATGGCGAGGATTTCGACGAAGTAAGTATGGCGGGCGCAATGGCCGATGATGCGAAAAGAAATGGGCTGGCGGGGCTGCGCGTTTTGTGTTTGGAAAGCAGGCGCGGGCAGGAGATGGCCAAGCTGATCTCGAATTATGGAGGCGAAGCCGTCGTGGCCCCTTCCATGCAGGAAGTGACGCTGAAAGATAATCCCGAGGCGCTGGCCTTCGCGCGGAGATTGGCCGAGGGCGGATTCGATATGGTCATTTTCCTTACCGGAGTGGGGACCCGCGCGCTAGCTCGGCTCGTGGAGGCGCACGATTTGCGGCAAAAGTTTGTGGAAGCACTGCGGCGAGTGAAGGTCGTGGCGCGCGGGCCGAAACCAATGGCCGCGCTGGCCGAGTTGGGAGTTCCCGTGAGCGTGGCCGTACCGGAGCCGAATACGTGGCGAGAGTTGCTCGCCGCGCTCGATGCGCGGGCGGATTCAATTTCGCTCAAGGGGAGCCGCGTTGCGGTTCAGGAGTACGGCGCGACGAATCCGGAGCTGCTGGCAGGATTGAAAGAGCGCGGCGCCAGCGTGACGCGGGTGCCGGTTTACGAATGGGCGCTGCCGGCGGATACGGGTCCGCTGCGAGACGGCGTCCAAGCCATCGTGAACGGCCGGATCGACGTCGCTTTTTTCACGACGTCCGTGCAGGTGCAGCACCTCTTGCGCGTCGCCTCGGAGATGCGGCTCGAGGAGCCGCTGCGCCGGGCCTTCCAGCGCATCGTGGTCGGGTCGATCGGGCCGATGACGTCGGAAGCGCTGCGGCAGAATGGGCTGCCAGTGGATTTTGAGCCGGAGCATCCGAAGATGGGATTTTTGGTTTCGGAGGCGGCGCAGCGGGGCCGGGATTTGCTCGAGCAGAAGCGCGGGGGAGGGAAGTGATGGGGGAGCAATATCGGGCCGATCATGTGGGGAGCTTCTTGCGGCCGGCGGAGCTGCTGGAGGCACGGCGCAACGGAAAAGATCCGCGGCCGCTGCACGAACTCGAAGATCGCCACATCGCGCGCGTGCTGGCGAGGCAAAAGGAGCTGGGTTTCGAGATTTTCACCGACGGGGAATTGCGGCGCCGGAATTTCATGAGCGATTTCATCGACGCCGTGGAAGGCTTCGATGTTGCCGACTCTGTGGCGCGAACCTGGGAGGGCGCCGAGTCCAAGAGCGCGCCGGCCAGCAGCGTTACGGGAATTGTGACGGCGAAGTTACGGCAAGTGCGCCCGTTGACCGGCCATGAGCTGCCTTATCTCAAGGCGCATAGCCCAGGCGCGATCAAGATGACGCTGCCGAGTGCGACGCAATTCCCGGCGATCTCTTATAAGCGCGGCGTCACGGATAAGATCTACCAGACGCATTCGGCGTTGTTGTGGGAGATTGTCGGCATCATGACCGCGGACCTGGCGAAGCTGGCCGGAGAGGGCGTGACATATATTCAGATCGATGCGCCGCGCTACAGCTATTTCATGGATGAAAAATGGCGGCAATGGATCCGCAAAGAGATGAAGGTGGAACCGGACGCGCTGCTCGAGGAATCAATCCGCGCGGACAACGCCTGTTTCCATGCCGCGCGCCGTCCCGGCGTGACGCTGGCGATTCATCTTTGCCGCGGGAATAACCGCAGCCACTGGTATGCCGAAGGCGGTTACGACGCGATTGCGGAGAAACTCTTCGGAACGATGAACGTGGATCGCTTCCTGCTGGAATATGACGACGAACGCTCCGGCACGTTCGAGCCGCTGCGATTTATTCCCAAGGGAAAGACGGTCGTGCTGGGGCTCATCAGCTCGAAGCGGCCGCAACTGGAGCAAGCCGACGTGCTGGCGCGGCGGATCGACGGGGCTTCCCGATTCGTGCCGCTGGAGAACCTGGCGATCAGCCCGCAGTGCGGATTCGCTTCGACGATGGAAGGGAATTTACTGACGGAAGACGATCAGTGGGCCAAGCTCCGGCTGGTGGTGGAGACGGCGCGGCGGGTGTGGAAATAAGGTGTCAGCCGAGACCGCAGAGAGATTCTTCGTCCGCCTGGGGCGGACTCAGAATGACATCGCCACATTCTTAGAGCAGACGCAGAGATGGAAAACGGCAAGGGTCTAACCGGAAAAATTGCCATGGTGACGGGGGGCAGCCGCGGAATCGGCCGCGCCATCGCGGTGCGATTCGCGCGCGAGGGCGCGCACTTGGTGATCGCGGCGCGGGATAAGGCACTGTTGACTGCCGCTGCCGAGGAAATCGGCAAGGCCGGCGGCAAAGTGAAAACATTTGCCGCCGATTTGCGCGAACCCGAAGCGCCCGGCGCTTTGGTGCGGGCGGCGCTCGAGGCGTTTGGGGCGATCGACATCGTGGTGAACAACGCGGGCGCGACGCGGCGCGGGGAGTTCCTGGAGCTTTCGGACGCCGATTGGATGGATGGCTTCGCGCTGAAATTTTTTGGCGCGGTGCGGCTGGTGCGAGCGGCCTGGCCGCATCTGAAAGAACGACGCGGCGCGGTGTTGAACATCATCGGCACCGGCGGGCGCACGCCGGGCCCGCTCTTTACCATCGGCGGTTCGGTGAACGGCGCGTGCCTTTCGTTTACCAAGGCTCTGGCGGATATCGGGATTCGCGATGGCGTGCAGGTGAACGCCATCAATCCCGGATTTATCCGCACCGACCGGCTGCGTGGTTGGCTGCAGGCCGCTGCGGCACAGCATGGCGGAGATGCGGAAGCGGCGGCGCGAGAGATGGTTACGCGCGCGAATATCGTCCGGCTGGGGGAGCCGGAGGATATCGCAAATCTGGCGGCGTTCGTGCTGGCGCCGCAGAATCGGTTTTTGCAGGGCGCCCTGATCGATTTGGATGGCGGGATGACGAAAACGGTGTAGTGAATCATGGAGTACCCGTTTAGAGATCGGAGCGAGGCGGGGCAGCTTCTCGCACAGGAATTGTCGGCATATGCCGGCCGGGAAGACGTGATCGTGCTGGCCCTGCCGCGCGGCGGCGTGCCCGTGGCTTTTGAAGTAGCGCGAGCGATTCACGCGCCCCTGGACGTGTTTGTGGTGCGGAAGCTGGGAGTGCCCGGCCATGAGGAACTGGCGATGGGAGCGATCGCCAGCGGAGGAATTTTGGTGACCGAGCCAAACGTGATCGAGGAGCTGGCCATCCCACCGGACGTGGTGGCCGAGGTGGCCGCACGTGAGGAGCAGGAGAGATTGCGGCGAGAAAGAGAATATCGAGGAGATCGGCCGGAGGCGGATGTGCGAGGCCGGACGGCGATTCTCGTAGACGACGGATTGGCCACGGGTTCGACGATGCGGGCGGCAGTGGCTGCGCTGCGGAAACTTCAGCCGGCACGCATCGTGGTGGCAGTGCCGGTGGCGGCCCCGTCGGCGTGCGCCGAACTCTCGCCAGAAGTGGACGACATCGTTTGCAGGCGGACGCCCGAGCCATTTTATTCCGTAGGCCAGTGGTATGGGGAGTTTTCACAGACAACGGATGAAGAGGTGCGCGAGTTGCTCGCTCGCGCGGAGCGGGAGATGGCGCAGCAGCGGCCGTGAGGAGCTCATACTCAAGTTATCCCGATCGGAACTTCAGAACTCGAGACGGCCTTGCACCGCGACCATGCGGGGAGAACTATCGCCGCCCAAGCCAACCCCAAGCAGACCAGTGGGCGGAGAAACGGTGTAAGTGAGTGCTCCAAATCCCGTTTGCGTGGATGCTTTCCCGGGAATGCCGGCGAGCACCGCACTCGGCAATCCGAAATTCGGATGATTGAATACGTTTTCATACGGGCTGTTATGCTGAGCGAACCTGATGCCGAGGCTCATTGTTGCCTTATAAGGGTCCTGTCCTTTAGGACAGTAGTATTGGTTTCTGTTAGCTCCTAACCTGTTGTTTTCCGGTGGCCCGGGCGGCATTTGGCAATCGGGCCGGAGCCTGCCCGGAATAGGCCTGGGAAGAGGACCCCGCGAATGCAAAAAGGACCTCGCGAATGAAGAGACGTCCAACCGCACCAGATGGAACCAAGGTGGAACGCAGGAAAGAGACGCGTTTTCCCGTGAGTATTTCGTTGGAGGTGAGTTGGAAGACCCCCGACGGCGTGCTGATGAAGGAGGAAGCCGTCGCGAGACTAGTGAATGCGCGTGGCGGCCTATTGGACATAGCGAGTAATCCGGAGCTCGGAACCAGGGTGACGCTCACAAACGTGCTCTCCGCCGAAACGATTGAGGCGCGTGTGCTGGCGACGCCCAATTCCCGGATAGGAGTTTCGCACGGGATCGTGGTGGAGCTCGTTTCCGCCGACGAGGGCTTCTGGGGCGCGAGCCTGCAAGTGAAAATAGCCAGCGCGGAGCTGCAAAGCTTGGAGAAGAGCCTGCGTTCACAAAATCTGGACCCGCGGCTGCTCAAGGAGTTTCGTGATGCCGTTGACTACTTGCAGGCGATCGCCGGGTCGGTGCAGCAGACGCGGGAACCCCAGACCGAGGGCAATGAGGAAAGCACGGACTCCCGGCTCGTCGGGGAGCGCATTCGGCGCGCCATAAACTTCTGCCTCGAGGTGATTATCGACTTTGAGGCCGGCCACATCACTGAAGAGACGAAAGGGCTGACCGAGCTCCTGGAAACAGCGGAGCAGATTAGCCAGCGCTTCCGCACCCTGCTTACGCCCGGGATTTCCCGCGGCATGCGGGATACGGATAGTGCCGCGCCCGAGCCGGCTCCGGTCGGACGGCGGAGCCGGGCCGAATCCCGCATGGAATAGTTAGCGCGCTGCCGCCGCGGCGGCTTTGACGTTGATTTTTTCGGCCAGACCTGTAAGTTTCAAGTCGGTTTCTTTTTCTTCATCCAAAGTTTCCTGCAGTAGCGAAGCCGCTTTGTTGTCGCCGAGAATATTGGTGTAGGTGCGTGCTGTTCCGTAGGCGGCCATCTCGTCGTGTTCGACCCGTTGGGCGGCTGCGATCAAGCCCGCGTCCTTGGCTTCCGGGTCAAAGTCCTCCTCGATGAGGTCGCTGCCCTCTTCGATCAGCCTCTCCATCCAATTTGAGATTCTATAGACGAGAATTATGAGCCGCCCGGCTGTCCGACCAATCAGCCCAGTGCTTTATTGTTTGCTGTGTGCCTCGACGTGAACGGCGGGGAAAGGCTCAGGGAGCCACATATGTAAAAAAACGACACATTGGCGGCAATTTGGCAGAGCCGCTGGGGAAAGAGGTTCATACTTTTAATTATGAAGGTCGAAACACATCGCGCGATGCGG
>DASPYR010000307.1:0-4146 GCA_035636675.1 Rugosimonospora sp. | reverse complement strand
ATCCTGCAGAATCCGGAATACGTGGTGCTTGAAGCCGAGTACGGAACCGAACTTCGTATCATCCCGCTGGATGCGCGTCCGCATGCTGGAGCAAGCGTCCACCAGTGGCATGGGGATGGGCGGGGCCATTGGGAGGGCGACACACTGGTCGTGGAAACCACCAATTTCAGGCCCGAAGCTACCTTCCGTAACGCCAATCCCAAGACGTTGAAGATTACCGAACACTTCAAGCGCGTGGCTGCGGACCGGATTGAGTACAGTTTCACAATTGACGACCCCTCTACATGGATGAAACCCTGGACGGCCATCGTGCCCTTGACGGCAACCGAAGGGCCGTTCTTCGAGTACGACTGCAGCGAAAGTAACAACGACATCATTAATATCATGGCGGGAGCCCGCGCTACCGAGAAGGCCGCGGAAGAGAAGGCTAAGGGTGCCTCGGAAGTTCCGATTTCGCAGAAGTAGGTGAATCGAGTCGGCGCAGGGCGCATAGGCGCCGATACGCCGAGTGCCCTGCGGCTTGTCTGCCTCGCTACCCAAGCGAGTCCATTCGTCCTAAGCTTCCCAGCGCGTGGATGACTGCAGTGTATGCGGTGATCGCTGCGGGAGTAGCGGCCTTAACTTTGTTGTCTGCTGCCGCGAACACGGACGTGGACCTGCAGGCCGCCGCCGGATCCGATCTCTCAGAAAGTAGACCCCGTGGCGGCGATAATCAGACTGCACGAACATGCCGCTTGTGCGTCTAAAGCGAGCGTTAGTCCTCGTCACATAGCGAGGAAAGCCCCAAAAATGGCAAGCCTTCGCACGAAATGCGTGTTATTGCCCCCTTTCTGCCCACCACCACTTCCTGCAAGCTTTTGATTCACAAATGAATACGGCGGAAGCGTGTGGGAGTCGAACCCACCATCCACCCCGCGAAGGGACGGATCGCCGGCTTTGAAGACCGGGAGGATCACCGGACCCCTTGCGCCTCCGCCGCGATTATAAGAGTCCGAAGCTCAGCGATCAATTTTTGCGGAGGCGGCGAAGGCCATGGCCTCAACCTGCTCGAGAACGCGCGGGTCGGTACAGACTTCGTAGTAAGCGCGCTGTCCCTCGGGTCCAATTCGGCCATCGGAGAGCAATTGCCGAACATAACCGCGCCGCAGAAGTACCGGCTCGACGGCATCGCCGATGGGCGCCTGGCCGAGAAAGAACGTGGCGAGTTCCCGGCCCCAAGGCATTTCACACTCGACCTCAACCGATTGCAGCGCGATCTCCTCGGACAATTTATCAAAGCCTTCCTGATTTAATTCCACCCCATTGAGATTGAAGCGGATCAAAAACTCGTCGACCTCGTCTTCCTGAGCTCCCTCTACGCCGGGCTGGAAAACAAACAAGCGGAAAAGCGATGAGCGGTCGCCCACCATTCGCCGGGCTACTTTGGAACAGCTTGACAGGCGATCGGAAAGGTTCAAAGCGCGTGAAATCATGATGCGTGAATCGCTGTCCACCCAATACGTCGGCGCGGAACCTTGAAACGCGATTCCTACGCCCAATTCCAGACGAGGCAAATCGCTTGCCTCCGGCCGTTCGTTGTAAGCGGCGGCAATCGCGAGAATCTGGCGGGCCAGCCCGCAAGCTTTAGAAACGGCGCGCTGATGCGAGCGGTTTGATTCCGTCTCGAAGATGGCCAGGACCATGGCGTCGCCTTCGATAAAAACTTTGGCCGCGCCGTAGCGGTCGAGAATGCGTTTCACCGGCTCATAAAAATTGAGGCTGAAGAGAGTGGCGGGATTCAGGCCGCGGGCGAGCAGGTCCTGGGTAATGCGAGTGGAGCCGCGAACGTCGGCTTTAACGACGGCATGGTTAATCACGTGGTCATGAGCGGGGGGAGTTTCCGTGGGGAGCAGGAATTCATACAAGCTATTGTTCATGCGCGAAATCTCGCGCGTGCGCTCGCTGCGAACCAGCTGAATTCGCTCCATGGCCGCAGCCAAACGCTCGTAATTGCGCAGGTCGCGCCGCAAGCGCATGAAATCTTCGGCGAAATGTAAAGCGACCACACGCGCCTCGTCCCGTGGATAATGGCGCAATTTCTTGGCCAGCGTCTCGACGCGCTCCATGGAGAAGCGCCGCGCGGGAAATTGCTTCAGAATCTGGCCGACGCGCTCGAGCTCGTCCCGGGAGACCAGCGCTTTCTTGAGCTGCTGCAAGTGAATGGGCGGGCAATAATCATGATAGATGTTGCGCACCTCGTAGCTCGCCAGCACGTGGATCAGCAAATCCCGTTCTTCCAGCCGGGCCATCCAATCATCGAGCCGGCGCGCGCGCGCCGTAGCGGCTTCGGCATGTTCCGGCCAATCCGCGTCAAACAGGCGATGGGCGTTTTCCGGCTCATTCAAGTATTCGCCCATAATTCGATCGTATTCCTGCCCGATAAAGTCGGCCTTATTCTTGGCGGTCTCGATTTGCGTGGCCAACTGATCGAGCTTGGCTTGTAATGGCTTTATGCGGAGCTCGGTTTTCGCAAGATCATCGCGCACCCGCGAGGTATCCGCGCCAATCCCCACTCGGGCGAACATCCCGCCGCCTCTCTCTAGCTTGCGCGAGAGCGCATTTCGCTGCTCTTCGAGGCCCGCAAGCTCTTCCCGAATGGCCACGGCTGAAGTAAGCAACTCCTCATGATGTCGCGAGGCCTTGGCAATCTCGTCGGCGCGGCTGGTTGTCAGAACCGTTTCGCGGAGGAGATCGAGCAGCAGCCCGTCGAAGGTCTCGAAGCGATCGTCGTCTTTGAGATAATTCCCGAGCAAAACGTACTGCTCGAGGAAGAGCAAATCGTCCCGCCCGCCTTCGACGAAGGCGATGCGGTCGCCGAGCATTTCGTATGCCCCCTCCGGCTCGTCTCCGAATAGGGCCTTGCGCCAGCGGCCCAGGTTGTTTTCCTCGAAGTCGAGGAGGATCTGACAAATGTGCTGAGCCACGTGACGAAAGATATCGCGCCGGTTCGCCTGCAAGTCGGCCAGGCGCGCCTTCATCACGTGCGCTTGTTCGGAGCGCTCGAAATATTCGCCTCGAGTGCGAATCCACTCCTTGGCTTCCAGCAGCAGATTCGCAAATTGCGCTCCAATTTCCTGGGTCAAGAATTTCAGCAGGGCCACCCGAAACAGCAGGTCGAGCTCAACCTTCTTTTCGTACTTGGCGCGAGTGAGCGAGGCCTGCATCAGCTCCAGAGTTTGGCGTTTCCAAGCGCCGGTCTCCGGGCCTTTCGGAGGTTTTGATCCCTTGCGACCCGAGTAAGTGAGATTAGCCGCCTGGCGAATAAACTCGAGCAGATAGGCGCGTGTTTGTTCCGTCCAGGTCGGGCTCAGGTAAACGTCGTGGTGGATGTTATCGACGCCAACCGTGAGCGCGCCCAACGGAAGTTCCGCCGCGTAGGTCTTTAGGTCGACGCGGGCAAAATTAGCCGCGAGCACCGTCTTGGGAGGCCCTTGGGGAGACATATGTCTTAAGCTTTCACGAGGTTAGCAGGGGTGCGGCCAAGCCGCAGCAAGCAATCCGACGAAGGCGGCCAAGGGGTTAACATCCTATTGGAACGGCCTGACCCCAAATGTGCGATGCCGCCTTCGTCAGGTTTTTGGAAGGGTGATCGTGATTCGACGTGTATCCGGCTCGACGTGTTCGAGGTGGATGGTAACTTGAGGCCAGTCGGTGCGCAGCGTGAACCGCTCCGCCCATTCGATAATGACCACGGCTGGTTCGGCAAAGGCATCTTCGAGCGCCAGCGATTCCAGATCGTGGAAGCTCTCGACGCGGTAAAGATCCACATGGTAAACCCTGACGTGGCTGCGAAAGACGTGCACGAGCGTAAAAGTTGGACTGGTAACTTCTTCTTCGCGAGCAACGCCCAGTCCGCTGATGATTCCTTTCGCAATGGTGGTCTTGCCGCTGCCTAAGTCACCGGACAAAAGCACCAGCACCGGCGCGCGGAGACGAGGGGCCAGTTGCCGGCCGATGTCCATGGTCTCTTCGGGAGAAGAGGAGAGCACGTCAGTGGACGACATCGTGCCATTGAGCCAAAAGCCGGGCATATGCCTCCGGGAGCGCCTCGATAACATCGGAAGCCACCAGCGGAGCCTCGCCCAAGCGCTCCGCTGCCACATCACC
>DASPYR010000306.1:0-3574 GCA_035636675.1 Rugosimonospora sp. | reverse complement strand
GGAGAAGGGAAGAGCTCCAGAATTTGATGCACGCGGCGCGCGGTGTAGCCGGTTTCCTCGATGAGTTCGCGCCGTGCCGCCGCGGGCCGCGATTCTCCCGCTTCCACGCGGCCGGCCACCAGTTCCCAGAGAAAGGTGCCGAGGGCATGCCGGTATTGGCGCACCAGCAGGATGGAGCCATCCGGGAAAACCGGAAGAAGTACGACCGAACCGCGATGCACGACGATATCGCGCGTGACGACCATGCCGCCGGGCTCGGCGATGCGATCCTGACGCACGCTGAATACATTGCCTTCATAAAGCGTCTTGCTCTGGAGAACTCGTGCTCCACGATTCTGCATGCTCGCTCCCGATTTTTGACGCGGTGAAACCTCCAAGAGGCCGCTCACCGATCCTCGGAGCGTTGCACGATGAAGGCTAAGAGAGATCCCTTGCTGCGGTTCGTCGCTCGGGATGACGGCCCTTTGTCGGGTCGTCAATTCTACGGACTGTAGGAAGGAAATACCAGACGGCAAAGATCACTTTCGCCCAGAGCGGATGCTCCGATCAGCCAGCCGCCATCCTCGGGCCGCAGCCAGGCGAGCTGGAACAGCAGTTGTGAGGTTCCCTCGGGAAAGCAAGTGCCGCCCGGCACAGCGCGCAAGGCCAGCGCGGAATCGGTCTGCGGACGCGTACGAAGACGCAAGCAGCAGCCGGAACGGCTGATATTGACGGTGGAGCAAAGCTCGATGAAAAACCTGCCGCTCGAGGTGAGACCACATACAGCGAAGGTAAGCTCGGCAGGGGATCGCGGCTCACGGCGGGTGGACCGGAAGGGCCCGGCCCCAAAGGCCTGCTCTGCAGCCTGCAGCACAAGGCTCATTATCCGCGATGGACGAATCACCTTGCCCCCTGCCCGGACGTTTCCTAATCGGTAATTATACTATAAGGCAAAATGGAGGCCGAACTTGCACGAAAATTGTGCAATTTCCGATCTCATTACGGCAGAGTGGGTTAGCAAGAAGCATGCCCGCTGCCACTCCCTACGGGAAACACCCTAGCTATGCATTTTCTATGTAGCACTCGCAGTTTTGACTTATCTGCCTGTCCAACGTAACAGAATACGGCCAGTTCGTTTTTATCAGTCGCCTGTGGGCGCTTTTATCCGGTTTTAGCTCGTCCCCGCGGCGGCAGCGCGGATCCCGCGCCGCCCTCAAAAGGCCCTCAAAAGGACAGTTGGCCGGCCTTGAAGAGCAACGTATACTCGGCTGGCTGGCCCATTGGGGGGCGAATCGGAATGCAGGCGAATACCCACGTGAATACCCACATGAATACTTTGATCGTTGATGACGAGAAGCCCGCGCGAGACGAACTGGCTTTTCTGTTGAAGAGCTTTCCGGAAGTAAGTGTCGTCGGGCAGGGCAAGAACGGACTCGAGGCCGTGTCGCTGATCAAAGAGCACAATCCCGACCTGGTTTTTCTGGATGTGCAGATGCCCGGCTTGGATGGGTTCGGAGTGATTCAGAGATTGATGGACCGCAAGCTGCGCCTGCCGCACATTGTTTTTGCCACGGCCTACGAATCTTACGCGGTGCAGGCCTTCGAGGTGAGTGCCGTCGACTACATTTTGAAGCCCTTCGATAAGCAGCGGCTGGCGCGCGCCGTGCAACGGGCGCGGCGCGCGGTGGGCGCGGAGTCTTCTCCGGCGGAGCGGCTGGAGACGCTGGTGAACCAGCTGGGCAGCCGCAGCGGCCAGCTCGTCAAGCTGCTGGTCAAGTTGCAGGGACGGCTTCTGCTGGTGGACGCGGCGGACATGGTGTGCGCCTCGATCGAGGACGGCACCATTACCATCTCCACGCGCGATCTCGAGGGCACCTCGAACTATCGCACCATCGAAGAATTGGCCGAGACCCTCGATTCCGGGCGGTTTTGGCGGGCGCACCGTTCGCATCTGGTGAACATCAACCACATCAAGGAAGTGCTCCCCTGGTTCAAGTCGAGCTACATGCTGAAAATGAACGATAAGCGGCAGTCGGAAATTCCGGTGAGCCGCGCGCAAACCAAGCGCCTCCGCGAATTGCTGAAGATGTAGCGCGCCCTGCCTGTCGTCATTGAAGTGATACGTGATTTGTGGGTGCCGCACCCTTCGGTTTTAAGAGTGCGCGTTTTCTTTCCTGCCCCTGTAGCCCAGCCTTTGCGCCTTGCGCGCTCGCGCGCTAAAAAAAGTCAGCAAAGGCTGGGGTCTTTCTCTTTTGGTGGTACAGGCACTCTTGCCTGTGCAGATGATCCTCGGCAAGCCCTAATCTTTTCTCCGTGTCCTCATGTGCCTCTGTGTACTCTGTGTTAATGTTTTGTCTTCATGGATTTCTCGCTCACCGACGACCAGCGCTTGATCCGGGAGAATGTGCGGCGGTTCATGGAAACGGAGGTGCGCCCGGTCGTCCGCCGCTACGACCGTGAGGAAAAATTCGCCGGCGCGGAGATCCGGCGCCTCGGAGAACTCGGCTGCTGCGGGATGCTGATTCCGGAAGAGTGGGGCGGCGCCGGGCTGGACACCATCTCCTACGTGCTGATGCTCGAAGAAGTCGCGCGCGTGGATGCGTCCATGGCCGTGGCGCTGAGCGTGACCAATTCCGTCGTCGCCTGGCCGCTCTGGCGACATGGCAATGATGAGCAGCGGCGAAAATATCTGCCCCGGCTTGGCCGGGGCGAAATTCTCGGCGCCTTTTGCCTGACCGAACCGCAGGCCGGTTCGGATGCCGCCGCCATCGAGACGCGAGCGGTGCGCCGCGGCAAGGCCTATCACCTCAACGGCACGAAAAGCTGGGTCACCAACGGCGGCGAAAGCGGCGTCTATCTCGTCTTTGCGAAAACTGAACCCGCCGCCGGCGCCCCAGGGGTTGCTAAAAACCCGGGGGTTGCTAACAAAATGATAACCGCTTTTCTCGTCGAGCCCGGCTTCTCCGGCTTTCGCGTGAGCCGCTACGAAGATAAAATGGGCTTGCGCTCTTCGCGTTCGGCGGAAATTGTTTTTGCCGATTGCCAAGTGCCGGAGGAAAATCGCCTGGGCCAGGAAGGCCAGGGGCTGAAGATCGCGCTCGAAGCGCTGGAGGGCGGCCGGGTGGGCATTGCCGCGCAGGCCGTGGGCCTCGCGCAGGGCGCGCTCGAAGCTGCCGCGCGTTACGCGAAGCAGCGGCGCGCCTTCGGCAAAACGATCGGCGAATTTCAGGCCATCCAGTTTATGCTCGCGGATATGCAAACGGAAATCGAAGCGGCGCGCTTCCTGGTCTGGCAGGCGGCCCATATGCGAGACAAGGCGCGGGATACGACGCGAGACACGGGTTCGAGCCGCCTGGGCGCTTTCGCTTCGCGCGCCAAACTTTTTGCCGCCGAGATGGCCAACCGCGTGGCCTACAAAGCCGTGCAAATTCACGGCAGCATGGGCTATTCGCGCGAGAGCGACGTCGAGCGCATGTATCGCGACGCGCGCGTGCTCTCGATCTACGAAGGCACCAGCGAGATTCAGCGCATGATCATTGCCAGAGACTTGTTGCACGTAGGCCGTTCCGTTAACGAGGCAAAAGCATGAAACCTT
>DASPYR010000305.1:0-11177 GCA_035636675.1 Rugosimonospora sp. | reverse complement strand
GAGCGGGGCTTGAGGAGGTCGAACATGGCTTGGGCGGAGTGCGACAAGGGCTCGCGGCGGCGGTAGAGCAAATACAGGTCGCGGGGCATGCGGAGCTGACGGACTTTGACCTCGACCAGCAGTCCTTGCTCGATTTCCCATCGCACGCACATGCGCGGCACGATGGCCACGCCGATATCCATCTGCACGAAGCGTTTGATGCTTTCGATGGTGGGCAGCTGGATGCTCATGTCCAGCGGGACGTGGTGCTTGGCGAATAGTTGAATGACCCGCTGGCGAAAAGGCGATTCGACGATGTGGGCGATGAAGCTTTCCGGACCTAACTCCGAAAGATCGGCTCGCCCGCGTTTGGCCAGGCGATGCTTGGGCGAAACGACCAGGGCGAGTTCATCGCGACAGATTTTTACTGAGGCGAGTTGGGGCTCGTGGGGCACAAACGAGGCGACGCCGAGGTCGAGGCGATAGTTCAGCAACTCGGTGGGAATATCGCGGGAAAACGTGCGGCGCACGGCCAGATGCACGTCGGGAAAGAGTTTGCGGTAGCGGGCCAGCACCGGCAAAAGCGCATGAATGGAGCTTTCGTTCACGCCGAGCGAGAGCTCGCCGCGGCCGCCGGCGCGGAGGTCGTCCACGGCGCGGCGGATTTCGTCGCGGAGATTGAGGATGCGTTCGGCATAGCCGACCAGGAGCTGGCCGGCGTCGGTAAGCTGGCCGGAACGTGCACCGCGGGCGAACAGGGGTTCGCCGACCTCTTCTTCGAGCTTGCGGATGGTGATGCTGACGGCGGGCTGGGTGCGGAAGAGCTTCTGAGCGGCGCGGGAGAAGCTGCGCTCGCGGGCGACGGTGAGAAACACGTTAAGTTCAGATAAATCCATGAATTCCTGCTAAAATGCACTATAAGCACCTCTTATAATTGAGGCAAGAAGTATAAATTGGACTTTACCGCACTGGGGCGGCAGACTCCGTATAGCAGTGGCTCCCAGGAGCGGCGCTTGGATATCAAGCGGCCGCGACGTCAAAGAAGTTGGAGGATGGCGATGGAGATGGTGCGAATCTTCGATACCACGCTGAGGGATGGCGAGCAAGCCCCCGGCTTTTCCATGAATACGGCGGAGAAGCTGCGGCTGGCGCGGCGCCTGGAAACCCTTGGCGTGGACGTGATCGAGGCCGGCTTTCCCATCGCCTCACAAGGAGATTTCGAAGCGGTGCGGGAAGTGGCGCGCGAGATCAAGCACAGCACGGTGGCGGGGCTGGCGCGGGCGAAGCGCGAGGATATTGATGCCACTTTGGGCGCTCTGGAACGCGCGGCGCTGCCGCGGGTGCATGTCTTCCTGGCGACTTCCGACCTGCACCTGAAGCATAAGCTGCGCATTTCGCGGACTGAGGCGCTCGAGTCCATCGGCAAGATGGTGGAGTACGCAAAGACGCGCTGCCCGGAAGTGGAATTCTCGGCGGAGGATGCCAGCCGCAGCGACGTCGAATTTCTCGGGCAGGCGTTTTCAATTGCCGTCGATTCGGGTGCAACGATCCTGAACGCTCCGGATACGGTGGGTTACGCCACGCCGGAAGAATATGGCGGGATGTTTCGCGCCTTGCGGGCGAAGGTGAGCGACCGGCCGGGAGTCATCTGGAGCGCACATTGCCATAACGATTTAGGGCTGGCCGTGGCCAATTCGCTGGCGGCGGTGGAAGCGGGCGCGCGCCAAGTGGAGTGCACCATTAACGGAATTGGCGAACGCGCCGGAAACGCGGCCATGGAAGAAATCGCGGTGGCTCTGGCCGTGCGCCCCGACCGCTATAAGACCGGCACGCGGCTGCGGCTGAACGAGCTGTATGGCACCAGCCGGCTGCTCTCGGAAATTACCGGCGTCTCCGTGCCGCCAAACAAGGCCGTGGTGGGCGCGAATGCCTTCGCGCACGAGGCCGGTATTCATCAGGATGGAATCCTGAAGAATCCGCTGACCTATCAGGTGATCTCGCCGGAAGCCGTGGGCGTTCCGGCGCATCGGCTCGTCCTGGGCAAGCATTCCGGCCGGAACGCGCTGCGCGCGCGGCTGGCCGAACTGGGTGTGATCATATCCGAAGTCGAGCTTCGCGAATGCTATCGGCAGGTAATGGCTCTCGCGGACGCCAAGAAAGAGATCACGGACGAAGACATCAAGCGTTTGGCGGGACGCCAGTCAGCGGAAGAGGCCGCTGACGATGGCGACGCAAATGTTTCGGATGTGGCGGTATGAGCCCAGGGCAGTGGACCATCGCCGTTCTTCCCGGCGATGGTATCGGCCCGGAAGTTATCCGCGCAGCAACTTCCGTCCTGCAGGATTGCGCCCGCGAATTCGGCTTCCGCGTAAATCTAATTGAATTTCCCTTCGGCGGCATGGCCATCGACAAATGCGGGAAACCCCTGCCCCAGGAGACACTGGACGGCTGCCTGAAGGCCGATGCGGTGTTGCTGGGAGCCGTCGGCGGCCCGAAGTGGGATTCGCAGCCGCTGGACCGCAGGCCGGAGGCCGGGCTGCTCGTGTTGCGGCAGGCGTTGGGCGTGTATGCCAACGTGCGCCCGATCCAGCTTCGCAAGCCGCTGCGGGCGCTCTGCCCGTTGCGGCTGAATCCCGATACGAAGATCGATTTCGAGATCATCCGCGAACTGGTCGGCGATATCTATTTTGGCGAGCATATAACCGAGGGTGAGGGCCAGAAAGAACGCGCATCGGACTTGGCCAGCTATAGCGTGCCGGAAATCGAGCGCATCACGCAATTTGCTTTCGCGCGTGCGCGGATTCGGGCGCGGCGGGTGACGTCGGTCGATAAGGCCAACGTGCTGGCCACGTCCGGGCTGTGGCGGCGAACCGTTACTCGGCTCGCGGCGGCGGCGAGCGATCTCACGGTCGAGCACCTTTACGTGGACAATGCGTCCATGCAGATCGTTTTGCGCCCGGAGCAATTCGACGTCTTGCTGACGTCGAATCTCTTCGGCGATATCCTCAGCGATGAAGCCGCGGCGCTGGCCGGCTCCATCGGCATGATTCCCTCGTGGAGCGCGGGCGATGGCCCGCCGCTCCTCGAACCCATCCATGGCACGGCGCCGCAGCTCGTGGGCATGGACATGGCCAATCCCTCCGGCGCGATTCTCTGCGTGAGTTTACTGCTGCGAGAGCAATTTCATCTGCCCGAGGCTGCGGACGCGATCGAGCGCAGCGTGGATGCGGTGCTTGCCGACGGGTTGCGCACAACGGACATCGCCGAGCGCGGCTCGCGGACCGTCGGCGGCGCGCAATTCGCGGCGGAAGTGCAGGCGCGGATGCGGCAGGCGTTTCGGCAGCGGCGGCCGGAGCGGGCGCAGCCGGCGTAAGCACAACCACCTTCAGCGGCAGAGCCCTAGAAACCGGTCCTCTGTGAATGTCAGAGCTAAAGCTCTGCACCCTACCTCGCGGGAATCGATTCAACTAAGCGGGGGTTTTGGAGCGGCGCCAGGGCGCGAGGAGCCACAGGCGCGCCAACTGTTCATCGAGTTCGCGGATACCCAGGAGCTTGCCGATGATCACCATCAGCAGAATTCCCGCGGTGGTAACCACGACCAGCAAGGACAGGGCGCCGGGCAAGGTGTGCCAGGCCAAATGCGGTTCGAGCAGCTGGCGCAGCTTGTAACAGACTGCGGCCACAAGGGCCGAAGCGGCACAGATCTTGAAAAAAAAGGCGACCAGGGCGCCTTCTTCGCGGTTATGTGTGCGCCGGGCGAGCAGCAGGAAGATCACCACCGTGTACACTGTGATTCCAATGGAGCTGGCGATGGCCAATCCAAGATGCTGGAAGCGGCGCACCAGGAGCCAATAAACCGGCAAGTTGGCGAAGGTCAGCGCAGTACCGACGATGGCGGGAATCAAGGTGTTACGCGTGGCGTAGAATCCGCGGGCCAGGATGTACTGCGCGCCCCAGCCGAATAAGCCCAGCGTAAAGAAGACAAGCGTTGCGGCGGTGGCGTCGAGATCCAGCGGGCGCATGCGCGTGTGGGAAAAGACCAGATAAACCACGGGCGCGCTTTGCGCGATGATCAGCGCGGAGATGGGCACAAGCGTGGCAATCAGGCCTTTGAGAGTGGAGTTCAGCAGGCGATTCAGCTCGTCAAATTTTCCCTCCGAATAAAGCTGGGCCAGAAAAGGGAAGGAAGCAACGCCGACGCCCTGGCCGACCACGCCCAGGGGCACGCGCATGAGCGTCTTGGCGTAACTCAGCCAGGTGATCGAGGCCGGCTGGAGGTAGGAGCCGAACCAGCGGATGATCCAGTCGTCGGTGAAGGCCAGAGACAGCGCGAGCATGATCGGCACCGACAGGCGAACGAACAGACGGAATCCCGGATGGAGCAGGTTGAGATTGGGATTGAAACGGGCGCCGACGGTGACCGCGCCGTACACTTGCAGCAGAAAATTGCCGGCGAGCGCTCCGACCAAAACGCCGACGGCAAAACCCGTCATCCCGATGCGCGACGCCAGGAGCCAGCCGCCCAGGATGATCATGACGTTGTAAACCACCGGGGCGAGAGAAGGCACGACGAAGCGTCCTTTGGCATACTGAATCGCGCTGAGAATGCTGCCTTCGTAGAAACAGAATTGCGCGGGAAGCATCAGGCGCGTCAGGAAAATGACGCGCGTTTTTTCCCCGGGCGAAAATCCCGGAGCGATCAGCCGTGCCAATTGCGGCGCAAAGACTTCGCCGGCGAGCACGAAGGCGACGAGCAGCAGCCCCATGAAGGTCATTACCGTGGAGAAGACATGCCAGCCCTCATCCTCGCGGCCTTCCGCGGCGTATTTGGTGAACACCGGAATGAACGTGACGCTAAGGGATGCGCCGGCGACCAGATAATTGAGGAAGTCGGGAAGCGTGAAAGCGGCGTAATAGGCATCGGTAATGGCATTGGAACCAACCTGGTGCGCGACCACCCATTCGCGCACGAATCCCAGGATGCGGCTGAGTAAAATGCCGGCCATGACGATGGCCGTGGAGGCCACGACACGGCGATGGAAGCTCGGCTGGCTCACAGAGCCATGGTAGAGGTTTTGTGGATGTTCGCCTAGTGCCGTTCCAACTTGTTGCTAACAAAACGTAGGCGTAGATCATCGCACCTCCAGCCATTTGGTCAAGATAGTTGGAACGGCACTAGTTGCTTCGCCTGGGATCGAGCCGAGGCCGTGACGTCAAAGGTACGCGGGGGTTGGGGGAGACATTCAGACGGAGTGGGCGATCTCCAGTTCGGCCTCGCGAGCCCAGGTGGCAAGCAGGGTAATTGTTTGAGTGACGGGCGAGATATGGATATAGAAAACCTGGTCGCCGGCTTGGATTTCAAAGAACCCAGGCCGGCGCTCGTCCGGAACGGCCGGGGCCTCCGATGTGATTGCTTGATGCAGCCGCCGCATGGTTTCCGGCGAATGTCCTCGCGGATCTTGTATTTGCAAGTCTGTTAGTCCCAATTCGAGACGCATGAAGTCTTCCATTGAGTTTAGTCTTCTACAACATGAAACGTATCAGCAGGGAAGAAGTTTACGCTGGAGATCGCAGCTTATTGCCTAATCAGTTAAGCCGTTCAGTCAAAGGACGCAAAAAGTGCGCAAAACGCCGGAAATGCGCCAAATCCAGGGCTGGTGGGTTACTTGAACTAACACTTGCGGCGGCGAATAGAACTTGAGATATTTCTCTGGCCACAACTGGAAGAAACCTTGAAGAAAACCAAAAAGCGCACTGCGCTGGGCAAAGACAGGCGTCGAAGGCATCGTCACTGGCAGGTAACCGTCTACTATGCGGACGGGCAGAAATTCGCGCGCGTTTATACCGATCGCGCCAAGGCGGCAAGCTTCGCCCGGCGGCAAAAGAGATCTCCCGTAGTGAAGTCCACGCGCGTGGTGCAGGTAAGCTAATTCCTTCGGAATAAGAGGCCAGCCGCTGAACTGCGCACGCGCTGCCTTGTGGCATTTGGGGCAGCGTGTTATAAATTTTCCACCGAAATGCGGCCGTAGTATAGGGGTAGTACGGCAGCTTGCCAAGCTGCAGGCGGGGGTTCGAGTCCCCTCGGCCGCTCCAGTTTTCCTTCCGCTTTCGCCAACTTATCGCGTTTCGGTTATCTTCGTCACATTGCATGGATACGATCCGCATCGCCGTTGGCAGCAAGCGCGCGCCGAAGCTCAAGGCCGTGCGCGAGGCTCTCAAAGCTTTGGGGCCTCTGCTGCACCCGAAATCGAGTTTCGAGGTGAGGGGATTTGAGGTTGCGACGGGCGTCAGCGGTACTCCTCGAAGCCGCACGGAGTTGATGGCCGGAGCACGGGGCCGCTGCGAAGCCCTGATGCGTCTCGAGAACGAGACTTTTTTGACGGCGCGACGGCATCCTGTTGGTGTTCCGCATTCCCGGAGTCCCGTACGAACTCGCGGGACCTCGCGCCTGGGTGCCTCTTATTTCGTTGGGTTAGAGGGAGGACTGGACGTCGTTTATGAAAATGGGCGCGAGAACGGGCGGCGCCTCGTTTTTCTCGAAAGCTGGGCTTTCGTTTCCGATGCGAACGGGAAAGGCTTTTACGGCCAGTCGGGGGCGATCCTATTGCCTGAGGCGCCCGCCGCCGAGGTTTTAGACCGCGGCATGGAGCTCTCCCGGGCGATTGAGGCTTACACGGGAACGCACGGCATCCGCGATTCGCAAGGCGCCTGGGGCGTATTGACAAAGAATCTGATCAACCGGCAGGAGTCGTTCCGTATCGCCGTGATCAGCGCGTTTGCTCCTTTTTTCAACGCTGACATTTACCGAAGGCGCTAGAAATCCCCGCCTGACGGCCGACCCTGCAAGCCGGCGAGTTCGGCGGAAAGCTCGTGGCCGGGAAAACCGAGCAGAAATCGCTCGAGCACCTCTTGCGACTTTGCGTCCTTTACCGGCAATGTCCTCTTTCGCGTGTTCGCGCGGATGCTATCATGCCGGATTCGCAAACCTGACTGACAGAAGGGAAGCACGTAAACTTGCGAATTGAAGCACGCGCTCCTACGCGAATCGACTTGGCCGGTGGCACGCTGGACATCTGGCCGCTTTACCTTTTCCATCCGGGCGCGCTGACGGTGAATTGCGCGATCACGCGCTACGCCTCCTGCGTGATCGAAACGCAATCCATGGGGCGTGGAATTCATCTCCTCTCGCGAGATACGAAGCGCCAGGAAGCCTTTCCTTCGCTGGCGGCGCTGGAACGCGCACGGCGCTACCGTCTGCCCTTACTTGCTCACCTGGTGCGTTTTTTTCGCCCGCGCATGGGTCTGAGGTTGACGACTGATTCGCAGGCGCCCGCCGGCGCCGGGATTGGCGGTTCGAGCGCCATGGCCGTGGCCATCTGTGCGGCGCTGGATCGGCTCACAGGCGCGGCCCTTCGCCTGGAAGACTGGATTCACATCAGCCGCGACGCAGAAGCCGTCGTCATTCGCGTGCCCACCGGAACGCAGGACCATTATCCGCCCGCCTTTGGCGGCGCCAGCGCGATTCATCTGGAACCCGGAGGCGAGCGTCGCGAGGAAATCGGATGTGACTTGGATGAACTCGAACGCAGGCTGGTGCTGTGCTACACGGGGAAGCCCAGGCAGCACGGCATAAACAACTGGGAAGTTTTCGCGCGGCACATTCAAGGCGATAAGCGAATCTTTAGCAATCTGGCGCGCATCACGGACGTGGCGCGTCGGCTCTTTACTGCGCTCAATCGAAACGACTGGAACGAAACCGGCAGGCTCATCCGTGAGGAATGGGAGTTTCGCCGGCGGAATTTGCCCACGATTTCCACGCCGGTGATTGACCGCATTCTTTCCGCTTCGCGACGCCAAGGCGCGCTGGCCGGCAAAGTCTGCGGCGCGGGCGGCGGAGGCTGTGTGGCTCTGCTGATCGATCCCCAGGCGCGGGCGCGGGTGGAAGCCGCAGTCTCGGCGGCTGGGGGGGAGCTTCTGCCGCACGGCATTGATCGCGAAGGAGTTCGCATCAGAGTAGGAGCGAAGAAGCGGTTCGCTCAGCCATAAAAAGTATCAACACAGACCTGTTTTGAGCGAGGCGCATGTGCCGTGCACGGGTGTATACTTTATAGGTCTAGTCACACGCCTTAAGCCGTGCCCGCGTGGGCGACGGTTCCTGAGCCTTCAGACAAACGCCCCGATTGTTTGAAGCCGCCCGGTCTCATAGCTGCAAAATGAAGAGGAGAATCTTCGATGGCAACCAAGAACCCGGAACCCTATTTCGACCCAGTCAGCGAAGGTATTTGTGAAGTTCTGCAGTGCTCGAGCCCTGCGAAGTATCGTGCATCGTGGGTGCAGGGTGTCATCATCAGGCTCGTGTGCCCCACTCACAAAGTGGAGGTAGACGGAAAGCCCTTCGGAGAACTGAGTCCGTCTACATTCGGAAAGACGCGGCACGCGAAGTAAAGGAAAGCGCAAGATTCGGCTCAATCCTTGCTAAACACGGGAACGCACCTAAAGTTGCAAAGTCGAGGAAGCTAAAATCCGGAGAAATGCGCTTCGCGAAAAGTGATCGGACGGCCGGCGGTAGAAATCCCTCTGCCCGGTGTCCCCGCAGTTTCCTTAGCATCTAATTGGGCGTAGAATGGGAAACACGGATTGGTTCATAGTCATGTTGCGTTTCGGCCCCATCGTCTTCGCTAGCGTGCTCCTCCTGGCTCCCGGAGTGTATGCGGGATTGCCTCAAGCGTCGCAGAATGGCCAGCAGCCTGCCGCGGCCCAGACGCAGTCTTCCGATAAGCAGGGCGACGACCAGGGCGGCCCTCCCACTTTGCGGTACAACAAGCCCGGTTCCCAAACGGACAAAGACACCGCCTCGCCCGACGGCGCAGCGAAACCGGCGGGGGCAGCAGTTCAGCCCGATTCGGCGGCGCAAACCGCGATCAGCCAGCCGGTGGCCCCGCCGCCGGAGAACGCTCCGCCTCTTAGCGAACAATCCAAACTACAGCTCCTGCGCTACGTCGACGGTGAATTCGCGAAGGTGCTGACGCCGCTGCCGGGAGGCAAGAGTGGCTACCACTTCAAAGCGGGCGCCCCGGTGGACCAGGATTCGCTGCGAAGAGCGCTCCTATCCGGTGGCGCCGCGCTGAACGCGGGCGATTCCGTTCAGATTACACGGGTCGAGTTCCACGACAGGGACGTCCAGATAGACATCAACAACGGGCCAAAGGGGAAGACCTCGTGGCGCGAGCGCATCCACGTGGAGGGGGGCTTGGGACTGCCCGTTTCCACCGGCACGAAGACCACGCCCGACAATGCTCCGGTAGTTCCGCAAAAGACCGGCGCAACCATATTTCTCGATTTCGACCGCTCTGTTCCGGATATGACCGGGGAGCAGCTCAAGGCGTACCTTGCGCGAGTTCTGGATTTTTCCAAGAGATCGGCGGCGGTGCAATATACCGATTCGCTTCCTCCGAAATTTCGTGAGGCCGTTGCGGCGAAACGCGCCGAAGTAGGCATGGACCACGACGCGGTGACTGCGGCTCTGGGCCGCCCGGAACGGAAAGTCCGCGAGCGAGATGCGGATGGCAATGATATTGAGGATTGGATTTACGGGAAACCGCCCGCCAAGACGACATTCGTGCGCTTTGAGGGCGATAAAGTCGTCAGAGTCACCGAATATCCGTAATTGTCGGCAAACCCTTCCCGCTCGCGTTTGACATCCGCGCGCATGCACCGTAGCATTTCTGCTTCGCTTCGCTAGAAGAATAGCGATTGAGAGCAATCTAAGGGACTGCGTTGGCGGATGGCTCTGAGATTGCTGGCAGCGATAGGTTTGGCAGTTCGGTTTCCGGAGGGAGCATGCCCATCGAGGTGGGAATTAACGGCTTCGGGCGCATCGGCCGCAACATCATGCGCGCGGCGCTCGGCGATCCTGAGATCCAGATCGTGGCGGTCAACGACATCACCGATCCGAGGACTTTGGCTCACCTGCTGAAGTACGATTCGATCCTCGGCAATCTGCCGAATTGCGTGAAGCACACCGACGACAGCATCTCGGTGGACGGAAAGAGCTTCCGCGTATTCAAGGTCAAGGACCCGGCGCAGCTCGACTGGGCATCGGTGGGCGCGCAGATCGTGGTGGAGTCCACGGGACTGTTTACTTCCGGGCCGGAGGCGCGCAAGCACATCAAAGGACCGGTCAAGAAGGTGATCATCTCCGCGCCGGCCACCGATCCCGACCATACGCTGGTGCTTGGCGTCAATGAGAAGACCTATGACCCCGCCAAACACAACGTTGTCTCCAATGCCTCCTGTACGACGAATTGCCTGGCTCCGGTTGCAAAGGTTATGCAGGATACGTTTGGGATTGTGCACGGCACGATGACCACGATTCATTCCTACACGAACGATCAGAAATTGCTGGACCTGCCGCACAAGGATTTGCGCCGCGCGCGGGCCGCCGCGATTTCCATGATTCCCACATCCACCGGAGCGGCCAAAGCCTTGCACTTGGTGATTCCTGAACTGAAAGGGAAACTCGACGGCTATGCCATGCGCGTGCCCACGCCGAACGTGAGCGTGGTGGATTTAACCGTGACCACGGAGAAGCCCGTAACCGTGGAGTCCATCAATGCAGCCATGCGCCGCGCCGCGGACGGCCCCATGAAATCCATTCTTCAATACGAGGAGGAGGAGCTCGTCTCCGTCGATTTTCGCGGCAATTCCCACTCCTCGATTGTGGATGCGGAGTACACGCGCGTGGTGGCTGGGTACTGCGCGAAGGTTCTCGCCTGGTACGACAACGAGTGGGGCTACTCCTGCCGCTGCCGCGATCTGATCAAGTTCATGGCCGCCAAGCTGTAGGCGCCCCGAATTTCCCGGAAAACAGATCGCTCGATGAACAAGCTTTCGATTCGCGATCTCGAGCTCGCGGGAAAACGCGTCTTTGTGCGCGTGGATTTTAATGTGCCGCTCGAGCATGGGCGTGTCGGCGATGACACCAGAATCCGCGAAACTTTGCCTACCCTGAAACTCGCGCGCGAACGCGGAGCCCGCCTCGTGCTGGCTTCGCATCGCGGGCGGCCGAAGGGCAAGCCGGACCCGAAATACAGCCTGCGCCCGGTGGCGGGGCGCCTGGCCGATTTGCTGAGCGTTCCGGTGGAATTTGCAACCGACTGCGTGGGCGCCGAGCCCGAGTCCAAGAGCCGGGCGCTGGG
>DASPYR010000304.1:0-7843 GCA_035636675.1 Rugosimonospora sp. | reverse complement strand
CAAGTCAGGGATTTGAGCGTTCGCCGAATCGAGGACTTGCTGAGCCTGCAAAACGTCAAGCTTTGTGGCCACCCCGCGCTCAAGGCGTAGCCTGGTCAGTTTGACTGAATCTATTTGCGTATTGACCGTTTCACGCGTGATCTGAAGTTGCAGGTCGAGCTGCAAGAGTGCAAAATAGTCGCTCGCCACCTCGCTCACGAGCGTTAATATGACCGTCTGCCGCGCATCCTCTGTTGCAAGGAGCTGGGCGCGCGACGCCTCGGTCGCGCGACGCAGCCGTCCGAAAAAGTCCAACTGGAATGCCGCGTCAGCAGTCAGGGTCAGAAAGTTTGATTTGGTTTGGAAGTTATGTTCTTTTCCGCCGCTGAAATCGCCGTTCCCTTGCACCTGCGGGAACAGGCGGGAACGCGAGATGGCAACCTGGGCACGCGCGGCGTTGATGCGCTCCGTTGCGAGCTGCAAATCGTAGTTCTGCTTGAGCGCTGTGCGGATGAGCTCATGTAATTGCGGGTCTCGGAAGACCTGCCACCAAGGAAGATCAGCATAGGACGCTGCCTGAGCCTGGACTTGGGGGTTTTCGCCCAGATCACGGTAGGCCGTTGGAGGTTGAACCACGGGCCGATGGTAGTTCGGTCCCACTTTGCATCCAGTGGCTAAACCCGATGCCACAATAGCGGCCAGGAATGGCAATAGTTTCCTCATAGGTTGCCGCAGTCTTTTCTTCGCGCCGTTTTCGTGGTGGTCCATTTCAGTCCGCCTCCGCTGGAGCGGGCGCCGCCGGCAACGCACCCGCAGCGTGCTCCTTGCCGGCACCTGACCATTTCTCCACCAGGTAGAAGATCGCAGGCACGAAGAAGATTCCGATCACGCTGGCCGCCAGCATCCCGCCGATTACCGCAGTGCCCATAATTTGACGGGCAACCGATCCGGCACCTGTTGCCGTCCACAGAGGCACACAACCGAGGATGAAGGCAAAGGACGTCATCAAGATCGGCCGCAGACGGAGCCTGGCTCCTTCGAGCGCGGCATCTACCAGGGGCTTTCCTTTCTCGTACTGCTCCTTAGCAAACTCGACGATCAAAATCGCGTTCTTCGCTGCCAGGCCGATGAGCATGACCAGCCCGATTTGCGAGTAGACGTCGTTCTCGATTTGGACCATGAAAGGAGGCAGGAAAACGCCGAGCAGCGCGCGGCGCAACCATAGGATTCCAAAGGCTCCAAAGATCGCCACGGGTGTGCTCAACAACACGCTGAACGGCAGCGACCAGCTTTCATATAGCGCCGCCAAAATCAGGAAGACGAATAGCAGCGAAAGTCCGAAGATCGCCGAAGCGGGCACTCCCTCCCGCGCTTTCTGTTCTTGAAAGGACATGCCTGAGTAGTCGAAGCCCATCTCGCGCGGCATCGTCTGTTTGAAAACATCTTCGAGCGCCGCCGTGGCCTGGTCCGCGCTGTAGCCTGGCGCTGCGCCGCCGTTGATTTGCGCCGAACGGTACTCGTTGAAACGCATCGTAAACTCAGGCCCAAGCCGTGGCTTTACGCTGATCAGGGTGGAGAGCGGAACATTTTCTCCTTTGTTGTTGCGAACATAAAACCGTCCAACGTTTTCGGCCTTGGCGCGGTCTTCGCCTTCCGCCTCGATATAGACCTGCCATTGACGCCCAAAGCGATTGAAATAGTTGATGAAATATCCACCCATGAACGCCTGAACGGTCCGGTAGACATCGTTAAGGGGCACACCCTGTTTTAGCACCTTGTCGCGGTCCACCTCGACGAACTCCTGTGGCACGCTGGGTAAAAACGTCGTGAACAAGCCCGCAATTTCCGGGCGTTTGCGGGCCGCTTCCAGGAAGGTGGCCAAATTCTTCGCCAGGAACTGGACATCGTTGCCGGCGCGGTCCTCGAGGACGAATGTGAATCCGCCGGAGTTGCCGACACCCGGAATAGCAGGCGGGGAAAAACCGAAGGCAATTGCCGTAGGCAGCTTGCTCAATTCCTGGTTCAGATGCGCCTTGATCGCTTGAAATTGTTCGGCTCTTGTAGTGCGCTCATCCCAGGGCTTGAACGTGACAAAAAAGAACGCGTTATAACTGGTGCGCACAAAGCTGAGCAAGCTGAAGCCGACAACGCTGGTCGTGTATTGAACCCCCGGCGTATTCATTAGGATTTTTTCCACATCAGCCGAGGCCTCGGTCGTGCGTTCCAACGAAGCCCCGTTCGGGAGCTGGAGATTGACGAAGGCATAGCCCTGATCTTCGTCTGGAAGGAAGCTCGACGGCACTCGGTTGGCAAAAAAACCGGCCGCCGCGCCAAAGGCCACGAGCAACACAACTACGACGACGGTCTTTCGGAGCAGTGCTGCGCTCCAACGGACGTAGCCCTCGGTTGCGCGCTCGAACGAGTGGTTAAACCAATCGAAAAACCGCCTCAGCAATCCTCGGCTCTGTGTCCGTGGCCGGAGCAGCAGTGCGGCAAGCGCGGGACTGAGCGTAAGCGCGTTAAACGCGGAGAGAAGCACTGAAATCGCGATCGTGGCGGCGAATTGCTGGTAGAGCCGTCCGGTAATGCCGGGGATGAAGGCTGTCGGCACAAATACGGCGGAGAGAACCAGCGCGATCCCGACAACAGGACCGGAGAGTTCTTCCATTGCTTTCAGGGCCGCGTCCTTTGGCGTCATGCCCTCCTCGATGTGCCGTTCCACACCCTCGACCACGACGATGGCGTCGTCCACCACGAGGCCGATCGCCAGCACGAGACCAAAGAGAGAGAGTGTATTGATGGAGAAGCCGAACACTGGGAAAAGCACGAACGTGCCGACCAGCGAGACCGGCACCGCAAGGAGCGGAATCAGCGTGGCGCGCCAGCCCTGCAAGAAGAGGTAGACCACAAGGATCACCAGCGCGAGGGCGATCAAAAGTGTTACGACGATTTCCTTGATGCCTTCGGTGACCGCGCGCGTTGTATCCAGCGCTATGACGAAATCCATGTCTTCGGGGAAGCGCTGCTTCATCTGGGCCATTAGCTTCTTGACGCCTGCGGCCGCGTCAACCGCGTTCGAGCCCGGCAGTTGGTACGAGGCAATAATGGCGCTCGGTTTCCCATTCAGGCGGCCCGCGACGCTGTAGTCCTGGGAACCCAGCTCGATCCGAGCGACGTCCCGGACACGCACGATCCCGCCGTCGGGCGTCTCGCGGAGGACGATCTGTCCGAACTCTTCCTGCGAGACGAGACGGCCTTGCGCGAGAACCGAATAAGTAAATTCTTGGCCTTTGGGTGCAGGTTCGCCCCCCGCCTTCCCTGCCGGGTTAACCGTGTTTTGCGCTTGAATGGCACTGACGATTTCAGGAACGGTGATGCCGAGCTTTGCTAATTGATCGGGTTTTACCCACAGCCGCATTGCGTATTGGCCCGCCCCGAATATCTGGACGTTGCCAATGCCCGGCGAGCGCGTGATCGGGTCACGGAGGTTGATGTAAGCGTAGTTCGCCAAAAACTTGGCATCGTACGTTCCATGCGGCGAGTAGAGACTGACCAACATGAGCGGGGACGTTACAGATTTTTGGACGGTAACCCCGTAATTGGTAACATCCGCGGGAAGCTGGGATGCGGCTTGGGTCTCGCGGGCCTGTGTGAGAATCAAATCCGTGTTCGGATCGGTCTTCACGTCGAAGTTCACGATCAAAGTCGTGTTCGAGTTGCCGGTGGCATTCAGCGAATACATGTAATTCATGTTGTCGACGCCGCTCATCTGCTGTTCGATGGGAGTAGCAACCGCCTGCTCCAGCGTTTGTGCGTCCGCGCCGACGTAGGTCGCCTGTACTTGAATCTCCGGCGGAGCGATATTGGGGAACTGGGCAACGGGCAGACTGAATATGGTAATCGTGCCGACGATCACCATGACGATGGAAATCACCATGGCGACGATGGGACGGTTGATAAAAAACTTTGACATCGGATTACCTTCCCTTCGTTTCCGCGGCAAATGGCTTGGGGTTTACCTGCATGCCCGGACGCACCTTCTGCACTCCCTCGACGACCACGCGTTCGCCGCGCTTTAGCCCTTCCGCAACAATCCACTCCGTGCCCACACGGTCGCCGACTTTGACCGCACGGATGCTCACTTTGTTCTCGCCGTCCACAGCTGCTACTTGATAGCCGCCTTGCAACTCCGACACCGCACGCTGAGGGACAAGTAGCGCGTCGTGCTGCACTCGGACGGCCGTGCGAACCTTGCCGTAGCCCCCTGGACGCAGAATATTTCCGGGGTTAGGAAAAAGCCCGGCGATCCGAATCGCGCCCGTGCTCTGATTCACCTGGCGGTCCGCAAAATAAAATGTCCCGTCATGTGGATAAGTCGACCCGTCAGCTAAGATCAGTTCGAGGCGCAGACTCTTGCCGGCCGCTTGTCGAGTAGTCTCCGTCGGGAACCGTTTGTTCCAATCGAGATACTCAGTTTCGCTCACGGTAAAATAAACCTTGATCGGGTCGACGGTGGACACGGAGGTCACAGGCCCGCTGCTCGGATTGACCAAGGCACCGACCTGAAGCTGCGCCTGTCCCGCAATGCCATCAATGGGCGCAACGAGCCGAGTGAAATCGACGTTGATCTTGGCCGTTTCGACGGCAGCCTCGGCCGTCTTTATTTGAGCTTCGGCCGTGGCCACCGTTGCCTTCGCCGCCATGTTGTTCTGGATGGCGTTGTCGAGATCCTGCTGGCTGGCGGCTTGCTCTTTCGCCAGAGGGGTGTAGCGGTTGACGTCAAGTTCGGTCCTGCCTTGCACTGCCTGGGCATTGGCAAGCATGGCCTTCGCCTGCGCCAACTGCCCTTCGGCTTGATCGAGTGCCGCTTGAAAGGGACGCGGGTCGATCTCAAAGAGCAGCTGCCCCTTCTTGACGAATGCGCCTTCCTGGTAGCCCTGCCTCTGCAGGTAGCCCGTGACCTGTGCCCTGACGTCAGCATTGGTGAATCCGTCGAGCGTGCCGATCCACTCGCCAAAAATTGGAACGTCCTTCTGCTCAACCTGCACGACCTCAACGTCCGGCGAAGCGCCGGGCGCCCCCGACACCCGCTTTGGGCGCATTGCCCCGACAATCAGGCCGGCGACGACCAAGCAGAGCGCTCCGCCTATCCAGAGTTTGTGTTTCTTAATCATGTTCATGGTCCGCTCCGACAGTGAGACCTTTCCCCGGAATCGAGGTTCCCTGTTTCCGACTCCCGCGGGATGGATGAGTTGATGCTCCGCCTGACAAGGAGGATACAAACAATCCTCCAAAGCTGATGACAGCGCTCAGGCTGCGTGGACGGCTTCCGCGGGGAAGCGCTTGGCCGCCAGAATCCCAAGGACAATGAAAATCAACATGACCACGACCTGCGTCCCAAGGAACGGCGGTTCTGATTGCGTGGGCGCCAGGGCCTTGAGCGCGGGAATCTTCATGAAAAACTGGGCGATCAAAACAAAAACGTTGAGATAAAGCGCGATGACGGCGCTGATGACATACGTGCGGCGCCACGCGCCCGCCAGATGAAAGACGTAAAGGGCCGGAATCGCCACCGCCAAAACGAGCAAGGAGACGATGCCGATGGCGTGGGAAGGCAGGAATTTGTGGAACGGAAACAGGAGTCCGGTCACGCTCGTTAAAACCGTGGTGGCTAAAAAAAGCGCCGTCGAGCCGTTGCTCCGTTTCGCGCTCAGGAATCCAGCCATCACGACGAATCCCGAAACGATTCCTAGCAGGCTCAACAGGACATGAAAGAGAGTAAATGCACTTAAGATCACAATGTTCTCCTTTTCCCCGCTTTGCTGATTCCCCGGACTATGAACCCAGCTAAGTCGACGACGCGCTGCGAACGGAACGAGCATCCTGTCCATGCGCAAAGCGGCGGGTCGTCCAAAGGCCGGCACAATCCTCAATCACGCTGCCGCTGTGGTCGCTGCGCCTTTCAGGAACCTCAGTAGGTCGGCGTTAATCGTATCGGCCTCAGTCGTGGGCATGCCGTGCGGAAAGCCCTTGTAGGTTTTCAACGTGCTATTCCTCAGCAACTTTGCCGACAGCGGTCCAGAATCGGCATAAGGCACGATCTGGTCGTCATCGCCATGCATCACCAGGACCGGCACAGTGATCTTCTTCAGGTCTTCGGTGAAGTCCGTCTGCGAGAAGGCGACGATGCCGTCATAGTGCGCCTTGGCGCCTCCCATCATGCCCTGGCGCCACCAGTTCCAGATCACCGCCTGAGAGGGTTTCGCACCAGGCCGGTTGTAGCCATAGAACGGTCCAGCCGGCAAATCGTAATAGAACTGGGCTCGGTTGGCGGCGAGCTGTGCCTGAAGCCCGTCGAACACCTCTTTGGGCAGCCCGCCCGGATTGGCTGCCGTCTTCACCATCAACGGCGGCACCGCGCTGATGATCACCGCTTTTGCCACCCGGCTTTCGCCGTGGCGCGCTAGGTAGTGCACCACTTCGCCGCCGCCGGTCGAGTGGCCGACGTGCACCGTTTCCTTGAGGTCGAGATGCGCGGTCAGCGCCGCCAGGTCGTCGGCGTAATGATCCATGTCATGGCCGTCATCGGTCTGGGAGGAACGGCCATGTCCGCGCCGGTCGTGGGCTATGACGCGATAGCCGTGCTTGAGGAAGAACAGCATCTGGGCGTCCCAGTCGTCCGCGGTCAGTGGCCAACCGTGTGAGAAAACGATCGGCTGACCTGTTCCCCAATCCTTGTAATAGATTTGTGTCCCATCTTTGGTTGTAATTGCTGGCATTGTGCATCCTCCTTCATTACTGCTTATCTTTCGGAAAGAAACTGGCCCGATTAAAGATCGCGTAAATTCGATGGAAGGTGCTGGTATGCCCTTTCGGAAACGACAACCACTTAGAATGAAACAGAAGGAGAGCAGATCTCTCTCTGGGACAATCCTGCTTAAGCTTCCGAGCGTGGGTGTCTTCAGGCTCCAGCCGTCGAAACGACGACGGCATACTCGCTTGCGGCAGGGGTCGAAGCGGGTCAACTCTACTCTCGGCGGTGCGGTATCTTCCGTCCGCTAACAACAATCCTGTAGGGCGCTCATTCTTGAGGTCCGCATCATCCTACAACCGCTGTGCCGTATTTGCCAGTTTCCCAGGAGGGGGCACGAAGTCTTCAAGGTCCACCTCGAACGGATGGGTGTTCTTGACTACCATAATGGAGGTACGCAGCACAAAATTAAAGAAAGAAGGAGCGTGAGGGGACGACTGGCTAAGTTAGACGGACATCAAATAGCGCCAGCCAATATTGAAGGGATTGCATGGTAAAACCGCAAAGGATGAGTCCAATACCGAATACCCCAAGCCGCCGCTCCGGGAGATTGTCGGCGTAGTATTCGATGTACGGATTGACCGTCGCTCCCGCGCCGGTGACAATGCCGGTCACCAAGCCCACGCGAATCGCAAACGACCAGGCGTGGTCCACGTGGTCAGGGCCGTGACCATGTAGCCGACGGTACGGCCCACAGTTCCCCAAAACTGACGAACCGTAAGCCGTGGACGGCGCGATGCTGCATAGTCCATGCCGGGACGCATGCCGCGAGAATAGGCCAATACCTGGCCGGCTGTGATGAGGACGGCAAATGCGAGTGCGAATCCGAAGCCCAAAATCCTGTAGAGCCCAGCTCCAAAACCGAACGCGCGAATTGCGGAAAACAATGCTTCCCAAAACAAGGAGTAATGGTTGTTTAGCGCCGGATTTGTTGGACAGTGAATTGAGTGTATTCATGCAGCGGCTCCGAGCGCAAGGAACTGCTGGCGCGCCTGGGCTGGCGTGAGGTAGCCCAGGCGCTGAACGATCCAGCGCTGGTTGTAACGCTCGCGA
>DASPYR010000303.1:0-4782 GCA_035636675.1 Rugosimonospora sp. | reverse complement strand
ATTCAGGTTCCACGACTGCACGTAAGCATTCTGGAAGTCGGGGTTGATCGTTGCGGGAGCGACGCTCGCCGCGGTTGCCGAGCCCGTGTTCAAGAACGTGATTGCGTTCGCGGAACTGGTGGTCACCGGAAGAGCGAAAGGCGGATTGCCGCTCAGCCCGTTAACCGCATTGGTCACCGGCTGATCGGTCAGAATGGCATAGGCAGCTCGGACTACCGTCGTGCCGTTCTTGAAGGGATCCCAGGCGAAGCCCAGGCGCGGCTGCACGTTTTTGTTGTTCGTGCGGTAGACCTGGTTGATGCCGTTCGTTCCCACCTGCACGAGCGAGTCGGTGGCCGGCACGAAGACGACGAAGCGGTCGCGCGCTTCGGTGGGCGAGGCGTTGTAATCATAGCGGATGCCAAGCTCAAATGTGAATGTCGGCTTCCATTTGAAACTATCCTGCACAAACAATCCCCAGGCGCCCTGTACGATCTTGTCGTTGGCGCTTCCGATGGTTACGTTGAAGCGATTGGCCTGATCGTTGAGAAAATTTGTAAGGGTGCCGAAGGTGTAGCTGCCATCATTCTGCAGGATGTTGTTGTTGTAGAACCTGCGAACCTCGCCGCCGAATGCGAACGCGTGACGCCCTCGCAGCCAGTGCAGGGTATCGTTGAAAGCTGCTGTGGTGTCGCCTCTCCCTTGCGGCAAATTGGTCTCGCCGCCGATGTTCAGGGAACCGGCCACGCCATTTACGCCGACGATGATTTGCGGCAGGCCGATAGGTGCGCTGATGCCATTCGCAATCCCAAAATCGGCGGGGTTGAGCAGTTGATTCGGCGTGAAGAGGATGTGAATACGGTTATAGCCCGCACGCGCTTCGTTGGTGAGATTCGGCCCGAAGATATGCACTTCGTTCAGGGTCACAATCTGGCGCCGGGCATGACGCGTGTCGCCCCAGCCGGGCAGGGTGTGGCCTGCGAGTGTCGGTTCTTGGCGCGTATCTTCCTGAAGAGCCAGGTAACCGTGCAGGCGATCACTTCCGCCCAGGTTGAATTGCAGGTCACCTGTGCCCTGATCAATTTGCACGGGCGCCGCAACCGCGCCATTGAAGGCGGGATTGCCGCTGGCGTCGACCCCGTTGGCATGCTGAATCAGCGGCAAAAGCTTCTGGATCACGGGATCGGTGACGGCAGCGCGTTGCGCGTCAGTCGGCACGCCGGTGGTGAGGGAAATGCCCTGGCGCTGCCGCAGACCTTCGTAGCTGGCGAAGAAAAAAGCTTTATCTTTTAGCACCGGCCCGCCAACGTCGGCGCCGAAATTGTTGCGCTTGAAGGGAGGTTTGGTGGCGGGCGCGAAGGTAAAGAAGTTCGTGGCGTCGAGCGCGTCATTGCGGAGAAACTCGAAGACCTCGCCGTGAAAGTCGTTCGTTCCGCTGCGCGTGGCAATATTGATGATGGCGCCGGCGTTGCGGCCATACTCAGCGCTGAAGGTGGAATTATCAACCTTGAATTCCTGCACCGTGTTTATGGAGGGTTGGAAAGTAATCTGATTCTGCAGCTGATCGCTCAGATTAATTCCATTGATCATGTAGTTGACCATATCCTCGCGCAGCCCGGCGGTGTTTACGCCAAACGATCCTTGGCCACGCAGCGGCGCGGTCAAAAAACCGTTCTGCGGCGGCGTCACCGTCCCGGGACTGAGCAGCGTCAAATCCACAAAGTGCCGCCCGTTCAGCGGAATCTCCTGCACCGTGCGCTGCATGATGGTCTGGCCCACGGTCATCGTGCTGGCCTCGAGCACGGGAGGTTGTTCACTGATCGTCACCTCCTGCGTCGTTGCGCCTACTTCGAGCTTCACATTTTCGATGACGGTCCCGGAAACACCGAGCCGGAGTCCAGTGACTACCATCGTCTGAAAGCCGGGCGCGCTCGCCTCCAGCCGATAAGAGCCCACGGGCAGACCGGCAACCAGGTATTCCCCCGCTTCATTCGTTTGCGTCTCCAACTGCACGCCTGTTCCTTCGTTGCGTACCGTCACTTTTGCCTTTGCCACGACAGCGTCGGATGGATCGGTGACGGTTCCTTTGAGGATGGCGGTCGACTGTGCCCACAGGGCCGGGCCAAACGTCAACGCGAGCCAAACGAACAGCCCGAGATTCATCACAAACTGTGCTTGGAAACAAAACCTCTTGCTGGTCTCTGCCATTTTGCCTCCTATCTCGGCAAGGCAATGCGTTCTGTAACGAGCGCGGACTCTATTCCGCCGGATCACCGGTAGCCTGTGTGGCATGGCGCTCTCAGCTCGTCGCAACCATTGCCCAGTCCACTGGCCTAGCTAGGGGTTTTCATGGGGCCCATTAGTGACTCATTCTTGCGGGAAATCCTATGACGGAGCCGAGGAAAAGGCTATATAGGGAAGCCTGTAGTGGACGGGATTCCGCGGTCGTTAGACGATAGCCAGAGGGGAAGTGGGAGGGCCTTTAAAAGCTAGCGCTGCGGCAAACCGCCTTCGGCGAAGTCCGAGAAACGGCATTCCCGGAAACTGGCGCAGCAACTGAGTTCCTGCCTGTTTGACGCCTGGCTGGGCGGGCATTTCGCCGCGAGATATACGACAATAGAGGAGATGGCGATTACCGGAATAAGCGGGAGGACAGGGCCTTTCGTGCGGAGCCACGGGGGCGCCGCGGAATCCAAGCATGCCTTGAAGGGAAAATCCGCCGGGCTCCTGCATCTGTTAAAGGAAGCCTGGCCGTTCCTTCGTGCGCAGCGAGCTCTTTTGCTGTTGGGACTGGGGCTGATGGCGATCAATCGGCTGGCGGGGCTGGTGCTGCCCGCCTCGACGAAATTTCTCGTCGACAACGTCATCGGCAAGCGCCAAATCCGGCTGCTGGCTCCGCTGGCTCTGGCCATCATTGCCGCTACGGCGATTCAAGGCGTGACCTCCTTCACGCTGACGCAACTCCTGTCCAAAGCAGCCCAGCGCATGATCGCGCAGCTGCGCAAGCGGGTGCAAGCGCACATCGGACGCCTGTCCATCACTTTTCACGATGTGAATAAGACGGGAAGTCTGGTGTCGCGGATCATGACCGACGTGGAGGGCCTGCGAAACCTTATGGGCACGGGCCTGGTGGAGCTTGCCGGCAGCTTGATGACCGCTTCCTTTGCGCTGGTCATACTGTTGCGAATCAGCGTTTTCATGACCGCTGTGGCTGCTGGGGTCCTGTTCGCTTTCGGATTCGCCTTAAACAAGGCTATCGGCACGATCCGCCCGATTTTTCGGGCACGCTCAAAATTGAACGCGGAGGTCACCGGGCGGCTCACCGAATCGCTCGGGGGAGTGCGGGTGGTCAAGGGATACCACGCCGAGGGGCGGGAAGAGGAAGTTTTCGCCGGCGGAGTGCAGCGGCTGCTGGACAATGTGTTGAAGACGCTGACGGCAACATCGGTCATGAGTCTATCGTCGACCGTCCTTTTTGGAATTGTGAGCGCATTGATCCTGTATCTCGGCACCACGCGCATCATATCCGGAACGATGACGCTGGGAACATTTCTGACTTACATCGCATTTCTGGGTTTGCTGATCGCGCCGGTTTCGCAGATCGTGAGCATCGGCACGCAGCTCACCGAAGGAATGGCCGGCCTCGAACGCACCAGCGACATTCTGGCGGAGAAACCGGAGGACCAGGACCCGAAGCGCAGCGTCTCGATCGGAAAAATCGTGGGCGAAGTCGCGTTCGAGAATGTGGATTTCACTTACGCGGAAGGCAAACCGGTGCTGCACGACGTGAGCTTCCAGGCGCGGCCCGGCACCGTGACCGCACTGGTGGGTCCTTCCGGGGCGGGCAAATCGACGATCATCGGCCTGATCGCTGCATTTTACACGCCCACGTCGGGCCGGGTTTTGGTGGATGGCACCGACCTCTCCACGGTGCGGCTCAGCAGCTACAGAACGCAATTGGGAGTCGTTTTGCAGGAAACGTTTCTCTTCGACGGAACCATCCGCGAAAATGTGATTTTCTCCCGGCCCGAGGCCAGCGAGGAAGAGATGAAAGCCGCCTGCCGCATTGCGCGGGTAGATGAATTCGCGGAATCGTTTTTGCAGGGATACGACACGCTAGTGGGCGAACGCGGGGTCAAACTTTCCGGCGGACAGCGGCAGCGGATCTCCATCGCGCGCGCCATTCTCGCCGATCCGCGAATTCTGATTCTGGACGAGGCGACTTCGAGCCTGGATTCCGAATCCGAAGCTTTGATACAGCACGGCCTTTCCTATCTCATGCAGGGACGCACGACCTTTGTGATCGCCCACCGCCTCTCCACCATTCGCAGAGCGGATCAAATCCTGGTGATCGAGGCAGGCAGAATCATCGAGCAGGGGACGCACGAATCTCTATATGCAACGGGCGGCCGGTATTTCGAGCTCTACACGAAACAGCACGGTTTGCAGGCGAATCTGTTTCTCGCCCCGGGCGAAGGAGATACTCCCGGCGACAATTTTAAGGACGTTACCGGGACAAACGGAAGCGACTCGGATGGCGACGCTGCCGATGGCGAGCCGAACATATCACGCGCTGCCAGACTCCTGCGGGGGCAAACGTAACGAAGGCGGCCGCGCATGGGTCGCTTATCCAAATGATTGGCGGTGGAGTAGCTTCGGAGGTTTAGTTCGGATCGATCCGCTACACTGAAAGTCAAGAAGATCCCACCTTTCAGACTTCTTTTTTTAACGCGCAAGCGGCGCTTGCGCTTTAAGAGAAAGGTGGGGCACCCGTAAACCCTCTCCTCGCTTCAAGGTTGGGCA
>DASPYR010000302.1:0-4483 GCA_035636675.1 Rugosimonospora sp. | reverse complement strand
AAGGAGAGAGTCCATGAAACGAGCCAAGATATTCGCGGCGGTGATTTACGCAATGCTGGTTATGGGGACGATGGCGTTTGTGCATTTTCCCGAATTGCAGGCCGACGAGGCGCAAGCGAAAGTCGGCGCGGAGCAGGCGCGCGAAACGGCGCTGCAGGCGGTTCCCGGCACGGTGAAGGATAGCGAGCTCGAAAGCGAGCACGGCCGGTTGGTGTATTCCTTCGAGATCACGCGGCCGGGGCAGCGCGGCATCACCGAAGTCAACGTGAGCGCGATGGACGGCTCGATTGTCAACGTGCACCGCGAGCACGCCTCTTCGCGCCGAACGTCGCCGTGCCCAAACGTCGGCTCCCAATCCTCATCCCATCGGGACCTGCTGTGACAATTCCAGCACGCGCGACTTTTTTATCGCGCGAGTGCTCGCGCTCGAGAGGCACGCGCCGGGGATGCGGAAGAGTGGAGCACTGGGTGAGTGTTCTCGATATCGCGGTCGCCGACGCGTGCAAGGCTAGCCCTGGCCCTTACTTTCCTTCGGCCGCTGCCCGTGCACGATGGCAACGTAAGTGACCGTATCCCAGGCATTGTGAATCCCCACGAACAGCAGCAGGAGCGTGGTCCCGGCGATCACGAATAGAGACACCGTTCGATACCACGCGAGCAGGATCGCTCCGCCTAACAACGTTGCGTACGCCACCAGCGGAAGCGCCGCATACCAAACCCAGTCCTCGGTATCCGGTTTATAACCGGTCTGCCGCCTCACGTGCCTGATGAACATCATCGCGTAGACCACCCCCGCCGCCCCGCTGGCCCCCAGCGCAAGCCCAGCGCCGGAGAGCGCGGGCCATGGCGCGCTCAAGATCGCCGAAATGAGCAGCGCCGCACAGAAGTGCACCACCGTTGGCGTACCGAACGCGCGAATCTCCAGCATGCCTCTCAACGCTTCCACTTCCGCGATCAGGGCGATCACCACGAACTGCAGTCCCGTTAGTGCTCCGGCCGACGAGCCGACGATGACATAGAAATTTTCCCACTGCGTGAGCAGCGGGCCTGTGGCTTGTGCTAGGACCACGACGCCCTCCATTCTCTCGGGTGCAGAAACAGTACCATGGGCTGATCCCGTCGTTTCCTTGGGCTGACTCTTGACGGAAGCCGATGTGCCGGTTTGTGTCGGTTTGTTGACATCGGCAAGCGTCGGGGGATAGACTCCGCGCCGGATTGGGCCCGAGCGGCTTGATCGTGAGGGAGCGATGATGAAGAACATCAATCGGAATGGAAGAGCACAGGGAACGGCGCATAAATCTGTGCGGGCGGGAGCACGCTCGATTTCGGAAGCAGCGGCGCCAGGGCCGCGGCGCGGACTAATGGTCTTGTTTATGCTGGCGGCATGCATGGTGTTGCTGGGGGCCATGACGGTGGGCGCGCAGGTGCAGCCGCCCCCGGCCCCGTGGCGCGGGGCGGGACCCACGCCGTGCGTCGGTTCTGACGGCGGCATCTACAAATGCCCGCCGGCGCCGCAAACCATTGCGGTGCGCGCCGGTCGTTTGTTTGACAGCAAGAACGGCGCGATGCTGACGAAACAAATGATCGTTCTCCAAGGCGAGCGAATTACCGAGGTAGGACCAGAGGGTCAGGTGAAGATTCCCGCCGGAGCGCAAGTGATTGACCTGAGCCAGGCGACCGTCCTGCCGGGTTTGATCGACGCCCATACGCACATGTTCGACGCGCGCAAGCCAAACGGAACGACGGAAAATTCCATGGCGCTCGCCATTTCAAACGTGCAGGCCAATCTGCGAGCGGGTTTCACCGCCGCGCGCGACATGAGCAGCCACGGGAATGGATACGGCGATATTGCCATCCGCGACGCCATCAACCAGGGCCGCGTCGACGGGCCCAGGTACCAGGTATCGACCCTCGGCATCGTCTGGGGCGCCAAACCCCCGAACCCCGCCGCGCCGGACAATCCCTTGGCCAGCACGGTGGTCCGTTCGGTGGAGGACGCGCGCGCAGCCGTGCGCGAGCAGATCAAGCATGGCGCGGATTGGATCAAGCTCTTCCCGGCGGGGGCCTATTCGTTCACGCCCACCGGCCAGGCGCAATACGAAGTGACCTATCCGATGCCCGTCTTGCAGGCGCTGATTGATGAAACGCATCGCCTGGGCAAAAAGACGGGTTGCCACGTCTACGGTGGCGAGGGGCTGAAGAACTCCATCATCGCCGGGTGCGACACGATCGAGCACGGCTTCGGCTTGGATCAGGACGAAATCAATATGATGCTGGCCAAGAAACTGTATTACGAGCCGACGTTCCAACGGTACATCGAGCCGTATATGGATGATAACGACGCGAAAAATACCGGCGGCAAGTATCGCATGATCCCCATTTTCGAGAAGGCCGTGTCCATGGCCGTAAACACGAAGGGGCTGAAAATCATGGTGGGCAGCGGAGCGGATGGCTCAACCTTCGCGCATGGCACGCAGGCACTCGAATTCGAGATGCTGGTGAAGCATGCCGGCATGAGTCCGGCGCGGGCCATGCAGAGCGGAACCATGGTGAACGCGGAAGCGCTGGGATGGCAGAACCAGATCGGATCCGTCGAGAAGGGCAAGTACGCAGACCTGATCGCCGTCTCCGGCGACCCGCTCGCCGACATCACCGAACTTCAGCGGGTGAAATTTGTGATGAAGGGCGGAAAAGTCATCAAGAATGACCTGGCCGCCACGAACGGCGGAACGTAAGCCGCTTTGCTTGCGCCTTTAGGCGGATTTTTCGGCTGCTATCCCTCTTGCAATAGCAGAAGGCCGCTCCCACAATAACTTCCGGGTGGACCGGAGAACCCTTCTGAGGCGGTGCGCGTATGTGGCCGCCCGGCCCACAAACGGCGATGGAAATCGCAAGATCCCCTCTACGCACGCGAGGTTTACGAGGCCTTGGTGTCTTGCTGATCGCAGTGATCGGGTACGTTTTCCCCATCCCCCTTCCGGCGCAAGATCAAAGCCAAGAGGCCATTCACGTGGACGTGAACCTGGTCATGATTGACACGACCGTCAAGAACAAGAGCGGGCAAATCATGGCCGATCTGAAGAAAAATGACTTCGAGGTTCGCGAAGATGGCGCGGCGCAAAAGCTAACCGTCTTTAGCCGCGACGCATTTCCTCTAAATGTGGCGCTGGTGCTGGATCTCAGCGATTCCATCGGCCCCTTCCTGGGCCCCCTGCGTGACGCTGCGAGCACGGCTCTGGCAGCTCTTAAGAGCGAAGACGAAGTGGCGCTGTTTACGTTTTCCAACGAAGCCCAATTGAGCGCGCCCTTCACGAAGGACAAGGCCAAGATTGCGGAGCAGATCAATACATTCCACACGGGCGGCGCCACCAATATCAATGACGGCATCTTCGACGCCGCCAAGTATTTTCTCGAGACCATGCCGCAGGGCCGCCGGGTGGTCCTTTTGATCAGCGATGACGTGGGCACCGATGCCGGCGGAGAAGGCACGCGCGATATCGTCACGGAAATGATCGCGGCAGACGCCGTGCTCTATAATTTGAAGGTGCCGGGCAATAACCCGCCGGCCATGCGCTTCGCCGCGGGGTTGATTAAGGGGCTGGTGGACATTCACAAAGTAACCGAAGAAACGGGCGGCGAGATCTTCGATGCGCAGAACATGGGCTCTCTCGATTCCACCTTCCGCGCGCTAATCGAGCGGATCAAGACGCGCTACACGCTGGGATATTACACCTCCGCCAATGGAGCCGAGGGCAAACCACACAAGCTGGACGTTCGCCTGGCGTCGTCGTTTGGGAAGAAGGGACGCGATTACGCCATTTTGGCCAAGAGCGGCTATTTCATTCCCTGATTTCGCTGCTCCGCTTTAAGCCCGGTTTGCTGCATCTGGTGCCGCGTATGCTTCCCCAGGCGTTCCAGCAAGCGCTGCCGCAACCTGCCCAGGCTTCTGTTCAACGGATTGCTGCGCTCGAGAAATGGCAGGACCGGTGAGCACCGTTCGCCAAATCTGCCGCGCATTCGCTTTATGCGAGCATCGGGTGCGCAGTATCTGGAGGCGGCATCAAGTGTCTCCACAGCATCCCTGCGCCGCGCGGCAGACATGTAAACCTCCGCCAGGTTCAGGTATAGCTGCGGCTCGTTGCGCCTCATGCTGACGGCTTTCCTGCAAAGTTCCACTGCAGCCGCCCACTTCTGCAGGGCACGGGCCATGGACACTCCCAGAAACGAAAGGTAATAGGGATTTTGTTGCTTCAGTTCGACTGCGTGCTGCAAATATTCAACAGCCTCGGCTGAATACCCTTTTTGCAAAAGCGCGATCCCTTGTTTGAATTCGACAAGACCAGAATCGTCCGCCATTGTCTCTTGGAGTCCTTTCTTCGGCTCGGGTGAGAAGCCACGATGACGAAAATCGAACCGTAGTGGGCCAATTTACGGCCTGTTTCAAAGCAAATCTACTGTTCTAAGGAACAGTTCAGAGACAGGG
>DASPYR010000301.1:0-26004 GCA_035636675.1 Rugosimonospora sp. | reverse complement strand
TCTCCTCGATGCGCCTGACTAGCACGCGGTCATGCAAGGGAGTCACGTTGACTGCCATCGTAAGTTGTCCTCCGTGCGATATTCGGGGTGACCTTCGAGGTCTGCGTTTAGCACTCCTCTCAGGCGACTGCTAATATATGCGTTCCTACGCCCTCTGTCAAGTCTAGAGTCTCAGGCGGAGAGAATGGACCTGTGGATTTCCAGGTTTCTCTCATCGGCTGCATGGGCTGCCCATGTCCCATGCAACATCATGTAAACAAAGTGACTTATGATTGCGCTTTTGATCCCGGCTGCCTTCATCATAATTTGCCTTCATCAGGTTTCGGGCTTCCGCCGTAAAATAAGCTTCGCCGCTGGCAAGACTGCGCAATGGATCACTACATCGAGTTCCGCGAAGTCAGCAAATCCTTCGACGATCATGTGGTGCTCGATCGGGTCAGCTTCACCGTCGATCCCGGAGAGACCTGCGTGATCATGGGGCGCAGCGGCGTAGGCAAATCCGTCACGCTGAAACACATCCTCGGCTTCCTGAAACCTGATTCGGGGCGCGTGATCGTGGCCGGCCAGGACATCACCGATTGGACCGAGCGGGAATTGGTGCAGATTCGCCGGCGCGTAACCATGGTCTTTCAGTCCGGCGCGCTTTTCGATTCCCTCACCGTCCGCGAGAACATCGAGTTTCCTCTCGACGAGCGCCCGGACCTCTCTCCGGAAGCAATCGACGCGCGCGTGGCCGAGCTGGCCGAGATGCTGGAAATCAGCGAGTTCCTCGATAAGCTTCCCGACGAGCTCAGCACGGGCATGAAACGCGCCGTGGCCATCGCCCGCGCTCTGGCACAGGATCCTGAGGCGATTCTTTACGACGAGCCGACCACGATGGTCGATCCCTTGATGGCCGCGCACACCAGCAACCTGATCCTCAAGCTCAAAGAGGCCATGCATAAAACTTCCGTCGTCGTCACTCACGATACGCATCTCGGCAAAAAGATCGCCGATAAGCTCGTTTTTTTGCAGGAAGGTAAGGTCGCGTTTTTCGGGCCCTGGGAGGAGTTTGAGGCTTCCGAGGATCCTTTCCTCCGCAATTTCCGCCTGCAGGACGAGCTCATCCCGGCTCTCGACGCGACGATATAACGTCGCCGCTACAAACCGGTGGAAACTCTGCTATCGTTTCGCCGGGCCCATGACTGCTGCTTCCGAAGCCGCCGCGCATCCGCAACTGCCCCGGGTGATGGGCTTTTGGGATGTACTGCTTTTCAACATCGCCACGGTGCTTGGCCCGCGCTGGATTGCCGCGGCCGCGCACAATGGCGCCTCTTCGATCAGCTTGTGGATTATCGCCGCCGTGTTTTTCTTTGTGCCCACGGCGCTGGTGATCGTGGAACTTTCCAGCCGCTTCCCGGAAGAGGGCGGCCTCTATGCATGGTCGCGGGACGCCTTTGGCGAATTTCACGGCTTCGTGGCCGGCTGGACGTATTGGGTGTACACGCTTTTCTATCTGCCCGGCCTGTGTTTTGCCAGCACGGCCATGAGCGCCTACGTGGGCGGTATCGGCGCGGCAAGCCTGGCGCAGAACCGCACATTTTTGCTCGCGGGCTCGTTCGTGCTCCTCTTCGTGGCGGTGTACCTGAACATCATCGGGCTGCGCATCGGCAAATGGCTGCAGAACGCGGGCGGCCTGTGCACATATCTTCCGCTGCTGATCCTGGTGGCCATGGCATTCGCGATGTGGCGTGCGCACGGCTCGGTGACGCACTTCACCTGGGCCGGCATGTGGCCGCGATGGAATTGGGATTCGGTGAACTTCTGGCCGCAGCTGGCGTTTGCGTTCACGGGATTGGAGCTGGTCTCCACCATGAGTGACGAAGTGCGCGACCCGCGCAAGACTTTGCCACGCGCCATTTTCGGCTCCGGCGTGCTCATCGCGCTGATTTACATCGCCGGCACGGTTGCGGTCCTGGCGTTGCTGAAAGACACCGCCGTCGACCCCAAGAGCGGCGTCTTCCAGGCCATCACCGCGGCGTCGGCGGTTCTAAAGGTCGGCGCGATCGGCATCATCGCCGCGCTGCTGGTCACGGTGGGAAACGCGGGCGGCGTAGGCAGCACGGTGACGGGAATTGCGCGCGTGCCGTTTATGGTGGGCGTGGACCGATATTTGCCTTCCGCCTTCGGCAGAGTTCATCCGCGCTGGAAGACTCCGCACATTTCCATCCTGGTGCAGGCGATTATTTCTGGCGCGATTCTGCTGCTGAGCCAGATCAGCGAGACCACCGTCAGCGCCTATCAGATCCTCGTGGATGCGACCGTGATCCTCTACTTCATCCCGTTTCTCTACATGTATGCCGCGGTGATCAAGCTGGCCTATCGCCCGGGGAGAGAAAAAACGCCGGGCGCGGTGCTGATCCCCGGCGGCAAAATCGGCGTATGGATCGCCGGCGGGCTGGGTTTCTTGGTTGTGCTGCTGGGGATCGTGCTGTCGTTCATTCCGCCGGGCGAGACGGAGAACAAGCTGCTATTCGAGGTCAAGCTCGCGAGCGGGACGGCGCTCGCGGTGCTGTTCGGAATTGTGCTCTATGCTCGCGGCGCGCGCGTGAGGTCGCGCCAGCGAGAGAGCGTCGGCTCGCGCCCCACGCGCGGCTAGAAAAGCGCGCGTGCCGGGCTCTAGCCGGACTGAACCCGGGCGCTACAGGGCTATCGCCAGTTTCTGTGGGGCGCCGCAGTGCGGCGCCCACGTTTGCGAAGCGTGGCGTTTCTCAGAATCCTTCCTCGACAAGCCGGTCGACGCTAAGCGCGGCGGACGCGGCGGGGCGGCGCGTTTCCAGCAAGCGTTCCAGATACTTTGCCAAAATATCGGCTTCGAGGTTGACGGCGTCGCCCACGCGCAGCGCCTGCAAGTTTGTATTCGCGTAGGTGAAGGGAATAATTGCCGCTTCGACGGTGTCGCCCGCGATATTCGCCACGGTCAGGCTGATTCCATCAATGGCGATCGAGCCCTTCATGGCCACGTAGCGCGCAAGCTCTCGCGGCAGACGCACGCCCAGCCACCAGTTCGCGCCATCAGCTTCCCGTCGTTCTTCCCAATGGGCCACGCGGCCGATGCCGTCCACGTGGCCTTGCACGAAATGGCCGCCGAACTCCTTGCCCGCCGTCAGCGGACGCTCCAGATTCACGCGCGTGCCGGCTTTGATCTCCGCGAAGGAAGTGCGGCGCAGCGTTTCCGAAGAGAGATCGGCGGCGAAAACTTCGCCGCTAATCTCCACGATGGTAAGGCAGCAGCCGTTCACGGCGATGCTGCCGGATACGGCGAGCGAAGCGGCCAGCGGTCCGGCATGCACGCGCAGCCGGCCGCCTGCCGTGCCGGTTTCGAGCGCGCCTTCGAGGGCGCCCTTTTCGACGGCGCTCTTATCGAGCGCATCTTTTCCGACCGCGCTCTTATCGAGCGCTTCGACGCGCCCGACGTGCTCAACGATCCCGGTAAACATCGCGGAGGTATCCTTCCACGGCGAAGTCGGGGCCAAAAGTTTCCGTGCGAATGCCGGAGAGCTCGCGCACGCGAAGCGATCGCGCACTTTTGCGCGAAGGCAAGCCCGGCAGAGAACTACCGAGCCCGACGAGCGTGGGCGCGTAGAACAGGCGAACTTTCTCCACCACATCGGCTTCGAGAGCCGCCTGGTTGAGCAGCGGGCCGGCCTCGAGCATCACGCTCAGGATATCGCGGCGGCCCAGTTCTTCGAGCACGGTTTGCAGGTCGGGGCGGCTGCGGCGCGCGCGCACGTGAAAAACCTTAGCGCCATGCGCGCTCAGCTTTTTGGCGCGAGCGCTCGACGTACTGGCGCAGGTAAACACCAGCACGTCGCCTTGCGCGGAGCGAACCACCTGCGACTTCGGGCTGAGCCGCAGCCGCGAATCGAGAATTACGCGCAGGACCGGCCGCCGGCGCCGCAGCCCGCTGCGATCGGTGAGCAGCGGATCATCGGCAAGAATCGTGCCGATGCCGGTCATGATCGCGTCCGAGGCGTGCCGCATACGGTGCACCTCGGCGCGAGAAATTTCCGAGGTGATCCAGCGCGGCTGGTTTCCATTGCGTGATCGCGGCAGCACCAGGCTGCCATCGAGCGTCAGCGCCGTTTTGAGCGTAACCAAGGGGCGCCGCTTGCGAATCCACCAGGCGAACGCCTCGTTGAGGCGGCGCGCCTTTTCCAAATGGGGATCCGAATCGGGGTTGGAATCCGCGTCGCCATCCACGCGAATTCCCGCCGCGCGCAGCTCCTGGAATCCGCGCCCCGCGACCCGCGGATTGGGATCCCGCATCGCCGCAACGACGCGCGCGATGCCAGCCGAAATCAGCGCGCGTGTGCAGGGACCGGTGCGCCCCGTGTGGCAGCACGGCTCGAGATTGATGTACAGGGTTGCGCCGCGAGCGTTCTCGCCCGCGGCTTCGAGGGCGATGATCTCGGCGTGGCGCAAGCCGTCGTAGGTGTGGAAGGCTTCCGCCACAACGCGGGCGTCGCGCACGAGCACCGCGCCCACCATGGGATTGGGGCTCGCCAAGCCTTGCCCCTGGGCGGCGAGCTCCAAAGCTCGCGCCATATATTCCTGGTCCTGGGCTTGGTCATTGTTTTGGTCAAGGGCGCGGTCGCGCGTGTGCGCGTCCGCGATGCTGCCGGAGGTCGCTTTCATCTCGGGCGCTTGGCGCGGCATCGCTGATTAATCGAAGAGAGAATTCACAAACGTTTGCGCATCGAACGGCGCGAGGTCGTCGGCCGTCTCGCCGGTTCCCACGAAGCTGACCGGCAGGCCCAATTCGCGCACGATGGGAATGACGATGCCGCCGCGGGCGGTGCCGTCGAGTTTGGTGAGCACGATGCCGGTGACGCCGGCCGTGGTGGTGAACTCGCGCGCCTGCGCGAGGCCGTTCTGGCCCGTGGTGGCGTCGAGCACGAGCAGCACGTCGTGAGGCGCGCCGGGAACAAGCTTGGCCGCGGTGCGCTTCATTTTTTCCAGCTCCTGCATCAAGTTGGATTTGGTATGCAGACGCCCGGCGGTGTCCACGATGACGTAGTCCACGCCCCGCGCGCGAGCCGCCGTGAGTCCGTCGTAGACCACGGCCGCGGGATCGGCGCCAGCCTTCTGCTTGATCAGCTCCGAACCGGTGCGGCTGGCCCACACGGCGAGCTGTTCGACGGCGGCGGCGCGAAAGGTGTCTCCGGCGCAAAGCATCACCGTGGATCCGCCTTCGTGCAAACGATGCGCCAGTTTGCCGATGGTCGTGGTTTTGCCCGTGCCGTTTACGCCGACCACGAAAATTACGCGCGGGCGCACGTCCGCGGCAGCGCCATTCGACTTCGCGCTCGCGGGAACGGCGCTCAGGATTCCCAGCAATTGCTTTTTCAGCGCGTCGCGCAATTGGCCCGCGTCATGCAGGGGCTCCTGCTCGGCCGCTTGGCGAACGGCGTCCAGCATCTCCTTGGTTGTGCGCACGCCCAAGTCGGCGGCCAACAGCGCGTTTTCCAGGCGGCGAAGCTGCTCCGGATCGAGCCGCCGGTCCCCCGCGAAAATTCCTTCCACGCGCGCGGCAATTTCCGAGCGCGTCTTGCCCACCGATTTCTTCAGGCGCTCGAGCAGCGACGGCGGCGGATCGTTATTTCCGAAAAGCGTGATCATGGGCGGAACGATAGCCTGAATGCGATTCTAACAGAAGCTCAGGAGCGCCGCTCTGGAGCGCCGGGCTCCAGCCCGGCATGTTCGTTCACAGCGCGAACTTAGTTGTGTGCCCGCGTCAGGGTGCGGGCATGGAAACGCGGCTCGTTCAGGGAGCATTCCTCGGAATGCGACTGGTAAAGAAGAGCGCCAGCAGCCCGGCGATGAGCACGGCCAGCTCCAGGTTCACGGAAATGCGATGCAGACGGTCGAAGGAGATGCGCAGCTGGTTTGGCGCGAGCGTCGCGGACACGGAACCCATTTGCGCACGCAGCGCGTCCATCGTTCCGCTCACCCAGAACTGCGAGATGAACGTCAGCGCCACCATGACCAGCACCAGCAGCGGCGCCGGACGCAGCAGCGTCGCCGCCGAACGCGCCCAGATCGCAGTCACCAGAAGATAAATCACGCCGGCCACGAGCCCCATGAGGTGCAGGCGGCCCAGCGTCAAGCCCACCAGCGCTCCGGCCTGGTCCGCGGTGAGCACGGAGAATGCCGCGGGCGCCACAATCGCGCCGAAGTAGAGCGCGGCGCCAATCCAGGTGCCCAGAGTAAAGAATTGCAGAAATCGCACCATAGTCGTCATCGCCGCCCCCGCTTTCGCTCCTCTTGATTCACGGGCAAGTTTTGCTCTGCGGACACTCGCGCCATTATATCCGGCGGCGCTGCAGTTGTATTCGCCGACTTTCGCGCGAGGCCGCCGCGCATCATTTGATGCATTGCGCCTGACGATCCCGCCGCACCCGGCTCGGGCGCGGGTTTTGCGCTGTGCTTGCGGATGTAGCATTCGCAGAGGAGGCGTTTCATCAAATTTCTGCGAGGCAAAGATTAAGCACAGAGGGGCGAGGATTGCTTCCATGCGGCGCGCAAACGATGGCAGAATGGAGAATCCGGACGACGCGGGGAGTCCGATTGGTGGGCGATCAAGGACTTGAACCTTGGACCTCTCCCGTGTGAGGGGAGCGCTCTAACCACTGAGCTAATCGCCCGCGTTCCTCGTTTGTAGCAGATGCTTCAGGAAGCGTCAATGAAAGCGCCGAACATCGCCATGACCACTGCGGCCACTTCTTCGCTGGTTGCGCAATTGCAAGGCGCCGTGGCGTGCGTGATTCGCGGCAAGGACGAAGCCATCGAGCTGGCGCTGGTGGCCTTGCTGGCGCGAGGCCACCTGCTGATCGAAGACGTGCCCGGCGTGGGCAAGACGACGCTGGCGCAGGCGCTGGCGCATTCCTTCCACTGCTCGTTCCAGCGCATCCAGTTCACCTCGGACATGCTGCCGAGCGACGTCGTGGGCATCAGCATCTTCAATCAGGCCGAACAGCAGTTTGAATTCAAGCGTGGCCCGATTTTTGCCAATATCGTTCTGGCCGACGAGATCAACCGCACCACACCGAAGACGCAGTCCGCCCTGCTCGAAGCCATGAACGAAGCGCAAGTGACCGTGGACGCGCACACGCACGCGCTGCCGCAGCCCTTCATGGTGCTGGCCACGCAAAATCCCATCGAGCATCACGGCACCTATCCGCTGCCCGAATCGCAAATGGACCGCTTCCTGATCCGCATCCGCATGGGTTATCCCTCGCGCGAAACGGAGAAAGAAATTTTGCGCAGCCATGTCGACGCGCAGAGCGGCGCGAGCGTGCGGCCGGTGATGGAAGCGGGCGACGTCCTGGCCATGCAGCAGGCCGCCCAAGGCGTGCGCGTGGACGATAGCCTGCTCGACTATGCGCTCGACATCATCGAAAAGACGCGGCAAAACGAACGGCTGATACTCGGCGTGAGTCCGCGCGGGTCGCTGATGCTGCAACGCGCGGCCCAGGCCCGCGCGTTCATCGAGGGGCGCGACTTCTGCCTGCCCGACGACTTCAAGCAACTGGTGCTGCCCGTCTTCGCGCACCGCGTGGTGGTGAACGCGCGCTACGCCACCACGCAGAAGAAAACCGCGCAGGCGGAAACCATCCTCGCCGAGATCATCGATTCCACACCGGTTCCGCTGTAGGTAACAGGATGCGATCGCCATTAGCGCCGGGCTTCAGCCCGGCACATCTCGACCGGGCATCTTGCCGCACGAGTTTTTTAACGCGCCGGTCTCCTCTTACCGGGGACACCGGCGCTACTGCAACCTGAAGGGCGGCGCTACATCGTCGAAGCAACCACACCCGCATGAATAGCGCTGCTGCCATTTCCCGCAGCCTGCGCGCGTTTGCCAGACGCGCCCACCTCGTCTCGCTCGCCTCGAAGCCGGACCGCAAAGTCGACTGGGCCGGCTGGCGCTCCTTCGCCATCTCCGTCCTCGCACTGGGCGCGGCGCTGCTGCTGGCGCTTTACTCCAGCGTGGCCGCGGAAGACGGCAGGACCTGGGCTGCGGCTTTCTCCGCGTTGAGCGCGCTGGCGGTCTCCGGCTGGGTGGCCTTCACGGTGGTTCCGGCACTGGCCCGCCGCACGCCGCTGCGATGGCTCGCCTACCGCATGGATTACCGCGTGACGCGCGAGGGCATCGTCTATCTGGCGGGAATTTTTGTCATCGCGCTGGCCGCGCTGAACACCGGAAATAACCTGCTCTTCATGACCCTTTCCTGTTTGCTCGCCGGAATCCTGATCTCCGGAATCATTTCACAGGTAGTGCTGAGCGGGGTCGAGCTGCGGCTCGATCTGCCCGAACATATTTTCGCGAACCAGCCGGTGCTGGCGCTGGCCGAGCTGGAGAACCACAAAAAGATGCTGCCCTCGTTTTCACTGCGCCTGGTGGGCGCGAGGCCGTCGCGCTCGCGCCTGACGGGCGGCAGCGCCTCGCGCGCCGCACGCGCGGATAGGTCGCGCGGGCCGCGCGCCGATACGAAGTCCAAACCCGGAACGCACCGGGCCGGAGAAATCCTCACCAGGCCGGTTTACTTTCCCCACTTGCCGGCGCAGCAGAAAATGCAACAGGCCGTCGAACTCGTTTTCCCGCACCGCGGCATTTACCATCAGGATAGTATCGGACTGCAAACTAGATTCCCTTTCGGTTTCCTGGAGAAAACGCACCAGGTCGAATCGCGGATGCAGGCCATTGTTTACCCTTCAGTAGCTCCGAGCGAAGAGTTTTACGAAATCCTGCCGCTGGTGACGGGCGAACTCGAAAGTTTCATGCGCGGGCGTGGCCATGATCTCTACTCCATCCGCGAGTACCAGACTTCCGACAGCGCGCGCCACGTGGATTGGAAGGCTTCGGCCAGGACCGGCTCTCTGCAGGTTCGCGAATTCGCCCGCGAAGACGAGCGCCGCGTTCTGCTGGTGCTCGATGAGGCGATTCCAGCCGACGGCAAGCCGCGCGAATCTCGCGAGGCCATTTTCGAGCACGGCGTGGCGCTCTGCGCCAGCCTGGCGTGGCACTTTTATGAGATCAATTCCGTGCTGGCATTTCGGTGCGGCGCATTCGAGACGCCCATGGCGCCTGCCGGGGAGAATATCTACGCGATTCTGCGCCATCTGGCCTCGGCCGAGCCAGCCGATTCCGACCGCTCCGTGCTGAGCGAACTTGTAGACCTGCCGCAGACCTTCAAGATCATTCTCACGGCCGAGCCGCGCGGCTCCATTCCCACCAGCCTGTGGAGCACCTCCTACATCGCCTTCCTCGAGTAGCTGCGCGATCCGCTCGCAAATTTGCGCGGCAGAAGCCGCAAGCTACAGCTTGTACAAAAGCTCCCCGGACATGTCATTCTGAGTTCCGATTTGTGGAACGAAGCTCTCTCTGTCGTATATTGAAGAGAGATTCTTCGCCCGCCCAGGGCGGACTCAGAATGACAACGATGTGCGAACCGCCTCGGGTCTGGCCCGACTACGGGCCCGACTCGGCTGCGAGTTGGGGTGGTGGCTGCGAGTTGTGCAGCCGGGACCTGAGGTCTCTCCGACCGTCGGCAATCGATTCTGATGCCGGGCCGGCGCTTGCGCCGCGTGCGACAATGCAACCCTGATGCCTCGCATGTCTGTGCGCTCCGGCGGCGTCGCGCCGCGAAACGCAAATCTCGCCGCTATACCGGCGCGCGCCATCCCGCCGCCGGTAAGGGAACTTATTCCGGCCGCCGAGCTGCCGGCGTTTCAAACGCAGCTGCTCGGCTGGTTCGCTGAAGCCAAACGCGACCTGGACTGGCGCAGGACGCGCGATGCTTACCGCGTGTGGATCTCCGAGATCATGCTGCAGCAGACGCGCGTCGCGGCCGTGCTTCCCTATTACCAGCGATTCCTGGCGCGCTTCCCAACGCTCGACGCGCTCGCTCGGGCGCGGCTGGACGCCGTGCTCCGCTCGTGGGCGGGCCTCGGCTATTACAGCCGCGCGCGCAACCTGCATCGCGCCGCAAAAGAAATCGTGGCCCGGCACGCGGGCGAATTCCCGAGACGAATCGAGGAAGCGTTGGCGCTGCCCGGGATCGGTCATTACACCGCCGCGGCCGTACTGAGCATCGCTTACGGCGAGCCGCACGCGGTGCTCGATGGCAACGTCGCGCGCGTGCTGGCGCGCCTTGGCGCCATTCGCGGAGATTTGCGGCGGCCGAAGCGATGGCGCGAGCTTGCCGCAGCCGCAAACGCGCTGCTTCCCGCGCAAGCCGCCTCCGCTGCGGGACCGCCCTCAAGCCCCGGAGACTGGAATCAGGCGATGATGGAGCTCGGGGCGACACTGTGCACGCCGCGCGGGCCGCAGTGCGCCGTGTGCCCGGTCGCCCGCTGGTGCCGAGCCCATGCGCTCGGAATCGCGCTGCGACTGCCCGCTCCGCGCCGCAAGCCCAAGTCCGTTCGCCTCGCGCTCTCGGCAGCCGTTTTGCTCGACCCGCGCGGCCGCACGCTGCTGCTGCGGCAAAAAGGCCAGCACAGCAGTTTGTTTTCGAGGCTGTGGCATTTCCCCGCGATCCAATCCGCAAGACCGGCGCCCGAGAAACTCTCGCGCTATCTGCAATCGGCCTTTGGCATCACCGGGGCGCTCGAACCACTCCCGCCGGCGCGGCACACGGTCACCTTCCGCAGAATCCTGCTGGCTCCGTTTCTGGTGCGCGTCGCCAAATTGCCGGCGGTCACGTCGCCGACGCACGGCTTCCCGCCGCCCACTTTGCACGCGCCAGCATCGCGGGCGCGCGCTTTGCAAGCCCCGAGGGCGCCGCGAAGCGGCGACGTGCGCACGCCACCCCTCGCCAAGATCGAGCGCCTGCCCATCTCCAGCGCCACAAAAAAAATCGCCGCCGCGGCGTTGGCTGCGCTCAATGCGCTCCCAAGAAGGCGTCAAAGAGCGAGTTTGTCATTCTGAATTCCGCTTTGCGGAACGAAGAATCTCTCTGTCGCCGTTGCCGGAGAGATTCTTCGTGTGTACGTCGTAAACCCGCTCAGAATGACAACATGGCTCGATCGCGCCCTCGGGTGGCGCGCTTGCTGATTGGCAGGTTCGCAAAGGCCGCAAAACAGCATGTCGCCCTGAAGGGCGGCGCTACATCTGCCGGAATGCTGAAATCGGCCGCGGATTGCCGCGATTACTGATTGGCGCGACGCGAACGGCGCCGCCGAGCCGCGGTGCTAAACTGGACGCACGCATGTCCGCGTCCGCAAAAATCGAGGGCCACGCCAATTTCCCGGAGCCTTCCTCCGCGCTCAGCCGCTATTTTGAAATATCGCTGTTTCTCATGCTTCTGGTGAGCGTGCTTGCGCTGGTATCCACCGGAAAGCTCGACCTGGTTACGATCGTGCTCGCGCCCGCGGCCGTGCTGGTCAAGGGCTATCGCTGGTGGCACGGCCGCGGACCCGAGCTCAGTCCCGGCACGGCCACTTTCCTCGTGGTCATCTACTTTATCTACTTCCAGGTGGATTTGTGGTGGATTTCGCCGCTGCTCTCCAACGACGCGCAAAACCCAACGCTCTTCTCCAAATTATTGGCGGCGATTCATTTGCTGCTGTTCGCCATGATCGTCCGCCTTTTCAGCGCAAAGAGCAGGCGCGACTACCTCTTTCTCGCTTTGCTGGCGTTTAGCGCCATGCTGGCCTCGGCCATCCTCACCGTGGACACGACGTTTTTATTCTTCTTCCTGGTGTTTCTGGCGCTGGCCATCTCCACGTTCATTGGACTCGAAATGCGTCGCAGCGCCGAAGGCGCGGTGTATCCGCACATCGCGCCGGGATCAACGCCGGCGCGCAAGCTGCAAACGGCGCTGGGCATAACTTCGGGCGGGGTGGCCGTGGCGGCGCTCCTGGCCGGGATGGTCATTTTTTTCGTGATCCCGCGATTCAACGCCGGCTATCTCTCCGGCTTCAACCTGCAGCCTTCGCTGATCTCCGGCTTTACCGACGACGTCGAGCTGGGCCAAATCGGCGAGATCAAGAAAAGCAGCGCCGTGATCATGCGCATCACGGTGCAAAGTAATGCGCTTTTCGCCAAAAGCATGCATTGGCGCGGCATCGCCCTCACCACGTTTGACGGCCGGCGCTGGTATACCGAAGGCCACGAGCAGCACGCGCTCACCGAGGGCTACGACGGCTGGATCGAGGTCCCGCCGACCTCAACGGCTGATCGTCGCTACGCGCTGCCGTTTGAGTACACTGTGATGCTCGAGCCGGTCGCTTCGGACGCCGTTTTCGTGGCGCCGGAACCGGCCCGCCTTCGCGGCCGATTCTTTGGCGTGGCGCTGGGCGGCCCGCGCACACTTCGCCGCGCCTATCTCACCCTCGACAAGACCGGCTCGCTGGCCAATCCTTTTCACAATTTCGCCGATCTGCGTTACGACGCGGTCTCGGAGCTGCCCGCGATTCCGCCCGATGTTCTCCGCAACTCCTCGCGGGCCTATCCGGAAACGCTTCGCGCGCTGTACCTGCAATTGCCCAAGCTCGATCCGCGCATCCCCGCTATGGCGGAGATGATCACGTCCCGCGCCAGCAATCCTTACGACAAGGCGCGCGCCATCGAAAGTTACCTCCGCAATAATTACGGCTATACGCTGGACCTTTCCGGCAAGCCTCCGGTCGATCCCCTGGCCTACTTCCTCTTCGAGAAGCGCGCCGGGCATTGCGAATATTTCGCCGCGGCCATGACCGTGATGATGCGCGCCGTCGGCGTGCCCGCCCGCTACGTGAATGGCTTTCTTCCCGGCGAATACAACAGCGTCGGCGGCGACTACATCATTCGCGCGAGCGACGCGCACAGTTGGGTGGAGGTCTTCTTTCCGGGCCACGGCTGGATCACCTTCGACCCCACGCCGCCGAGCGACGATCACCCCGGCGGGTTCCTGGCGCAACTCGGCCTCTACTGGGACTGGTTCCAATTGCAATGGAACGACTGGGTGGTGAACTACGACTTCATCCATCAACTTACGCTGGCCCAGGGCGTCCAGCGCGCGTCTCGGCGTTGGACCGTGAACATCCGCGAGACATTTGAGCGCGCCCGTTCGGCCGGCGCCATGCGCCTGCGCAATTGGGGCGAAGCGGCGAACTCGATACCGCCATGGAAGCTGATCGTGCTGGCGCTGGCCGCGATCGCTTTGCTGCTCGCCGGCAACGGCCGCGTGCGCCAGCGCCTGGTGTTTGCCTGCCGGCTTAAATTGGGGCTGGAGGCGCCGCCGGCGCAAGCTGCTTCACTTTTCTATCAGCGCATGCTGCGCCTGCTCGAAAGGGCCGGATGGCGCAAATCGCCTTCGCAGACTCCGGTGGAGTTCGCCGCCTCGCTGGGCGCCAGCGAAATCGCCGCGCCTGTCGCTCGCCTCACCGACCTTTGCATGGGCGCAAGATTTGGCGGCCATAGCGTCGAGGCTTCCCGTTTTACGGGCTTGCTCGAGGAGGTAAAATTAACTCTTCGGGCGCGTACCCGGCCCGGCCCGCGCATATAACAAGATGCGCCGCAAGCGCGAAGATATCGCTTAGCGCCCGCTTCTGCCCTCCGCCTCTCTTTTTGGATTTCTTAGGCATTCGAGTTAACTGCCAATACCATCGCTTGGCACCCACACGATGCGGGCACATAGTCGCCGGATATTCACGGCCACGCGCCTCTGGCCCATAGCGCCGCGCTTCAGCCCGGCACATCGTCAGCTTTCTGATGGCACGCGGGCACGGGCGGTCGGGCGCGCCCCCAATCGCGTGTGTTAGAATTGTTTTCTTTGCTCCAAGAGAAATCGATGCCAAAGGTCGGGTTCCTTAGCTTGGGCTGCCCGAAAAACCTCGTGGATAGCGAGGTCATGATGGGCATTCTCGCGCGCAGCGGCTACGAGCTCACCTCGCGCGCCGATGACGCCGACGTGCTCGTCGTGAACACCTGCAGCTTCATCGAGGCGGCGCAGCAGGAATCCGTGGACACCATCCTGGAGATGGCCGAGCACAAGAAATTCGGCCGCGCTCAGAAGCTGGTGGTCGCCGGATGCCTGGTCGAGCGTTACCGCGAGCAAATCCGGCAGCAGATTCCCGAAGTGGACGCGGTAATCGGCACGGGCGAGGTGGAGCGCATCCTCACCGCGATCGAAGGCGAATTGCGCGCCGCTCCGCCGGGCGCGCCTGCCTTTCTCTACCACGACGCCACGCCGCGCGTGCTTTCCACGCCGCGTCACGCCGCCTACATCAAGATCGCCGAAGGCTGCGATCATCCCTGCGCGTTTTGCATCATCCCGCAGTTGCGCGGGAATTTCCGCAGCCGCCGCTTTGAATCCGTGGTGCGCGAGGCGGAGAACCTCGCCGCGGCCGGAGCGCGCGAAATTACGCTGATCGGGCAAGACACCACTTCCTATGGCGAAGACCTCGGCCTGCGCGACGGCCTCGCCGAACTGCTCGCGCGCCTGGCACAAATCGAAGGGCTGGCCTGGGTTCGTTTCCTTTATGCTTATCCGAATCGCGTCACGCAGTGCCTCCTCGATACGTTGGCCGCGCATCCGCGGCTGGTGAAATATCTCGACATGCCTCTGCAGCACGCCTCGCGCGGCGTTCTGGCGCAAATGAAGCGCGGCTCGAGTGGCGCGGCATTTCTCCTCCTGCTGGAACGCATTCGCGGCACGATTCCCGGCGTGATGCTGCGCACTTCCTTCATCGTGGGCTTCCCGGGTGAGACCGAAGCGGATTTCCGCGAACTCTGCGACTTCGTGCGCGCGGCGGAATTTGACTGGATGGGCGTCTTCGGCTATTCGGATGTGGAGAATGCCGCGAGCCATGCGCTGGCCGCGAAAGTGGACGCCGAAACGATCGCGGATCGCCGCGACCGTTTGATGAAGCTGCAGCGGAAAATTTCCGCGCGGCGCCTGCGCCGCTTTGTCGGCCAGATGGTGCCGGCTTTGATCGAAGGCCCCTCTCGCGATCAGGAATTCGTCTGGGAAGCGCGCCTCGAGGGCATGGCCCCTGAAATCGACGGCAAACTCTACCTCACCGATATCCAGCCGCAGCCCGATGGGGCTCCTGCGCGTCCGGGAGATATGGCTATGGTCGAAATCTCGAAATCACTCGATTACGATCTAGTGGGCCGCGTGATCGAACTTCGAGAAAGTTTGCCTCATTCCGCCGCCCCGCTGCCCATGCATCCGGCGCGCCAAATTTCCACCGCTACGCCGCTGCGCATCCTGGCGTAGCGATCTTCCTTCAGCCTAATATCGAATGGAGGCGAATCTAATCGACAGCGGTTACGACGACGCATGAAGCATCACTGCCCAATTTGCCGCAAACCGGTGGATTCCGCGATCCATCCCGATTTCCCTTTTTGCAGCGAGCGCTGCCGGCTACTGGACCTGGGGAACTGGGCTTCGGAAAAGTACGTCGTCTCCGAACCGCTCTTCGACGAGGAAGGAGAAAAGGAAACTGAATCCGACAAGCGAAAAAGTGACGACGAAGCCTGAGGCCGCGCGCCCGTTATTTGCGCTTGCCCTCGCCACATGCCTCGGCGTCGGTTATCTGCCCGTTGCTCCGGGAACGTGGGGCTCTGCGGCCGCCGTCGTTCTCGTCTCCGGCACAGCCGCGGTGACCCGCTCGGAATCCGGTCCGGTCATCTTGGTTTCGGAGTTCACTTTGCTTCTGGCTCTCGCGGCGATCGGCCTGTGGGCCAGCGAGCGTGTCGTGGCCGCCGCGCCTTGCAATCCCGATCCAGGGTACGTTGTAATTGACGAGCTTTCGGGCCAGACCATCTCATTAGTGGTGGGGCTGGCTCTGAGCGTCGGGACCGCACCGCCGCCGCATGAACCCATCACGGCGAAGATCACCGCCGCTCTCGCTGCGGGCCTGCTGAACTGGAAATATTTGGTGGCGGGATTTATACTTTTTCGCGTTTTCGATATCTGGAAACCGTTTCCGGCGCGCCGCGCGGAACTTTTGCCCGGCGGCCTGGGCATCATGGCCGATGACTGGGTCGCAGGCGCTTATGCTGCACTCGGACTCTGGCTCCTCCGAGTTTTGAGATTGTAAACCGCTAGCATATCCTTGGTAATTGCCAGCAGGACAGACGGGATTGGTAAGCGATTCCACACCTCGCGTCGAGAGCATTACGCCCTCCGCCGCAATTCCTGGCGGCGAAATCGCCATCCGCGGCGAAGGCTTCGCCGCCAGCAATAACACCCGCCCTCGGGTGATGTTTGGTGATACCGAGGCCGGCTTGCTGATCGCTGCGAAAAACTATCTCGTCGCCCGCGTTCCGGAGGGAGCTGCCGTGGCCAGCGTGCGCGTGGCCACTTCGCACGGAACCAGTCCGGCAGTCGAGATGCAGCTGGGCGTGCAAATCGCCGAAAATCTGAATCCGGTCGCGAACCCGGCAGTAGATGGCGAGGGCAATATTTACGTTACCTATAGCGGGCAGCGCGGCCAGAAGGTTCCAGTTTCGCTTTACAAAATCACGGCTAATTACCAGGTGAAGCCGTTCGCCACAGAGCTCGTCAATCCCACCGGACTCGCCTTGGACCACGCCGGCGTACTCTACGTCTCCTGTCGCAACGATGGCACGATTCATCGCGTCACGCCGGACGGCCGCTCTCAGCTCTGGGTGGAAGGCATGGGCATTGCCACGGGAATCGCTTTCGACGCCGAAAAAAACCTCTTTGTAGGCGATCGCAGCGGCACGATTTTCAAAATCAGTCCGGACCGCCAGATTTTTGTTTTCGCCACGCTCGAGCCATCCATCGCGGCATATCATCTCGCTTTCAGCCCGGCGGGCGAACTCTACGTCGCCGGACCGACGACTTCGAGCTACGACCGAATTGTGCGCATCAATCGCCAGGGCGAGGTGAACCTTTTCTACCGTGGCTTGGGCAGGCCCCAGGGTTTGGCGTTTGATCGCGAAGGAAATCTTTACGTCGCGGCCTCCCTCAACGGGCGCCGCGGAATCGCTCGCATCACGCCGGACGGCGAGGCGGAAGTCGTGCTCAGCGGCATGGGGCTGGTCGGACTGGCCCTTTTGCCCACGCGGCGGGCCGTGCTGGCCACCAATAGCGCGCTTTTCAGTGTGGACTGGAATATCGAAGGCCTGGCCCTCCCGGTATGATCCGCCCACTATGACTCTAAAAGATGCAAGCTGAGATAATCGCCGTCGGTTCGGAATTGCTCACGCCAGACCGGATCGACACCAACTCGCTTTTTCTCACGCAGCGGCTCAATCACCTGGGCATCGCCGTGGCCCGCAAAACCATCGTCGGCGACCAGCACGAACATGTTCGCGACGCCTTCCGCTGCGCGCTCGACCGCTGTGATCTGGTGGTCTCCTCGGGCGGTCTGGGGCCTACGCTGGACGACCTGACACGCGAAGCCGTCGCGGAATTGCTGAGCCGCAAGCTCGTGCTGAATAGTTCCGTGCTGCAGAATATCGAGGCGCGTTTTCGACGTCTGGGGCGCACCATGCCTGAGGTGAATAAGCGGCAGGCGATGGTGCCGGAAGGCGCCGACCTGCTGGAAAATCCGCGCGGCACCGCGCCGGGGCTCTGGCTCGAATCGGCGGGACGAATTGTCGTGCTTTTGCCCGGCCCGCCGCATGAGCTGAAGGCCATGTTCACCGAAAAAGTGGAGCCGCGCCTGGAGCGGCTGGCCGGTGCAACGCGTCTTTTTTATCGCGAGATGCGCACCGCGGGCCTTACCGAATCGGAGGTCGAGCAGCGCACCGCTCCGATCTACGCGCAGTACGCGGACGTGCAAACCACCATCCTCACCGCTCCCGGGGAGATCCAGATCCATCTGCGCGCCTGGTCGTCCGATCATGCTGCCGCCGAGCGCGTGCTCGACGAAATGGTCGAGCGCATCACCTTTGCGCTGGGAGAAAACGTCTTCACTTCCAACGGCCAGACGCTCGAAGAGATCGTCGCGCGCGAATTGGCTCTCAATCAGGCCACCGTAGCCACCGCCGAAAGCTGCACCGGCGGCTTATTGGCAGAAAGGCTCACACGCGTTCCGGGAAGCTCTTCCTATTTTCTGGGCGGCGTCGTTTGCTACAGCAATGATCTGAAGACCGCCTGGACGGATGTGCCCGCCGAGCTAATTGAATCCAAGGGCGCCGTCAGCCCCGAGGTGGCCCAGGCCCTCGCGCAGGGAATCCGCCGCCGCATCGGCGCGACGCTCGGCATCGGCATCACCGGGATCGCCGGACCCTCCGGCGGTTCCCCGGAGAAGCCTGTAGGTTTGGTTTACATCGCTCTTGCCGACGCCAATGGCAGCCGTGACCGCGCCCTGCGCTTTCCCGGCGATCGCGAGCGCATCCGCTGGCATGCCTCTCAGGCTGCGCTCGATATGTTGCGCCGCTATTTCATTTATGCCCGCCACGGCAAGCCCTCCTGGCCCACCGTGGTTCAGAGCTAAGGTGCATAGGTAGCGTGCGCGTATTTGTGGCGCTGGATGTGCCCGAAGCGGTGCGTGCCGCGCTTGCCGAGCTGAGCGCCCGGCTGCAGAAGATTTGCCCGAGTGCGCGCTGGGTGCGTCTGGAAGGCGTGCACATCACCCTGAAATTTATCGGCGAGGCTCCGCCCGAGAATCTCGAACGGATTCAGCAGGCGCTCGGCGAGCTTCCTGGCTTCGCCCCCATCCAGTTGCGCTTCGCCGGCCTGGGATTTTTTCCCAGCGCGCGCCGCCCCCGCGTCTTTTGGGCCGGCGTGGAAGCCGGCCCGCAACTCGGAGCGCTCGCCGCCGCAATCGAAATGAAGCTCGAGCCCCTTGGCCTTGCCCCGGAGAAGCGCGCCTTCCATCCTCATCTCACGCTGGCTCGCTTTGAATCTCCGCAAGGCACCCCAGCCCTCACCGCCGCAGTGGAAGCTCTCGGAACGCCCGAATTCGGAAGCGAAACGTTCCAGGAATTTCACCTGTACCAAAGCGTGTTGAAACGTTCCGGGGCCGAGTACACTCGTCTGGCTACCTATCCGTTTTCTCGAGAGCAGGCACCTTGAATACTTGTTTCGGCTTGCTGCCAGGCGCACTCGCGACTTTCGCCGGGCAAATCGATCCCCGCCAGAGCGCCGCGGGTTTGTGGTGGTTACCTCTTGCCGCTTATCTGCTCGGGTCCATCCCTTTTGGATTTCTCATCGTGAAGCTCATCGGAGCCGGCGACATCCGCTTCCGCGGCAGCGGCAATATCGGCGCGACCAATGTGGCCCGCGAGGCAGGCGCGCTCCCCGGCCTGGCTACTCTCCTGCTCGATGGCGGCAAAGGCTATTTCTCCGTCTGGCTCACTGCCCGTCTGACCGATGGAAATCCGCGCTGGATGATTCTGGCGGCCTTGCTGACCCTCGTGGGGCATACCTTTCCGGTTTGGCTGCGCTTTCAGGGCGGACGCGGCGTAGCCACTGGCGCAGGCGTTTTCTTGCCCATCTGCTGGCAAGCGGTCCTTGGCGCGCTGATCGTGTGGCTCGTGGTCCTGCTGTTCTGGCGCTACGTTTCGCTGGCTTCCATCTCGGCGGCGGCCTTTCTCCCGTTGTTCGTTTACCTGCTCTACGCTCCCCGCCATGCGCCGCCTGAATCCATCTCCGCGGGAGCTTCGTTCGCCATGCTCCTGATCATCGCCCGCCATCGCTCCAATATCATCCGGCTGCTCCGCGGCACCGAGCCCCAACTTAATTTCCGAAGCGGCCCGCGCACTCCGAAGCCGTGAAAAAAATTGCCATCATCGGTGCGGGCAGCTGCGGAACCGCCCTGGCGATCGCGCTGGGGCGCAGCCGCGAACTCCACCGGCTCTCGCTTTGGGTGCACGGCGCCGACGTGCTCGCTTCGCTCCGCAATTGCCGGGAAAATTCCATCTATCTGCCCGGCATGCATATCCCTGAGGAAATCGAAGTTACCGGCGACCTTGGCGAGGCACTCGCAGGCGCGGAGATCGTGCTCGGCGTGATGCCTTCAGCGCACGCCCGCGCTATCTATACCGCCACCTTGCCACATCTTGATGCCAGGACCACGACAGATACCATATTCGTCAGCGCAACCAAGGGCCTGGAGCACGATTCTCTCGCGCGCATGAGCGAAGTCATAGCCGAAGTCATCGGTCGAGAGTTCACGCCCCGCGTGGCCGCCCTCTCGGGGCCGAGCTTCGCGCTCGAAGTAGCCCGCGGCGATCCTACGGCCGTGGTCATCGCCTCCGGAGACCTGCAGGTCGCTGCGGAAATCCAGCGCGAATTCTCCGGCTCTACCCTGCGGCTTTACACCAATGACGATATCGTTGGCGTGGAACTCGGGGGCGCGGTGAAAAACGTGATCGCCCTGGCAGCGGGAGTTTGTGCCGGCCTCGGCTTGGGCGCAAATACGATCGCGGCGGTGATCACCCGTGGCCTTTCCGAAATGACTCGCCTTGCCGTCGCCCTGGGCGGCAGGCGTGATACGCTCGCAGGCTTGGCCGGCCTAGGTGATCTCGTGCTCACGGCGACTGGAGGGCTAAGCCGGAATCGCTCGGTTGGCGTGGAACTGGGCAAGGGGCGCAAACCGGCAGAAATTCTGTCGCACATGCGCATGGTTGCGGAAGGCGTGGGCACCACCTCCGCGACGATGGCGCTTGCTCGCAGACACAACGTGGACATGCCCATCACTGAGCAGATGTACTCCGTACTGCATGAGGGCCGCGCGCCAAGCGCGGCCATTCGCGAGCTCATGGAGCGGCGGCTCACAAAAGAATAGATTGCCTCAAAGGAGAATGGGAATGGAACCTCAGGAATTGGCCGAAAATACGGAAAAGGCTAAAGAATCGGGCGAACGCGCCATTGGGCTCACCATGGCCATTCTCGCAATTCTGCTCGCCGCCTCCACTCTGTTGAGCCACCGCGCGCATACCGAAGAGGTTCTGCTCGAAACGCGCGCCACCGATCAGTGGAATTATTTTCAGGCCAAGAACATTCGCTCGCACGTCTATGACGCAGACGCCGAAATTGCCGGCCTCTTTGCCGAAAAGGGCGCCCAGGCCGCGGCCGATTTCCGCGCCCGCTCCGAACAGCAGAAAAAAGATTCCGAAGGGATTCAGGCTGAGGCCGAGAAGCTCGGCAGGGAAGTGGACGTGGCCGGCCGCAAGGCCCGTTTTTATGATGGCAGCGAGCTATTCCTGGAAGTCGCCATCGTTCTCAGCTCGATTTCGCTGCTGGCTAAGAGCCGCCTTTATTGGCAAGCGTCGTTTCTGTTCAGCCTGACTGGAGTCGCCACCGGCCTGTGGGGCCTTCTGGCTGCACATTGATCGGCAATCTAGTTCCAGCGTCTTCAGCAAGATCCGCCCATTTCTTTAGCGCATTACATCAGATAGCAAGCACGGGGCCGCAGCCTCAATTTCAGTTGATGGGAGCCAGCCATGAAGGGATTCAGACAATTCTTGCTCCGGGGCAACGCGATTGATCTCGCCGTCGGCGTGGTGATCGGAGGCGTTCGGCGACGTCGTTAACTCCATGGTGAAGGGCTTGCTCACTCCATTCATCGCGGCCGTGGTCAAGCAACCCGACTTCTCGTCGATCAGCTTCACGATCCATGGCAGCAAGTTTCTTTTCGGCGATTTCGTCAATTCTGTTATTTCCTTCGTGATCATCGCTTCCGCAGTCTACTTTGCCGTCGTGCTGCCTATGAACGCGCTCATGGCTAAGATTCAGCATAAGGACAAGCCAACGTAACCCAGCACCAAGAAATGCCCCGAATGCCTGAGCGAAATTACCATCGAGGCCCGCCGCTGCGCCCAATGTACCCAGCCAGTCAGCTAGTTGTACGTATGCTTACATAGCGTTTTCCGCAACTTGTGGGTCTTAGCTAATCGGCAACCGCCGCTCGGTCTTTTCTCCCCCGCCGCCAGGCACAAAGTAAAATGAATACCGCCTGGCTATGCCGCTTCAGCAGCGCAAATCCGCTCGTAATTACCGTCCCCGCCTCTTGTTATTGGTTCTGGGTGCGATGCTGCTCGTCAGCGCCCTGCCCTTGGGGCTGTATCACTTTCAGGTTCTGCGGCTCAGCCAGGAAAAGCTCACCGATACCGAGAGCGTCCAGCAAACCGAGCTTACGCGTTCGGTGGGCGAAGAGATTCAGCTTTTCGACGTCAATCTTTATCAGCAGCTCATCAGCGAACGCCAAATTCTGGCCCTTACGGGGCTCCTCGATCGGGTGAACGACCCGGTGCGAGGGCCGCAGGTGACGCGCCTGCTTGAGAACTTTGTCGCCAGTAACCCCAATATCCTGTATCTCACGGCCGTCGGTACGGATGCCAAAGGCGCGGGTGCCGGAAACTTCCGGGCCGACCAGGACCCCTTCGTCAGCAAGGCACTCCAGCGGGCATTTTCCGCGTGCCTGCAGTCTGTGGTATTCCGCAGCGAACCGTTGGCGCTGGGACCTGAAAACCGGCCCGCATTTGTGATGGCCATCCCTTTGGAAGTCGCCGAGCAGTTCAGCGGCATGCTGGCCGCGGTCGTCTCGCTGGATAGCGTCCTGCGGCGCTTGGAGGAAACCAGCGTACGCGGCCGAACCGTATTCGTGGTGGACCACAGCGGGCGCGTCATCGCGCATCCAGATACGCGGCGAGTCGTTCCGGGCACGGATTTGCGCAGTTCTTACATCGTCGCGCAAGCCTCCGGTCTGCCCAAGGATTTGCGCACGACGGCAACCGTGCAGCGGTTCCTCGACATTGAGGAAGGACGCAAGGCGGAACTGATCGGCACCTACAGCACGATTCCTGATTTGGCTTGGACGGTGATCGCCCAGCGCAGCTTGGAGGAGGCTCGCGACGACGCCGGTGTAAGAGAACTTAACGCCCAGGCGCTCACTTTCGTGCTGGTGGTCATCGCCGCCGCGGTCGTCCTCGGGTATCTCTTTGCCGTTGGCATCAGCACGCCAATCCGTGCGCTAGCCGCCTCCACCCGCGCCATCAGCCGCGGAGAGTTCCACGAACGCGCTCCTGTGCGCGGCGCCGCGGAAATCAGCGAACTGGCGCAAACCTTCAACAACATGGCCAGCGATATCGAAAGTTATATTGCCCGTCTGAAGCAGGCGGCCGAGGAAAACCGGGAGCTCTTCCTGGGCTCCATTCGTATGCTCGCCGCGGCCATCGACGAAAAGGATCCTTACACGCGCGGCCATTCCGATCGCGTGGCCAAATATTCGGTCATGGTCGGCCAGCAACTCGGCCTCTCGGCCGAGGAGTTGGATCGCCTGCGCATCTCCGCACTCCTGCACGACGTCGGAAAAATCGGCGTGGATGATCGCGTGCTCAAGAAGCCCGGCGCGTTGACTGCCGAGGAATACCAAATCATGAAGCAGCACCCCAGCAAAGGCGCGAACATCATGCGTCCGGTCGCTCAGCTCAAGGAGATGCTGCCGGGGATCGAATTGCACCACGAACACGTGGACGGCAAGGGCTACCCTTACGGACTTAAAGGGGACGAAATACCCCTAATGGCGCGCATCATCTCCGTTTCCGACACGCTCGATGCCATCACCACGAACCGTCCTTATCAATCTGCCAGAGAAATCGATACCGCGCTCGAGGTCATCCGCAAAGCTGCGGGAAGTAAATTCGACCCCAACGTCGTGGGAGCCCTCGAAGCTGTGATCCAATCGGGAAAACTGCACCTAGCTCCCACCCTGGTCGAGGTCTAAGGTTTTAGCCGAGGCCTCGCACGATCAGGACAGCACTTCAACAAAACCGTCGTCGCATACGGGCTTAACGGCAATCCCAACTAGAAATGTCCATAGAACGCGCTGGAGCCTTAGCCGGGCGGAGGGCCGACGCGCAAATTGGAGAGGTCGCGCAGCAACTGGCGCTCATCGGGAGCGAGGCCGTCCATGAAGGACTCGTCATTAAGCTTGGCGGCGCGTTCCGATTCGCTAAGGCCGCGCAGATCGCGAAGTTTTCCTAACACCGCCTGGCGCCGGGCTGGCGGGAGATTTTGCCATTCGGGCAACAAGGTCTGGCGAACGTAGCGGCGCTGCTCAGCAGTCATTTGCTCGAGAACGCGCTCGCGCTGCATGAGCGTTTGCCGCTGCTCGGGGGGGAGATTATTCCAGGTCTGCAGCCGCTGGCGGATCCGCGCTTGCTGTTCGGGTGGCAGGCCGCGGAAGCGCTCGTTGTTGTTGAGAAACTTCTCCTGTTCCGCAGGAGTCATCTCTTGCAGGCGTTCGACCCAGCGAGGCGGCAAATCGGCGTTTTGCCGGGGAGCAGGAGCTCCCCGGGGCGGAGCTACCCTCGAGGCCGGAGGCCGTTCGGCCCGCGGACGCGGCGCACCTTTTTGGGCTAAAAGAGTCGTTGGCGGCATCCAAAGCGCCGATGCCAGCACCGCCATTCCGAATTGAGCGAATCTGCGCACGAACCCGGTTCTTTCCCTTCTCCTCACAATGTCGCTACATTCGATTCAAAGACTGGGCTGCGCGCTTTCTTGCACCGGCAATTCCGAGAGCGCGTCGAAGCTTGTCAGCACGTCGTAATTTTCGAGCACCGGCAGGTCTTTGATCATTCCGAACTCAGCCTCTGTATTCTGTGTTGCGCTACCAGCAGGCGCATGCGTAACTGGAAGCTGGGCTGGCTGAAACGAGGATAGCCAGATCGAAGCGATGAGCAGCGCCGTCGCGGCGACAGCCATGCGCGGCGAGGGCGTGATCCAGCTCCAGAAACCCGCCCGGCGCGGCTCTTGCCCCAAGCGCGCCCTCACGCGGCTGTCGAATGCGGACGATGGCGCGAGGGGCGGCAGCTCATCGAGCGCGTCCCATACCGAGCGGAATCCCTCGGCACGCTCGCGGCACAGGGCGCAAATGGCCAGATGCGCCTCGAACTGACGGCGCTCGGCCATCGTGAGCCTGCCATCCAAATAAGCGACCAACTTCTTTTCCGTATACCCGCAGTTCATGTTCGACAACCTCATTTCCCAGGCCGGGTTGGCTGCCCTTGTACTTGGGCCGCTCCCACCAGCGGCGCCAACTCCGCTCGCAGAGTTTCATAGGCACGGAAGAGCAGCGATTTCAGAGCGCTCTCCGAGCAGCCTAAAACCCTGGCTATTTCATCGTAATCCATCTCCTGATACTTGTGCAGCAGAACCGCCGCCCGTTGCTTCTCGGGAAGCGATTCCACGGCGCGGCGGATCAACTCGGCGCGATCCCGCCGAATCAACTCCAACTCGATGCTGGGCTGCCGGTCGGCGATTTCCAGTGCCGGCTGCTCGCTCTCTCCATCGCCCAAACGATCCACTGCCGAGCGATTGATGGAAACTTCCAGTTGGTGATAGCGGCCGTCCCGCAACGCGTTGAACGCCAGGTTCGTAGCGATCCGGAACATCCACGTGGTGAACTTGGCCGTGGGCAGGTACTGCCCTCGCGCGCGATAAACCCGCAGGAAAACTTCCTGCGCGAGGTCCTCCGCCGCTGCGGCATCCCGCACCATACGGTACAGGAAATTGACCACCGGAGTCCGATACTTGCGCAACAGAAGCTCGAAAGACGAGTCGTCTCCGGACTTCACGTCCAGCATCAGTTGGACGTCGGACCTGGCCATAGCCTCCACATTCTATCGAACCCTTTAGCCATCAAAAAGTTGCGGTTTAGGATACCTGCGCTCGATGCGCCATCGCCTCTTGGATCTTCTCGTATGCCCTTGAATTTATTGCTCAAACCCAGGCTCGGCGGCGTCGCTCGATCAATCTAATTTGAAGGGGACACGACCCAAGAAAGGATCGAGAAATGCCCGACAAATCGACCGTAGAGAAAGCCAAAGAAGACCTGCGCAAATCGCCCTCAACTGCCGCAGGAGAATTCGTGCACGAAGAGATTGAGGCTAAGATAGAAAGATAATAGTGGTGATTTACGCATTACGTTCGACAACCGACGCGGCGCGCTTCAGCCGGAGTGGCGGAATAAAATCACGTCGCCTTCTTGTACGACGTAATCTTTTCCTTCCAAGCGCACCTGCCCCTTCTCGCGCGCCGCGGGCCAACT
>DASPYR010000300.1:0-19866 GCA_035636675.1 Rugosimonospora sp. | reverse complement strand
TCCCACATCTGCGCGATTTTCAAACCCTTGGCGCGGAACTCCTGGTCGTATTTCCGCGAGTCCGGCGTATTCCAGCCGAAATGCCACACCGCGGTTTGCGGCCCGGTCAGCTCTGTTTGGGGCGGCGTGTTGACCTTGGTGAACAGCAAATAGACGTTCCCGGTCTTGACCGCCTCGTATCCGTTGAAAGTTGTCTTCGCGGCTGAGATGGGGAACGCTTTCGGGTAGTACGCGGCGGCGGCGGCCGGGTTCACGGAATTCAGGTGCACGTGGTGAACATGCATTGGGGCGATGTTCTCGGGCCTCTGCGCCAGCAGCGGCGAAGAAGTTACCGTGAAAGCGGCCAACAGGATTATGTGCAGGCTCAGCAACCGATTGGGCATTGCGACGCTCCTTCTCTAGCCTTCTCTAGTCGTGCGAAACGGGCGCAGCCAGATCGCCGGCATCAGGATCCTTTCCGAGGAAACGTGGCCATCGTGGGCATTCCCGGAATGGGCGTGAACGGGGTTGCGCGGACAGAATTCATGATCATGGCAAACCAGGTGTAGTAGCCGTTCACGCTGATCATATCGACCACGCCCTGTTCGCCAAATTTGGCGAGGGCTTTGGCGTAAGTGGCGTCGCTGACGCTCTGATTGCGATGAAGTTCATCACAAAAGTCATAGACTGCGGCCTCGTCATCGGCCATGCCGGGAGGGCGCTGGCCCGCAGCCAAGGCTTTGGCAATTTCGGGACTGAGCCCGTCCTTGACGGCTATGTTTACATGGGAGTTCCATTCCGTATCCTGCGTCCACTGGCGTGCCGTGATGAGGATCACGAACTCGCGGAGCTTCGGCGGCAGCACCGTCTTGAACTGCAGGTATTCGCCCAGGATTTCGGCAGGAGTCATGACGTCCGGGCTGCGAAGCAGCGCCAAGAAGGGTCCGCGGACGGGCGGCGCGCCTCGTTTGGAGGCGAACTGATCCAAGGCCTTCTTCTGGGCTTCGGTCAATTTATCGGCCGGGATTTCCGGCATACGATTCTGAGCAAACGTGGGAAGGCCGAGAACCATGGCAAGCCAAAGAAAGCCGAAAGTTTTCATGAGAGGCACTCCTTCGTTGGCGCTTTGCGAAAGCGACCGCACGCGGGCGGAGGCTCTTCGGACAATGCGAATGTATTCTCCGAATGCGACGCTGTCAACGAGTGGACTCAAACGTTGATCTTGAGCAAACGAGCGAGGGTGCCGTTGAAAATCGCGAGCCGCTGCTTGTCGGTCAGGCCCGGAATAGCAAGGATGCGGTCAACAGGAGTGCGATTCCACAGCGCGGGATAATCTGTTCCTAAGACGACCTGGCTGGAACCGACGACGGCGATCAGATGGCGCATATCCTCAGGGGTGAAGAGCACGGAGTCGTAATAAAGCTGCTTGAGATACTCGCTGGGGAGCTTCTTCAAGGGCCTGCAGTCCTTGGGAAAGGCTTTCAGGCACTCATCGTTCCGGCCCGAGTATGAGGGGAGGTAGCCGCCGCCATGCGCCGCGCAGATCTTGAGCCTGGGGAAAAGATCCAAAATTCCGTCCTGAATCAGGTGGGTGAGGGCGAGGGTCGTCTCCAAGGGATGCCCGATTACGTTATCCAAATTGCCGTTTCCTTGCAGCCGGCGTTCGTCTATCGGCGTTCCGGAGACTTGGGGATGGATGAAGATCAACGCTTCGAGTTCCTCAGCCTTGGCCCAAATGGGGTGAAACTTGGCGGCGGAAAGATCTTCTCCATTCACGCTGCCGCCGATGGCGAAGCCACGCATTCCAAGCTTCTTCACGCCCTCTTCGATTTGCTCGACGGCGAGGGAGGGATGCTGTAAGGCCACGCTGCCCAAGCCCACGAAACGGTCCGGGTGGGCGGCACAAAGCGCGGCAATTTTCTCGTTCTGAATCTGGATGACCTTGCGAGCGAGGTCCACGTCTGCCCAATACCAAAAGGGGTTGATGGAGACGGCTTGCACATCAATGCCCATCTCGTCCAGATCCGCGAGGCGCTTATTGACGTTGAGTATATTGCCCAGGCTATCCGGGTTGGCTTGCTGCGTGTCACCATAACGGCCCTCGCGCGCGATGCGATCTTTGACCAATTCCCAGGCTTCGGGCACGCGAACGTGAGAGTGCACGTCAACGACCGGTACGCGTTGGCCGTTGATGGTGACTGGAGCGCGCTTGGAGCCGACCGACGGCCGCGCGGGAGATTGCTGCCGTCTCAATGCAGAAGCTCGGGCAGACTCCGCACAGCAGCAGCCTGCGAAAACAATTCCCGCGGTTGCGCCGGATAAATCTTTCAGGAATTCTCTGCGTGTCGGCATAATCGCTTCCCTATTCTTGCTGCTGGCGGTCGTGCAATTCTGTCAGCGAGATATATCACGGTCGGACCTCAGATCAAAGAAGCTGACGCTACTGTTCCATCGTGTACCTGGACAGTTGCGGAGCTTATAACCGCCAGGGGCGGGTCGGCAAACGGGCTCGGAAAGTCCTCCGAACTCGGCAGCTTGCGCGAACGGGCGCTCTCAACGAAACGGCTCTCCCACAGCCTTCCGGGGGCGTTGACTGGCCCACAGTGCGGGGACTAATATCCGCGCCACATACGCGGAGGTGCCTATGTCATTCCAAGGGAAAAATGCGTTGATCACGGGGAGTTCGCGAGGGATCGGCAGGGGTATCGCGCTCAAGCTGGCGGAAAAAGGGGCGCGCGTTGCGGTTCATTATTACCGCAATCGTGAGGCCGCGGAAATGACTCTGGCGAAGATTCGCGAACTGGGGTCGAGCGGATTTCTCGTACAGGCGGATGTTTGCCGGCCAGATGAGGTGCGAGGGATTTTCGAAAGGGTGCGCACTGAATTCGGCTCGCTCGACATTTTCGTCAGCAACGCGCGAACCGAAGCGCCAACTTTTTATCAGGCGCCAATGGAGATCACTCTGTCGCAATGGGACACGGCCGTGGATTCGCAGGCCAAGGCGTTCCTCGTGGCGGCGCGCGAGGCGGCGGCCTTGATGCCCAACGGCGGAAGGATCGTGGCCATCACGTTCGCGCCGGGCGGGCGGTTTGGGAGTTGGCAGCCCTGGGTGGCAATGGGGGCGGCGAAAGCAGCCATGGAGTCACTGGTACGCTATTTCGCCGTTGCGCTGGCGGCGCGCGGAATCACGGTGAACTCCATCAGCCCGGGCTGGGTGGAAGACAGCGTGCTGAACAGCTTGCCCGAGGTGTTCCAAACCGGACTGCGCGACTGGCAGGAGCGCGGCTGGACTCCGATGGGGCGGCTCGGAAGACCGTCCGATATCGGCAATGCCGTCGCGCTGATTTGTTCGGAGGAAGCCAGTTGGATCACCGGGCAGCTCATTGAAGTCGACGGCGGCGCGTCCCTGGTGGATGCGCACCTGCCGTTGGAATTTCAAGGAATTGCCAGGCAGACGAAAGTCCAGAGCGCCTAGATCCTAGCGACGTGCTGAAGCAAGCGGCGAAGGCGATGAGAGATCCCTCGCTCGCCGCCCAAGGCGGTCGCTCGGATGACGATCTCCGGTGTCAGGAGTCCGGTGGACTCCACCGGAGTCCAGAAACCGGACCTGGTCGGATCGTCAGCTAAATCGCAGTGGCGTGCTCTTTGGGGACGAAGTAGATTTCTTCCTTGATGTGTTCCTTGGCCCAGCCGCGGCGCGCGAGGATTGCGCTGCTATTGTCAATCATCTTCGGGTGACCGCAAAGATACGCGGAAGTTGTCTCCGGCGTCAGTTCCCACAGATGCGTGTATTTGCGGATGAGGTCGTCGACGCGGCCCACCTCTCCGGTCCAGTTTCGATCATCCCAGGGCCGGCTCACCGTGGGGACGTACTTGAACCACGGGACTTCGTCCGCGATGCCCTTGAGCTCTTCCAGGTATCCAAACTCCCACGAGCGGCTGGCGCCTTCCAGGAGAAAAAGCCGGTGGCCCTCCGGGAATTTATTTTGCCGGGCGTCGCGCGAGAGAGTGCGGATGTAACTCACGAAAGGCGCGACTCCCGTGACCGTACAGAGCAGCAAATGATTTCGATGCACCTCGCCATCGAGGGTGAAGCGGCCTTTGGCTACTTTGCGCATGGTGAGCTCGTCGCCAACGTGTAGCTTATACAGGGCCGGCGTTAACTCGCCGCGCGGGACCAGTTCGAAGAAAAACTCGAGTTCGGATTCGTACGGCGAGGAAACGATCGAGTAGGGCCGCTCAATATGTTTCTGTGGGGCAAGGACTCCTAAAGTTGCGTATTGGCCAGGCAGGAAGTGGAATTCAGCATCCCGCTGCACGCGAATGGACCACAAGTCTGCGGCGATGTCCCTGCGTTGTACGATTCGCGCGCGATAGAACTTCTCATTGCCATCCATCTAGTTCAGCTCTCCCATTTTTTTCGGCTAGTCTCGACAAACGCTCTCTTTCCGCCAAGAGTTCAGGAGAGATCCCTCGCTCCGGTTCGTCGTTCGGGATGACGATGCTGGTAGCATCGTCGTTTTCGTTTCGCTAGGACTCATTTTCCGCGCAAGGCCCCCTATAGGGGAGCCTTTTCGCGTTGGGCACTATTCATAGGCGAGGGACTCGATTGGATCACTCCGCGCGGCGCGAAGTGCCGGATAGGCGGCACCGGCGAGGGCACCAACAATGGCGACCAGAATGGAACGGAGGATCCAGTCCGGAGTGATCTCAATCTGTAGCGTGGGCGAGGTGCGATGCAGCAGCGTGGTCGCGGCGTAAGTGCCAAGCAGACCTACGGCTACACCCAAGGCGACGAGCAAGAGAGCTTCCGCCACGATCAGCCAGCAAATCTCCAGGCGCGAGGAACCGATTGCTTTCAAGATGCCGATCTCACGGCGCCGCTCGAGCACCATGGTGTACATGGTAAGCAGAACCACGAGAAAACTGATGACCATCCCCAGGCCGATAAAGGAACGAAGGAAGGGCCTCAGTTCGGGCAGACTCGAAGAGGTCATTAACGACATGTATTCCGTCATGGAACGAATGCGGTAACCGGGCAGAAGCCGCACGAGCCCGGCGCGAACGGCTTCCGTATTGCCCGTGCTCCGAACGTAGATCATGGAAACGCGTTTCTCGGCGCCGGCGATTTCTTGCGCCGTCTCCATGGGCACAAAAAAGCGAGCGCCTTTTCCGTGCACGACAATGCCGCTCACCCGGAAGTTCCGGTTCATCAGCGAAACATTGGAGCCGACGGTGAGCTTACGCGCCTGTGCCGCCAGGTCGTCAGCGATGACATCATCGGGGCCAGTGAAAGCGCCGCCCGCGAGGAACTTAAAGCCCTCGCTCAATCCATTAAATCGCGCGTAATCAATTCCATAAATCACGCCGAGAGTGGCCGTATCCACGACAACGACCACGGGAGCGACTTCGTCGATTCCGGCAACTTTTTCGATTCGAGCCACTTGCGACTGAGGGATGACGGCGCTCGAAAAGGAGAAAAATATCGAGGAGTTCGGCGGCTGGACGATGATGTCTGCGCCAACGCCTTCGGCACGGGCGCGCCAGTCGCTCAAGATTCCCGAGGTTAACCCAACAATGAGAAGAATCAAGAACACTTGCAGTCCGATGGCAGCGGCACTGAAGGTGGAGCGCAAAGGATGAACTCCCAAGTTGCGCCACAATAAATTCAAGTACACAAACCTGGCGGGGTGAATCTGCGTCGCGCTCTGCTCAGCGATCAAGGTTCGTGGGTTCCGTGGGGAATTTACTCTAACACTGGGCCAAGCGCGGCGTCAAAAAAAGCAAAGCGGAGGAGTGACTTAGGTCAACTCCGGGAGTATCGAACACCCGAAAGTGGGAAATTTTTTCCCTTCTTATGCCCGAAAAGCGCCACTTGCACTGGCTTTTTCGGGTCTTTTCAACAAAAATGTTGAAAAGTTTGTGGAAAAGGCGTCGCTGACAATCGTAAGCGCGCATGCAGCAGACACTTGATACTGTTTGCACTAGAGTAGGGCATTCACCTAAGCCCTTCGCCGCGAAGGTCGTATCAAAATTGCCCAAGGGCCAAATCAAAGGGAGCCGAGTGCGGAAGCTAGGAACATTTTTCACAGAGCTTTCGCCTCCGCGGGTTACGGAGGCAAACGACTCGCCCGGGGCGCGCAGTTACATGATGAAGTTTTCTCGCCAGCAAGGGTTCCCACCGCCATTGAATCGCTGATAATTTCATTTTTGGTGTACGCAGGCTCCGCTGATCCGCAAGCTGCGGCCAAATCCCGTCAGTTCGAAAGCGACACACCGCGGACAAATTTGTCGATGCGCGGTCGTGGGATGCAGGAAAGGAAATGCCCTAGTGCCAGCGACTTCGCTTCTAGCGTGGCGCTTTCGCGCCCGGCGGCGCTGCGCCCCGGACTATAATTGCCGCCAAGGACGCTGAGTACATTAGTCGTGGGAGGCGCCGCGAAGAACTTCGACGGCATGAGGCAGTAGGTCGGCCACAACATCGAGTGACTCTACTGCGCCGCGGGGGCTTCCCGGAAGATTCACGATCAGCGCGTGCTGGCAAACTCCGGCCACTGCGCGCGAAAGCACGGCGCGAGGATTCTTCTCGCGCCCCTTCTCCCGCATGAGTTCGCCAAGGCCCGGCAGGATTTTCTGGCAAACGGCCGAGGTTGCTTCAGGAGTTGTATCGCGCGGGCCGACTCCCGTGCCGCCAGTGGTGAGAACCACGTCCACGGAAGCCGAATCGGCAAGCGACGCCAGACGTTTCTCCAGCGCTTGCCGGTCGTCGGAAACAGCTTCGCAGGAAATTACTTGCCAGCCAAGCGCCCGGCAGCGCTCGGCGAGGCCCGGGCCAGAACGATCCTGACGCTCGCCGCGCGAAACGGAATCGCTGACGGTCACTACTGCGACGCGCATCTGCCGCTCAGCTTTGCACGCGGTTGCTGTTGGCTTCGTCCATCAGGCGCAGGGCTTCCATCAACAGGCCGGTGGTCGAACGTGTGGTATTGGTTCGATCTGAAACAGCAGAGAAATCGATTTCGAATTCGCCATCGGTCCAATTCACGGCTTCATAGACGGCCGCATCACCCTCGAGCTTGCCCAGCCGCGCGTCCTTACATTGGCCAGCAGTGAAGTATAATTCGCAGGCCTGATTGGCGCGACGCAGGGCCAGCCGGCAGGACTTCTGGCCCATTTCGAGCGACTGCATCAGTTCGGTCACGCCCATCTCCTCCAGCCGCCCCTGAATGACGCCGGGGCGGGAGGCACGCTGCTGCAATTTTTCCAGGTGCACGCGATCGACGAACTTTTTCGCCAGGCGTACCAGGTCCGCAACAAAAAAAGGCTTGGTGAGAAAGTCCTCAGCGGCTACGAGGGGCCGCAACTTCTCTTCGATATCCCCCTGGCTGGCCACGAAAATAAAGGGAGTATTGCGGGTGCTTTCGCGATGGCGCAGTTTCTCGTAAAGCTGACGTCCATCGAGGCCCGGCATTTTGAAATCGGTGATGATCAGATCGGGCGGTGCGTCCACCGCTTTGAGCAGCGCGTCGGCGCCATCAGAGGCAATGATCACCTTGCAGACCGGGTCGAGCGCTTGGGCCATGAGTTCGCGGATCAAAGGATTATCGTCCACGATCAGAACATTCACGGTCTTGGCTGAAGGATTCATTGGGCTCGTTGCTTTTTGGCGTGCATATTGCCTCGCGCATCGCGGCGATACTCGCCGCCCTTGCCTCCCGTCTTTTCGACCAGGTAGATATCGCTGATTTCGATTGACTTATCCAGGGCCTTGCACATGTCGTAGACGGTGAGCGCTGCGGCGGCAACCGCCACAAGCGCTTCCATTTCCACACCGGTCTGCGCCGCGGCCGTAACCCGCGAGGTGATTTCGACGCCATTCTGGCATAGGCGTGCGGTCACATCAATGTGCGTGATGGGCAAAGGATGACAAAGAGGTATCCACTCGGAAGTGCGTTTGGCGGCGGCGATTCCGGCGATGCGCGCGATCTCCAATGGATCGCCCTTGGGTGTTTTGCGCCGGCGCACCTGCCCAAGTGCGGCGCGGCCGATGCGCACGAATCCGTGCGCGGAGGCTTTACGCAAGGTCGTGGCCTTGGCGCTGACGTCCACCATAGCGACTTCGGCGCCCTTGCCGAAATGGGAGAGCTTTGTCATAACAGGCCGCGGCGCGGCAGTACGAACGCCATTTCTCCGGCGTCCCAATTGAGTTTCTCTGGCGATACGATCAGAAATGCATTGGACTCCGCCATAGTCACCACATCGCCCGAACCTTGCCACGGCAGAGCCGAAACTTCTGGCTCCCCGCGTACCGTTTGAACTCGAGCCGGCAGAAAATGCGTCAATTCACTGCGTTCGTGAAGCGCGTGCGCGAGCCGCGCGCGGAAAATCGGCAGCGGCCGCGGTGATGCGCCGCTGAGCACGTCAATTGCGGGTACTACAAACAGCTCGAACGTAACCATGGTGGAGACCGGGTTGCCCGGCAGCCCAAAAACGGGCTTGCCGCGACAAACGCCAAAAACAGCCGGCCTGCCCGGACGTATGGCCACCGAATCGAAGACGAACTCGGTGCCAACCTCGCCGAGGACCATTTCCACGAGATCGTACTTCCCCATGGAGACGCCGCCGGAGATGATGAGCAGATTCGCTTCCAAACCACGTTCGATGCGGCGCCGCAATTCTTTTTTCTCGTCGGGTGCGTTTCCGAGAGATTCGCTCTCGGCTCCTGCTAGTGTCGCCAACGTCTCGAGGGCAACGCTATTGCCATTGCGAACCTGCAAGGGACCGGGAGTGGCGGAAACCTCCACCACTTCGTCTCCCGTGGAGAGCATGGCGGCTCGCGGACGCTTGAAAACATTCAATCGGTGGCCACCCACTTGCCCGGCCAAGGCCATCTCGGCATAACCCAACCGCGTGCCGGGCGCGAGCAGTTGCTGGCCGACCCGCGCTTCCTTGCCGCGCGCCACGATGCTTTGGCCGCGCGTGGCCGAGCGGCTCAGCATCACGCGCCGGCCGTCGAAGGAAACGTGCTCGATCATCACCACCGCATCGGCTCCCGAAGGTACAGCGGCGCCGGTCATGATCTGCACGCACTCGCCGGGGCCGACAACGCGATCGAAGCCGCTGCCCGCCTTGATTTCGCCAATACACTGCAGCGTGGCGCCGGCAACGGCATCATCGGCGCGCAAAGCGAAGCCGTCACGGATAGAGCGGTCGAAAGGCGGATAATCGCGATCCGCATTGATGGGCTGAGCCAGCACGCGTCCGCAGGAACGCGAGATCTCGACGGTTTCCGTCGCCAGCGGACCACGCAGGGCGCGAACCGCGGCGATCACTTTTTCCCGCGCTTCCTCGAAGGAAACCATTTTCCGCTGCTCAGAGCCAGGAGGCGAATTGCGTTCCGGACGCGATGATGGTGGCGTCGCGTTCCGGACCGGTGGAAATCATGCCGATTTCGACTTCGAGCTGATCGGAGATGAATTTCAGGTAGTCGAGCGCGGTTCGAGGCAGGTCTTTGGCGTCTCGAATGCCTTCCGTGGACGCTTGCCAGCCGGGCAGGGTGCGGTATTCGGGGCGAACGTGTGCGAAGTCCTCGACGGCGGCGGGCATTTCGTGAATGGGACCGCCTTTGTAGCAGTATCCCACGCAGACCTGGATTTCGCGCTGCGTATCGAAGACGTCGAGCTTGGTGACGATCAGCGAGGTGATTCCATTCACCATAACGGCATAACGGAGGATGGCGAGATCGAGCCATCCGCAGCGGCGCGGGCGGCCGGTGACAGCTCCGTACTCCTTGCCACGGTCGCGCACTTCGCGCGCGCCGAGGTCGGACATTTCCGTCGGGAACGGGCCGCTGCCCACGCGAGTGGTATAGGCTTTGGTGACGCCGGCGATTCCCGAAATGCGCGTGGGCGCCACGCCCAAGCCGGTACACGCGCCGCCAGCCGTGGCATTCGAGGAAGTCACAAACGGATACGTGCCGTAGTCGATATCCAGCATGGTCCCCTGCGCGCCCTCGAAAAGGACGGAACGGCCTTCGTCCAGCGCGCGATTGAGAAACGAGGAGGCGTCCACCACCAGCGGGCGAAGGCGTTCCGCATATTCCAGGTACTTCTCGCACAGCCCTTCGACCTCCAGCGGCGCTCCATAGGCCGCGCGGCACACGGCGTTTTTCTCCTCCACCACGCGCGCCAGTTTCTCGCGGAAGCGCGACGGTTCCATCAAATCGCAAACGCGCAGTCCGCAGCGCGCCATCTTGTCTTCATACGCCGGGCCGATGCCGCGGGAGGTCGTGCCGATTTTTGCAGCGCCACGCGCCGCTTCGGCTGCCTTTTCCATCTGCCGATGGTAGGGGAAGATCAGATGGGCGCGCGCGCTGAGATGCAGCCTGCCGCGCACGTCGATACCGGCGCCGCTGAGGTTATCGAGCTCGGCCACCAGGGCTGCCGGATCGACCACCACGCCCGCACCAATGACCGCTTGCTTGCCGGGACGCAGGATTCCACAAGGGATCAGCTGCAGGACGAAGCGATTGCCATTGTAGATGACGGTGTGGCCTGCATTGTGGCCGCCGGCGCAGCGCGCAATGTAGTCAAAGGAAGCCGCCATGTAATCGACGACTTTGCCTTTGCCTTCATCGCCCCACTGCGCGCCCACCACGACGATGGATTTCATCCCGCCCGATTCCCTTTCCTGCCGTCGCTGTTATTCGCTGTTCAGCCGCACTCTGCCGGAGAATTATCCGTCCCGGTTGATACAGGAAGGCTTCTCGAGGCGTGCGGCGGAACGAATATCGTACTCGCCGCGCGAGGCTAAAGGCAAGGCATGGCGAACGCAAGCAGCGCTTCTGGCGTAAAGAGGGGAACCCTGGGCCTTACGAAATCGAAAAGCGGATCCCTCGGCCCCGGGTCGGGGCCTCGGGATGACAACGCTTCTTACAAGACTAATTTACGTGGCGATCGACGATCTTGGAGATTTGTTCCTTGGGAACGGCGCCGACGATCTGGTCGGCGACCTGGCCGCCCTTGAAGATCAGGAGGGTGGGGATGCCGCGGATGTTGTAGCGGCCCGCCGAATTCACGTTCTCATCGACATTCAGCTTGACCACCTTGAGCTTGCCGGCATAGTCCTGCGCGATCTCAGCCACCGTGGGCGCTAGCATATGGCACGGGCGGCACCAATCCGCCCAAAAATCCACCATTACAGGTTGCGCATTGCTGGCCTCGATCACTTCGGACTGAAAGCTGGTGTCCGTAACGCTGGAAATATTCTCTGCCATATCTTCCCTTTCGCTGCGCGCTCCCCGCAAAGGAAGCTAAAACGCTGCTATTTAGATGATACCGCGGCGGTTCGGATTCTTCCTTTTCGTGCCACATCATACAACCGGCCATACTCGAGCGCCGAAGCATTCCACGAGAAATCCTTGGCCATGCCATTGGCCTGCAAGCGGCGCCAAGCCGTCTTGTGGCCATAGGTGGCGAGGGCTTCGTGTAAGGCGGCCAGCAGGGCCGGGCCCGTATACTCAGAAAATTTGAAGCCTGTGCCGCGGCCGCTCGCCGGATCGAAAGGCTCGATAGTATCATCGAGCCCCCCCGTGGCGCGCACCACCGGCACCGTACCGTAGCGCAAGCTGTAAATCTGGTTCAATCCGCAGGGCTCGTAACGCGAAGGCATCAGAAAAATGTCCGCGCCGGCTTCGATTTTGTGCGCCAGTGTATTGTCATAGGCGATCTTCACAGCCAGCCTCTCGGGAAACTGCTGTGAAAGCTCCCGGAACATGCGTTCGTGTTTCGCTTCGCCTGAACCTAGCGCCACGATGGCAATGTCTTCCTGCATGAGCTCGTCCGCCACCTGAGCCAGCAAATCGAATCCCTTTTGATCCGCGAAACGCGAGACGATGCCGATCAAAGGCCGCTGGAGATTTTCTTCCGGCAATTGGAACGCGGCGAGCAGATCACGTTTGCAAGCCTGCTTCCCGCTCAGGTCGCTGGCCGAATAGCGCGTCGCGATCAGGCTATCCACTTCGGGATTCCAAACCGAATAATCCACGCCATTCAATATGCCCACCAGATGGTCGGCGCGCGTGCGCACGACGCCATCCAAACCCTGTCCGTATTCGGTGGTCTGAATCTCCTCGGCGTATTTTCGGCTTACCGTGGTCAAGTAATCGCTGAAAAGAAGTCCGCCTTTGAGGTAATTCAGGTGGCCAAAAAACTCCAAGGCGTCTATGCGAAAGAGCGAATCGGGCAAGCCGATGCGCGCCAGGGCGTCGCGCGCAAACAAACCGTGGTAGGCCATATTGTGAATCGTAAAGATAACCGGAATGCCGGAAAGTTGCGGATCAGGGGTGTAAGCCGTTCGCAGCAGCACCGGCACGAGCGCACTCTGCCAATCGTGACAGTGGATCACGTCGGGCATCCAGAGTTGCTTGGCAAGCTCGATGGCGGCGCGCGCGAACTCTGCAAAGCGCTCGGCATTATCCGGATAATCGCGCCCGCCTACGCCATAAAGCTGTTCGCGATCGAAATATTGAGGATCATCGACGAAGAAATATTGCACGCCGCCGGGCCGCGCTCCGTCTGCGATACGCGGAAAACGCAGGGACGTGCCCATCGGAATAGTCAGGCTCTTGATGACAATATTCTTGATTTGCGTATTTCGATAACGAGGAAGAACCACAGCCACGTCGTGTCCCTGCGCAACCAGCGCTTTCGGAAGCGCCTCCACCACATCGGCCAAGCCGCCGGTTTTGGAGAACGGCAGACCTTCGGAAGCGACGAATAGGATTCGCATAGCCCTGTTTCGGTCCCGGAGTTTTAGGGGGTAAAACCCTGAAGCTTCCCTGCTCGCTAATGTCAGAGCTAAAGCTCCGACCCCCTATAGACGAGAAACTTTGACGGTACTGAATCGGGCGCCGCCGGTCAAGGCGGTGTCTCCGGCGGCGCAACACCGCGAGGTCTTGCTACACTGGCGCGACGTGGCACCGCAACGCCTGGGTCAACACTTTCTCGCCAGCGCCTCCTGGCGCGAGCGCATCGCTCGGCTCGTGCTGCCAGCGACGCCGCCCGATGGGGAAATATCCGCCAACGACGGCGGCTCCGAACGCCGCGATCTGTGGATCGAAATAGGCGCGGGCCACGGCGAGATGACTTCGCTATTGGCCCGGAAAGCGGGCCGTCTTATCGCCATCGAGCTCGATCCCAAGCTGCTGTCGCGCCTGCGGGAGCAGACTGCCCGTCTTCCGAACGTCGAGGTGATCGCCGGCGACATTCTGGCCGTGGATCTCGCGGCGCTAATAGGTCCGCAGCGCTTCCGCGCCTACGGCAATCTGCCCTACTACATTACTTCGCCGATCGTGCAGCGCTTACTCGCGCAGGCCGATCGGCTCGAGGCGGCGTTCCTGGTCGTACAGCTCGAAGTTGGGGCGCGTATGACGGCGCGTCCCGGTAGCCGCGATTACGGCTATTTTTCGGCTTTCACCCAGCTCTACTCGAAGCCGGAGATTTTGTTGCGCATACCACCGGGCGCTTTCCAGCCGCCTCCCGAAGTTTCGTCGGCACTGGTCGCCTTACATCTCCCCGGAGAACGGTCACAACTGGACATTACGGACGATGCGAGATTTCTAAAGTTCCTGAAGGCCTGCTTCGCGCAGAAAAGAAAAACCCTGCGCAACAATCTGCGTTCTCTGATGCCTCAGGAGCGGGCCACGGCGGTTTTGCGCGGGTGCGGGATCGCTCTAAACGCTCGCGCCGAGGAACTCGGACTGGCGCAATTCGCGCGGCTGTTTGCGGCGGCTGAGCGAAGTTAGAGAAGAAGACCCAGGGCCCTCGCGACTTCATTTTTACCGTGCTGCTTCGCGCGCGGCCGCGGCGCCGCGGGAAATAACCTTCACCTCGATTAGCGCTGGGGTGTGCGGAGGAGTTCGATTAGGTGGTCGGGGTAATTAGTAATGATTCCGTCGATGCCAGCCGCGATCAGCTTCTGCATCTCGTCGGGTGCGTTGGCCGTCCAGGCAACCACTTTGAGGTCGTGCGCGTGGGCCTCGGTGACCAGTTCTCGAGTGACACGGTCTGTTCGGGGCAGAAGCTGCCGGGCTCCGGCCTCGACCGCGGTAACGATTGCTGACGGCAAGTGGTCGCTGTAGAGAAGGCCGGTCATGACCAGGGGTTCGAGCTGCCGGATGCGCTTGAGCACACCTGGGGTAAAAGAGAGGACCACGCTGCGCGCGATTTCGCCGCACGCACGCAGCGCGCCTATGACAGCATGTTCCGTGCCACTGGGCCCGGTCGCCTTGACCTCGAGGAGTAGACCGATCTCGTGCTCGCGGCCGAACGCCAGTACCTCTTCGAGCATGGGAATACGCTCGCCGGCAAAAGGTGGAGCTGCCTCCTTATCGGAGGCCTTGAACCAGCTCCCCGCATCGAGCCGGCGCAATTGCTCGAGCGTCTTTGAAGAAACCGGACCCCGCCCGTTGGTGGTTCGCTCAAGCGTGTCGTCGTGCAAAGCTACTAGGCGCGCATCCCGCGAGAGTTGCAGGTCGGTTTCGATAAAGCCGGCGCCTAATTCCACGGCCTTGCGAAAAGCCGCCATGGTATTTTCCGGCGCAACCCCTGAAGCTCCCCGATGCGCAATCACCCACACTTACGAACCAAGCTCCTTCTGCCCAATATTCATTCGCGATTGAGGCGCTTCCAGCCGGGCTGCTAATCCTAGCAGAACCGCATGCCGATTCGCTGTGCCCACACGCTAACGAGATCGGCGCATCTTCGTCTAAGTTTGTGACATCCAATGAGCCACTAACGGTAAACGACGGGAGGATCATATGCCCACAACAATCAGGCCCTTTTCGATTCGAACCATTCTGGTAGTTACTGCTTTGTCCCTTATGGCCTCCGCTGGCACCTTCGCCTGGGATAAAGGCGCTCAGGGACCCACCCCCCCGGAGCGCGGCACCCAGAATTATGAAAAGTGGCTGACGCGCGAAGTAGGCCACCAACTGATTCAAGTGCCATGGCTCAGCGTCTTCGACAACCTGCAATACAGTGTTAACGGTTCTGAAGTTACGCTGAGTGGCCAGGTCTGGCAGCCCGTGACCAAGCAGGACGCCGAAACAGCGGTAAAGGGAATCGAAGGCGTGACCAAAGTAAATAACAATATCGAAGTGCTGCCCCTCAGTCCCATGGACGATCAGATCCGCCGCGCCGAGTATCGAGCCATCTATGGCGCCCCGGAACTGCAACGTTATGCCATGGGAGTTCTGCCGTCGATTCACATCATCGTGAAGAACGGACACGTTACGCTCATCGGCGCGGTGGATAACCAGATGGACAAAAACGTCGCCGAAATACGAGCAAAGTCGGTGCCGAACGTTTTCTCGGTGGACGATAACCTGCAAGTCCGTCCGACCCGGACCGAGACGCAAAGCAAGCGATAACGCATTAGCTTGCCCGCTGCGAGCGGCAGAAATTTGGGAGGAAGCGTCGAGCTTCCTCTCAAATTTTTAGGTCCAGCTTACTTCAGGCGCCACCATCAGCACTTCGGCGTCGAACTCCATCAGCCAAGCTCGCATACGAAACGAAGACGGCACCCGCCGCCAGAGGAGCCGCTTCCAACGCCCCGATACTCGTAAACCGACTATTAACCTCACCTTGCGCGGGGCGTGCCGTTTGCGGCATCGAGGCGGGCAGCGGGGTTGTCTCGCCGGAATGCGTTTGGAATACTCGTTTCATGAGGCGGCGAAACGATAAGAGCTTCTCCATCCCTGCCATGGCGTTTGCGCTTGCCATCCTGGCCCTTACAGGCAGTGCACGCGCCGATGAGTTCCGCCTGAAAGACGGCTCAAAACTCGTCGGTACCATCGTGGCCTTCGAGGATGGCACGTTCAAGGTGCAGACGAGCTACGGTTTTGCATACGTGCGCAAGGACAGCATTGCTGAAATCGTTCCCAGCGAGAAAAAAAAAGTGCCGGATTCTGGCCAGCCATCCGCCACGATAAAGCCGGCCGGTTTTGCCGAAGCGGCTCCGAGTTTGAAGCCAAGAGTCCCGCCGATGCCGCGACCCATGCCGAACCCGGCTAACGCAGCGACGAAGCCCAGCAGCGCAGCGGCTGTGGCTGCGAACGTTGCACCTCCGGCAGTTGCGTCGAAATTCCCTTCCCTGCCTCTGCTGGCCCTTTCGGAGCCGTTACCCCCGGGGGGAAATCTCGAGGGCCGAGCGCCAGCCATGCAAGAACTGGTGCGCGGCAATCTTTACGTGAACCAAACATACGGCTTCCAGATTTACAAGCCGCCGACCTGGCAGGTGATCAAGGACCCGCAAAATGAATTGCCCAATGCCATCGGCGCGCTGGGGACGGAGGACCAAAATACACTTCTGGTGATCGGGCGGGATCCTTCAAAAGAATCGCTCGAGGCGCAGGCGGCCAAGAGGGAGCGCACGCTCCGCGAGGTCTATGAGAACTATCGCCCAGTCGACAAAAAGCAGATCACCATCGCGGGATTACCGGCGATCGAGCAGCGCTTCTACGGCAGCCTCGCTGGCCATGACTGGTCCGTCACCGTGACGACGCTCGCTCGCGGCAAAGACGTCTTTACGATTTTGGGGATGACCTCGGCAGATTCCGACCTGATCCAGATTCAGGAAAACGTGATTGCCAGGACGATTGCCAGCCTGCAATTCCTCTCGCCGCAATAAGATCCAGCCTGCCATAGATGTGGCAAACCTTAGGTGACTTCGACGGTGATTTCGTGATAGCCGGTGGCGCCGTCGGGCCATTCGCCGGAGGATGAGGAAGTCTGTACTGTACCGTCGCCATCGGTAGCGCGCACTAAGACGGTGTGCCTTCCTTTCGGCGCATCGATCCACACATATTTCCAGAAAGCCCAAACCTGCGACGGCATGGGATTGCTGAAAATGGGCGCGTCATTCCAGGTATGCCCGCCGTCGGTGGAAATCTCCACCTTGCTGACGCCGGTTTCATTGGCGACGGCCCAGCCGGTAACGACGAAATTTGTTCCCGCGATGCGGGCGCGGTCGCGCGGATCGTCAATGGCCGCTTGCAACTGGCGCTCCGCAGAATTGGACCAGCCCTGCCATTCCCAGTATCCGAGATATTCGTGATCGACGAATTCGATGCGCGTGAGCCATTTGGGCATTTTCATGCCGTATTTGCCCGGAAGAATCACGCGCAGAGGAAAGCCGTGCCGGCGCGGCAGAGCTTCCCCGTTCATCTCCCAAGCCAGGAAATTTTCCGGGCGTAAGATACGTTCGAGCGTGTGGCCGGTGCTGTAGCCTTCGGCGGCGTAAAGCGCGGCGTATTTCGTTTGTGGTTTGACCCCGGCGCGATCGAGCAAAGGACGCAGCAGCGTACCGCGCCAGAGCGCGTTGCCAATTAGTCCTCCACCTACGGAATTGGATATGCATTCGAGTGTCAGCGGAGTCTCATAGGCTGGCAGGCGGCGAATCTCGTCGTAACTGAAGCGGAGCGGATGATCGACTAGGCCATCGATGGTAAGCGACCATTTCTCGGGATCGACGGCGGGCTCGCCGTGCGAGGACATCAGGTAGAAATCGTCATTGGGAGTGATGGCGCGCAGCGCGGCCTGGGGGCCATCGTTCAGGTAGGCGCGCACGTTGGCGTAACCGGTGTGCATGCCCTTCATCATGTAACGATAAGCGGTCAGGGGAAGGAGCACGCCAACTCCCGCGCCCGCGGCCATGGAGAAAAATCTGCGCCGGTCCATACGTAGGACCTCCGAGCCTGTGTAGGTATTGTCTCGCTTCGCGGGAGAAGTGGAAAGCGGAGGCGTGAGATTGACTCCCAGGAGTTCCAGGGCGAAAGGCAGATCCCTTGGTCGCCCGCGCGGCATACGCGTCGGAGACGGCGGGTCTGGGCGACTTCGGGATAACACCCATAGCCAGTGCGAAAAAAGCTTGACACGGTACGCGCCGCGGGTATATTTAACCTATAGGTTAAATACGGCGCCTGCTATGCCCCTGACACCTGATCGCCTCAGCAGCACCTTCGCGGCGCTCGCCGATCCCACCCGGCGCGCGATTCTTGCGCGGCTAGCGGCGGGCGAGGTCTCGGTGACGGAGTTGGCCGAACCCTTCGAGATGAGCCTGCCGGCCGTCTCCAAACACCTGAAGGTGCTGGAACGAGCGGGACTGATCGCGCGAGGGCGCGACGCGCAGTGGCGGCCCTGTCGGCTCTCGGCGCGTCCGCTGCGGGACATTGCTGACTGGGTCGCGCATTATCGACGGTTCTGGACCGAGAGTTTCGACCGATTGGATGACTATTTGCGCGAAATGCAAATACAAGAGCGGCAGAAAAAGGAGAAAAGAGATGGCCGGAAGCAACGCAGGGACTAGCGCCGCCTCCGACGCGACGAATGAATTCGTTATCACGCGGTCTTTTGATGCGCCGCGTGTACTGGTATTCAAAGCCTTTACTGAGGCGGAACGGCTGGCGCGCTGGTGGGGACCGAAAGGGTTCACATGGGTTACTGGAAAACTGGATCTGCAGCCGGGCGGCCTTTTTCACTACTGCATGCGCGCGCCGAATGGGCCAAATATGTGGGGCAAGTTTGTTTATCGCGAGATCGTTGCGCCGGAACGGATCGTTTTCGTCAATTCGTTTTCTAATGAAAACGGCGACACGGTTCGAGCGCCGTTCCATGCGAATTGGCCGCTCGAGGTGATGAACACGTTGACGCTTAACGAGCATGAAGGCAAGACGGCGCTCACGTTGCGCGGGTATCCCGTCAAGGCGAGCGAGGCGGAGCTGAAGGCCTTCAAGGATGGATACAAATCCATGCAACAGGGCTTTGGCGCGACGTTCGATCAACTCGCCGACTATCTGGCGAAGGAGAAACGCGACTCCGGCGTGGAAAGCGCGGGCCACGCTGGCGGAGCAAGGTGGTCCAAGAAACGGGAGTTAACGATCGAGCGCGTATTCAACGCGCCGCGCGAGCTGGTCTTTCAGGCTTGGAGTAAGCCGGAGCACGTGGCGCAATGGTGGGGTCCGAGAGGATTCATGTTGCCGACCTGCGAGATGGAGTTCCGCGCCGGGGGAAGGTTTCGCTTGGTCATGCGCGGACCCGACGGCAAGGATTACGCATTTCAGGGCGCGTATCTCGAGATCGTTGAGCCCCAGCGCATCGTCTTTCAGGGAACCATCCACGATGAACCCGGGCATCAAGTTTGGACCACGGTGACGTTTGCCGAAGAAGCGGGCAAGACCAAACTGACCGTGCAGCAGACGTATTCGTTTGAGTCCGACGCGACGCGCGGGGCTCCGGAAGGCTGGAGGCAGACGCTGGACCGGCTCGGGGAGTATCTGGCGAGGGCGTGAGCTTTCCGCTGTAGCGAGTAGAGGGATAATTGTACGGAGGAAAGTATGCCATCGCGCACTCAAGCGCGTCCAGTTTCAAAGGGAAGACTCTGGGCCGGGCGGATCATCAGCGGTTTAGTTGTGCTGTTCCTCCTCTTCGATGGCATTACGAAGTTGATGAAGGTGGCTCCCGTGCTGGAGGCGTCAGCCCAGCTCGGGTACCCCGTAAGCACCATTGTCGGCATCGGCATCACCGCGCTCGTCTGCACTGTCGTCTACGCGATTCCGCAAACGTCAGTTCTCGGGGCGATCCTGCTCACCGGCTATCTTGGCGGCGCGGTCGCTTCCAATGTGCGCATCGCCAATCCCATGTTCAACACGCTCTTCCCGATCGTCTTCGCCGCGCTAGTGTGGGCGGGGATTTTTTTGCGCGAGGACCGGCTGCGCGCACTGATTCCGCTGCGCGCCTAGGCACCACAGGAAGCCCTGCGATCCGTTAAAGGACGCGGCAGGCTTCGTCGAAGCTGAGGCGCGGGTTGCGCGGAAACAGCTTGCTGGGA
>DASPYR010000299.1:0-11859 GCA_035636675.1 Rugosimonospora sp. | reverse complement strand
GGGACCGTGCTCAAGGGAACGATCGCCGTCCAGGGTTTCGTCCATGTAGACGGATCGTCAACCGCGAATTTGTACTCGATCGTTTCCGCGTCTATGCGCGTGAAGTATTCGGTAATTTTCAAGGTCGCGGCATTGGAGTTCCGATAGGCATTCTCGGGACGGAAATTGGTGGTCTCCACGACCAGCGTGTCGCCCTCCCAATGGCCGCGCCCATCGCCATGCCACTGGTGGATGTTTGCTGAGGGATGGGGCTGCCGGTCCAGAGGAATAATGCGCAGCTCGAATCCGTACTCGGTTTGAATCACCACGTATCCCGGACTCTGCACGATCATCAAGCCACTGTTGTACCCACCAGGGATTATGGGCGGTCCACCATGCAGGGCCACGCAAGTCACGCCGACACCCAAATCCTTGGCAACATCGGCGTGCACCACCCCCTGCCAATTCCCCTCTTCGGCCACGAAGTATCCCTGCGCAGCCTTGCGCCTTGCCTCGCCCGCCGGAGTCAGTGGCGGAATTTTGCCATCCGGGGGATCTACCACCAGCGACGTTCGATGGTTCGGTCTTACCCCGTTTTGCCACGGGCTAAGCCCGTATGTTTTGAAGTCGTAATCGGCGGAAGTGGGGTCGTTCTCTGCGTCGCCGCTGCCAGCAGCGCCGTCGAACGAACCCCGCACACCTGCATTGAACAGGTCCTGCGTTTCCTGGTCCGTCAAAAACTCTCGGTTTCCGTATTTGGCGGGGCGTTCCATGGGCGTAAAGCTTAGGCTGGTCCAATATCCCTGCAGGTCCGGCTGGCCGTCCGGCGTCCGGGGCATGACCCAAGACTTCTTACTTGTCGCCGCCTTTGTGCCCTTCTTGGTAGCGGTCTTCGCGGTGGCACCCGATTGTGCCTGGGCCGCAACGAATGTCGGGGCCCACAGGACCGCCGCCATCACCACCGCCAAAGCACTCAATGAGAACCAAAATCGATTTCTCATTTGAACCTCCTTGCCTTGTCTACTTGCCGGACCTTGTAACGGCGACTATAACTCACTTTCCCCGCGAACTCCATATTGTTTGCAATTGAAGGGAGCACAAAGCGCCAAAAAATCGGTCTAAGCGTTTTGGAGTGAGCGGGACTTTGTAGTTTCCATATAGGGGATGCTGTACTTCTCAAATTTTGTGAGGATCATCACGGCTACGGCTGCGATGGCGAGAAGAAACAGATGTCTTTCCCGGTACGGCTCTGTTCCCTAAACAGTTATATCGTACCTTATGAGTTACCTGTCTGTCCGATTCTGACCAGAATACACAAAACCCTGTATGGCTTCCTGCTGTCGCCGCAACTATTGTTCTGTTCGTTTCTAATCAGCTCAGGACAAAAACGATGCGAGCCCAGCGCATGGTTCGTCGCGCCGAGTTGAGGTCTAAAGATCGGCTATTCGAGGCTCTTCTACGCCGTGCGGCGCGGTTCCAGAAGGCCCCCCGGGCGTCGTCTCCCGCCAATAGCCGCGAGAAATAAAGAAGCGGCGTAATTTCGCCGACCCAGCCATCGCACTTCAAAATTTCCTTAGAGAAGGCTGGGCGACGGGCCTCCAGGCAAGCTGTGCGACTCTCAAGGCCGGAGCGAGGAGGAACAATGTGGCGGAATAAGGAATCACAATCCGCGCCGAGCCCGGCTTCGGGACGCGTCGTGGAAACTTTGAGCGCCCCAAAGGTCTCAGCGATTAATGTCAGCCCAACCGGCAGCGTAGCGCAGGCCACTTCGTGGCTGGGGCCGACTCTAAGAGTGAAGGGAGAAATCTCCGGCAACGAAGACCTGCTGGTAGATGGTAAGGTCGAGGGGCCGATCTCGGTGGGGGAACACAGGCTCACCGTGGGGCACAAGGGTCAGGTTACCGGCGGGCTTGCGGCACGCGAAATCATCATCTATGGCAAAGTTGATGGCAATCACAATGTAGTAAGTGAAAGCATCGAGATCAAGAAGGACGCTTCGATGATCGGCCACGTGATCACTCGACGAATAGTGATTGAGGATGGTGCCGGTTTTAAGGGCAGCATCGAAATCGAGGAGAGCAGCAAGCAAGTTGACTCAAATCTGGATAACTCCATCGCTCGAAAACTTTCCACGTCGGCTTGAGAGCCCTCACCGATAAACTGCTATTTGTGGCCTGCTAATTCGACTGAGCCGCATGGCAGCCCTACGGTGTGCCTCAAATCCGCCCAGGTGAAAGCCGACAGCGAATGCCGTTTCAGGTAGCTTTACCGATGCTCCGCTGGTGCAGGAGCCGGCGTCTGTGACGAGATTTCGGTTCCCGGCATCAACGCGCCTTTCAGGGAGAAAAGAAAAATACTGTCTCCGCGCGGCGCGCCGGCGAAGAGGCTGCCACCGGAATAAACTGCCACGTATTCGTCGCCTTCGTACTCGAAGACGCTGGCTGGAGCGTTCACGCCGGCGCCAGTCTGGAACTCCCAAAGGCGCTGACCGTTGGAGGAGTTTAGGGCGGTGAGCCTACCGTCGTTTCTGCCCACAAAGATGAGGCCGCCCTCCGTGGTTACCGAACCACTGTAGCAACTATCCTTCCATCTCTGTTGCCAAACCAGGCGATTGGTCTTCATGTCCAACGCCGCAAAAATTCCGTTCGCCGGAAGAGGCATGCCGCCAAAAGCGCTTCCCAGATATCTTTGACCGGCTTGCGGGAATTTTTGATCGTCCTCGCCGCCCTTGAAAAAATTGGGAGCGTCGGTGGCGCAGACGTAGTAGTCGTTCGTGTCAGGGTCGTAGGAGCTAGCTGGCCAGTTCGCCCCGCCACGCGCGGATGGCTTGGCGACAACTCCCTCAGCCCAGAACGGCGTGAAAATTCGCCCTTGATTCACGAGGGCGAAGCCTTCCGGAGCTACATCGATCGACTGCGGCACGAATGCGTCGCCGCGAGGAATCGGCTGCGTGGGTGAGGTGAATTGCCGCGGCTCCTGCGGGACCGGTTTTTCGTCGATGCCGATCAGCGGCTTTCCGTTCGTGCGATCCAGTATGTACACCCAGCCGGCCTTGTTCGCTTCGGCAGCGGCTTTGCGAATCCGGCCACCGACCTTCGCGTCGAAAAGCATGACGGGATTCGGGCCGTCGTAATCCCACAAATCATGGTGAATCTGCTGGAAGTGCCAGCGATATTTGCCGGTCTTCGCTTCAATGGCGACCATGGAATTTGCGAATAAGTTGTCGCCGGGGCGGATTCTTCCATTGAAGTCGGGCCCCGGGTTACCCGTAGTGAAGTAGAGGAGCCCCAGTTCCGGATCCACGGCTGGAGTCTGCCAGACCGTTGCGCCCCCGTACTTCCAGGCGTCGCTGTCTTTGGGCCAAGTGTCGTGCCCGATTTCGCCTGGCCCCGGGATCGTGTAGAAAGTCCAAATCAGGTGCCCGTCTTTGGCGTCGTAGGCTTTGACGCGGCCCCGGACGCCATTTTCGCCACCCGCGAAGGCGGCAATCACCATTCCGTCGTAATACAGCGGAGCGGCAGTGATGGTGTAGCCCTGCTGCCATTGCTCGGCTTGAATCGACCAAACCGGCTTGCCAGATTTCTCGTCGAGCGCCACAAGGCGGCCGTCTAACTGACCGACATAAACGTTGCCATCACCCAAGGCGACGCCCCGACTGGTCCAGCCGCAGCACACCGTGGAGATGCTCTGGTCCAGATTCGCCTGGTATTTCCAAAGAATCTGGCCGGTCTTCACGCTGATCGCAAATACGTCGTCGGCTCCGGTAACGATGTAAAGAACGCCTTGATAAACGACGGGCTGCGCCTCGCCGGAGTATTTCATGGCGAGTGCGGAGCCATCCAAATGCGTTTGCCAGACGGCCTTGAGCTTGCCCACATTTTCACGATCGATCTGTTTTAGCGGAGACCAGTTCTGGTTGAAGAGGCTGCCTCCGACCTTGAGCCAGTTCTCGACGGGCGGTGCGGTGAGATCCTGAGCGGAAAAAGCGGGTGACGCAGCGATGGGCGAAACGTCGCGGCGCTGTGCAGTTGACGTCACGCTGGGGAGTAAAGGTTGTTGCGGCGCAGCGTGTACGCGCGGGAGGAAAAGCAAGGCCACGCTCGCCAGGCACAGACCGAAACCGGCAGACCGGCGCAGCCAACGAGAACTCGATTTGTTGTTCACCGCCATCTCCTTCCCTTGATGAATTCGAATAGAACTCCGGCAGGAGGCACGCGGACTCATCCCTGCTCCGGCTCAGGAGAAATCGATTGATGCTACTAAAAGTTTCCGGCGGAGAATGAGTTTATCGTAATGTGTCAGAAATATTCAAGGAGCCGGCCTACAAGATGTCGTTGGCGCCGTTCAGATTCACGCTGAGGCCGTTCGCGAATGCGCCCTCACGTTCACGCTGCTGCCGTTGCTTGTCGAAGTGAAGGTGAGGACACCGGCGACGTTATGGAATGCGCCCACCGTCAGCGTCTAATCGGTTGAGCGCACTTCGCGTGCGGGTCTCCCGAGGAAGGCTCCGCTCACGGCCGCTTGAAAAAGCTGCCGGTCAGGAAGTAGAATCGCGCGGCAAGCTCGCGGAGGAAACCTTATGAAGTACTCATTGTCAATTGCCGTATTGTTGCTGGCCACGACCAAGGTGCAGCCAACTTTCGCTCAAGGGAGCGCCGGCGATCTCGTCAAGCAAGCCGTTGCGGCGGAGGGTGGCGCTGCCGCGCTGCGCGGATTGACGGGCCTCGCCGTCAAGGGTGACGCCAGGTTCTGGGAGCCAGGACAGTCGTTTGCCGCAAGCGGCGAACCGCGTTTCCTCGGGGACGCGACGTTCGCCATCACCTGGGATCTCGCCAAAGGAATGGCGCGCACGGAGTGGGAACGCGATCAGAAATATCCGCCCCCGCCCGTACAGCTGAAATATACCGAAACCTTGCTGCCCTCGCTCGGCTTTGTGACGGACAGCAACGGCACCCAGCCGATGTCCGCCATTCGCGTTGCCGCGCAGCTGCGTGAGCTCGAACGCGCTTCGCCGCGGCTGCTGCTAAAGGCCATGGACGGTCCCAACAATGTCCGCGCCGCGGACTCGCAGCAGCTCGGCAAGCAATCGTTGCCTGCACTCTCATTTACGGATGCTGGAACGAACTTCACCATTCTGTTCGATCCCGCGACACATCTGCCCGCTGCCATCGGTACGCGCGATGACGACAACATCAACGGCGATTCCAATTACGATCTCGTGCTCTCCGGGTGGACATCGGTTGCTGGCGCGAAGGTCGCTCAATCGCTCTCTTATCAGATCAACGGTATCGAAGTGGCAAAACTCACGTACCGCATGGTCACTGCGAATCCCAAGATCGCGGCGGAGACCTTTGCCGTTCCCGCCGCCGTGGAGGCGGCTGCCCATCCGCCCGCCACGAGCGACGTGCCCTATCAATGGGTGGTGCGCCGGCTGTTCCTTACGCGCTTCCTTGATAGTGACGCGGTCATCTATCCTGCCGGCGGCGGTCTGAAACTGGTCGAGCTGGCGCCCAACGTGCAACACGTCCAGGGCGGCACGGCCAACAACCTGATCGTGGCCATGAAAGACTATCTCGTCGTCTTCGATGCGCCTTACGGCGAACTGCAATCGCGCTGGACCATCGACGCGGCGAAAAAGAAATATCCCGGCAAGCCCATCAAGTATCTGATTCTCACGCATCATCACATGGATCACACCGGCGGGATGCGCACCTACGTGGCGGAAGGGGCGACGGTAGTCGTTCCCACTCCGGACAAGGCCTATTTCGAAAACGATGTTCGGACGCCGCGCACCCTGGTTCCCGACGATCTGCAAAAAAAGCCGCGGCCTGCGACCATCGTGGAGGTCAAGGATCAGATGGCGCTGAAGGATGATACCGACGAAATCCGTCTCTATAACATTCCCAATCCGCACGTCCAAGGCATGCTCATTGGCTATGTGGTGAAAAGTAACGTCGCCTATATCACCGATCTCGTCTCGCCGCGTGGCCCGATCGATCGTTCGGACATGACCATTGCGGCCGGTGACGCCCTGCGGAAATACCGCATCAGCGGCGCCACCATCGCCGGTGGGCATGGCGCCACCGTCAAAGAAGGCGAGGCCGCCGTCGCTTTGGCTGCTGCGAAATAAGAGCCCGTATAGCGTGGTTACGTCGACAAGAATCCGGCGGACGGCGTGGCATTCGCAAAACGGATACCAAAACTGAACGCCGGTTCTACGCACCTGCTCAGGTACGGCAACTCCTAAGAGTGCTGCCGGAGCCGAGAACGTGGCTACAGCTGACGGCCCGCTGATTACTCCAGAATGAAGATGGTGCGACGAAGAACAATTCGCTTCATTCGGAAACGCCTTGGGTGTATAAGGCGTCTATACGGGAGGTCGAAGACGGGAACCTAGGACGGCGTGAGCTTTGATGGACTTGTGGCTGTGTGTGCCAGTGGCGGAATCTTTCGTCGAGAGGCCCCCGAGACGCGCTCCGTCGCTCCCAAGTAGGGGCGTCGGCAACGTACCGTTAAAGGACATCTGAGGCTGAGGGGACAAGAGATGAAGTTATGGTCCAGACGAGGGATACTTGCGGCCTCTGGAATCACGGTCGTGGTGCTGATTGCCGTCGGGTTTGCGGTCGCCCAAACAGCGTCACAAGAGAAACCGCTTCTCGCGGAACAGGCCTTCAAGAACGTCCAGGTACTCAAGGGAATCCCCGTGGACGATTTCATGGAGACGATGGGGGTCATGGCGGCCTCGCTGGACTTCGACTGCTCGGATTGTCATGTCGGGGCCGGCACCGACCAGGTAGATTGGCCGGCCGACACTCCGCGCAAAGTGATGGCGCGCATCATGATCAACATGGTTGCCAACATTAACAAAAACAACTTCGCAGGCCGCCAGGTTGTGACGTGCTGGACCTGCCATCGCAACCGCGATAAACCCCTGGTCACGCCCGTTATGGAGACCATATACGGCACGGTAACCATAGAGCCGGACGACGTCATCGCAGCAGCTGACGGAATGCCTTCCGCTGAGTCGATTCTCGACAAATATGTTCAGGCGGCCGGCGGAGCCCAACGCTTGGCCGGCCTCAAAAGCTTTGTCGGCAAGGGGACTAGCGTGGGGTTCGGGGGATTCGGGGGCGGTGGCGAAGTCGAACTTGTCGCGGAAGCCCCGGATAAGCGCGCCACGATCATCTTATTCAAGGAAGCGCCTGGCCGAGGAGACCAGATCAGGACTTACGACGGCCGCACCGGTTGGGTAAGAACACCACTCAATGTGTTAGGGGAGTTTCAGCTAAGCGGCGGCGATCTGGACGGGGCCAGGCTGGACGCCCAGTTGTCTTTTCCAGGGCAGATCAAGCAGCTTCTCACGAATTTGAAAACCGGCCCGCCCGCCACGATCACCGATCTTTCGGCGCCATCCAGCCAATCATCGCTGCAGAGCGATGTGACGTTGGGGCAGAGTCACGATGTCGACGTCGTCCAGGGAAACGGGCCGAGGGGCCTTCTTGTAACATTATACTTCGACAGGAAGACCGGCCTGCTTTTACGCGAGTTGCGCTATGGCAACTCGCCGATCGGCCGCGTTCCCACGCAAATTGACTTCGCTGATTATCGCGACGTCAACGGAATCAAGTTACCATTCCGCATAACTTACGCGTGGCTGGACGGGCGCGATTCGATCGTGCTGAACGACATAAAGGCGAACGTCCCGGTCAGCGAGGCGAAGTTCGGCAGGCCGGCTCCGCTGAAGGCGCGTTAGTCCGTATCAAGCTGTAGTTGTTTACCGGGTTTACGCGGCGTGATTGGAGTTGACCATTAACGGCGGGTATGAAATGCGAAATTGGTTCAGAGATTCGATGATAGCCGGAGTCGCGGTGCTATGTGTCCTCTCGCTGGCCGCCTGGCCCTCCCCTGCTCAGGCCCCCGCTTACCGGGCCCCTCGGACGGCGGATGGTAAACCCGAGTTGAGCGGGATTTGGCAAGCCCTCAACACGGCAGATTGGGATCTCGAAGGCCACGCAGCCGGAGCGGGGCCGGTGCCCTCGCTGGGAGCGGTATTCGCAAAGCCGCCCGGGCTGGGCGTCGTGGAAGGCGATGCGATCCCGTATCTGCCGGCGATGGCCGCGAAGAAAAAGGAGAATCAAGCGAATTGGACGAAGCTGGACCCGGAGGTAAAGTGTTATTTGCCAGGTGTGCCACGCGCCACCTATCTCCCTTACCCATTTCAAATAGTCCAGTCTCAGAACAACATCCTGATTTCCTACGAGTACGCGGGCGCAGTTCGCGCCATCAACATGGGGGCGCCGACCAAGGCCCCGGCCGATAGTTGGATGGGCTGGTCCAACGGGCACTGGGAAGGCGAAACGCTGGTGGTTGATGTGACCAGTCAAATGGAAGATACCTGGTTCGACCGCTCCGGGAACTTCCACAGTGACGCCTTGCATGTGGTGGAGCGCTACACTCCACGAAGTGCGGACACTCTCAACTATGAGGCCACTATCGAGGATCCGAAGGTCTTTTCGCGGCCCTGGAAGATCAGCATGCCGCTGTATCGCCGTGTGGAGAAGAATGCCCGGCTCCTGGAATACAAGTGCCCGGAATTCGCGGAGGAGTTGTTGTATGGGCCTCTTCGTAAGAAGCCCAGTAACTAGATCGGCAAGAAGGAGGCTCCCATGATCTGTCGCTCTCTTGCTTCAGCAACTGCTTTGGCGGCCATGATCGCCGTTCTGCTGATTGCGCAGGCGCCCGCCGCCGGACAGGCCGCGTCGCCCGCGACGAAGGCGGCGCCAGCGAAGGCGAAGGCGACACCCGCAGGGAAGTCGTGGACACCGCCGCGTACGCCGGATGGCAAGCCCGACCTGCAGGGAATATGGGGCAACGCCACCGTAACTCCGTTGGAACGGCCTAAAGGGCTGGGCGCCAAAGAGTTCTATACGGACGAGGAATTTGCCAAGCTGTCGGCGCGTATCCGGCAAGGCGATGTAGGCGAGGAAGCTGAACTCGGGGCTGCTAGAGAGAACGCCCTCCGTTATGACATCAGTCTGTACGGTGGTTTTGACATCAGTAAGGCCAAGTTCGCATCCAACAAGCGAACGTCGCTGATTGTGGGTCCGGAGGGCGTGGTTCCTCCCATGCTGCCAGAGGCCAAACAGAGAAACTCCGAACGTGCCGCGGAAAATAAGGGACACGAATTCGACAGTTACGAGAACCGGCCGTTGTCAGAGCGTTGTATCCTGATGGCGCAGGAGATGATCCCCATGCTTCCCGGAGCCGGCGAGGGAAACCTTCTCCAGATTGTGCAGGGGCCGGGATACGTAGCCCTGCTCCACGAGATTGACCACTCCACTCGCGTCATCCCCACCGACGGGCGCCCGCATATCCCGCAAAACATCCGCGAGTGGCAAGGAGACTCGGTTGGCCATTGGGAGGGCAGTACGCTGGTGATCGACACCACCAATTTCACTGCTCGAAGCGCTTTCAGAGGATCCGGGGAGAAACTGCACCTGGTGGAACGCTTCACGCGCACCGCCGACGATGCGGTCACTTACCAATTCACCGCCGAAGATCCCACCACGTGGGCCAAACCTTGGACCGCGGAGATTCCGATGACGAAGACTGAGGGGCCGGTCTACGAGTGGGCCTGCCACGAGGGGAATACGATGATATCCACCATACTCCGCGGAGCCCGTGTGCAGGAGGAGGAAGCGGCGAAGAAGGAAGCGAAGTAATGCGGATGATTTTGGAGGAACCATGAACTATCGATATTTCGGTTCAATGGCCACTCTGGCGTTGGGCGTAGTGGTCTTGCTGACACCGGCGTCCGCAGCGGGCCAGGCCTTGTCGCCCGTCGCCAAGACGACCACCGTGCGCAAGACTTGGACTCCTCCGCGAACAGCCGACGGGCAGCCCGACCTGCAGGGCGTATGGACCAATAATACCGTGACGCCTTTGGAACGGCCCAAGGAGCTTGCCGGGAAGGAGTTCTATGCGGAAGCGGAGCTTCAGGCCCTTGCCAAAAAGGAACGCGAGCGACTCACCAAGATTGAGGATGAGGGCCAGCCGCCCGCTAACCATTCAGGTGTAGAAGGCGCACCGGCGGACGACGTTCATTACGATTTCTCCCAGTTCGGGCTGGACCGGGGCCAGTCTAAATTAGCCTGGAACCGGCGGACGTCAATCATTGTGGGGCCGGATGGGAAGATTCCTCCGTTGACACCTGAGGCTCGCGCGAGACTCGCGGAAATAAGGGCCAAGGCCAAAGGACACGAGTTCGATGGCCCGGAGAACCTTACCTTGGGCGCGCGATGTCTGGCTCGGCCGAACGTGGCGCCCTTGCTTCCCACGGCCTACAACAGCAATCTACAGATTGTGCAGGGCAGAGGATACGTAGCCATTGAAACAGAAGAGATCCACGACGTTCGGATGATCCCCACTGACGGCCGTCCGCACATACCCAACACCATCCGCCAGTGGTATGGCGACTCGGTCGGCCATTGGGAGGGAAATACGCTGGTGATCGACACCACCAATTTCACCGACCTGAGCCCGTTCCGGGGGTCCCAGAACCTGCATATGATCGAGCGGCTCACGCGCGCCGACGAAGACACGATCCTCTACCAGTTCACCGTGGAAGATCCGGGAATGTGGACCAAACCATGGTCTGGGGAATTGCCCATCGTCAAAATTAAGGGGCAACTCTACGAGTACGCGTGTCATGAGGCGAATTACCCATTGGCGGATACCCTCCGCGGCGCTCGCGTGGCTGAGGAGCAAGCGGCCAAGAAGGAAGCGAAGTAATCGATAGACTCAAGCGAAAGGAGTAAGAGATGAAAACGAAGCTACTGGTACTGTTTGGCGTGCTTCTGACGGCGGCGCCGGCGTGGGCGCATCACGCGTTCGCGGCGGAATTCGACCAGAGCAGGCCGCTCAAGCTGAAGGGAACGGTCGTCAAATGGGAAGTGACCAATCCACACTCCTGGATCCACATGGACGTGAAGGGCGATGATGGCAAGGTGGTCACTTGGATGATCGAAGGTGGCAGCCCGAACAATCTGTACAGACTCGGGTTCACAAAGGATTCCCTGCCGCCTGGCTCCGAGATCATGGTCGAGGGCTACCAGGCCAAGGACCTCTCCACTCGTGCAGTCGGCAAAAGCGTTACCTTTGCTGACGGCAGAAAGCTGTTCCTCGGCCTGCAGGCGCGGGAGAGTGATCCGGAAACCAAGAAATGACCCAGATCACATCAGGCACCAATTTCGGAATCTGTGTAGATAAATACCCTTTAACTGGCCGATCAGAATCTCGAGCAACTCCAACGCTTGAGCCGGCTGATTGGCATCCAGTAGTTGCGTGATTCGACCGTGGAAGGAGGTCTGAGATTATGAGCAAGAGAGCTTTGTATCCGGGAATGGTGATCGTACTTGGCGTGCTCTTGGCCGCTACGCTGGGCGGAGTGCGCGCGGGCCAACTGAAGAGCGAAACTCTCCGTGTTAGCAATGCCGACATTGGCGGTGTAGTGAGCAGCCCCAATGGACCTGAGGCGGGGGTCTGGGTGATCGCCGAAACCACCGACCTGCCCACTAAGTTCGTCAAGATCGTCGTCACCGATGATCAGGGGCGCTACCTGGTGCCGGAGCTTCCCAAGGCGAACTACAGTCTGTTTGTTCGCGGCTACGGGCTGGTGGATTCGCCGAAGGTTAAAGCTACACCGGGCCAGACCCTTAACCTGAAGGCGGTCGTGGCGCCGGACAAGAAGTCTGCGGTCGAATACTATCCCGCGCTGTACTGGTTCTCTTTGCTGCAGGTGCCGCCCAAGAGTGATTTCCCCGGCACGGGGCCGAGCGGGAACGGTATTGCTGCAAGCATCAAGAGCCAGGGCCAATGGAT
>DASPYR010000298.1:0-6152 GCA_035636675.1 Rugosimonospora sp. | reverse complement strand
TCTCGTCGGGGACTTCGCCGACGAGCGTGGCTGTGCCGTTCTTGACGACGACGTCGATATTGGCGGACTTTGTCTGGGCATCGGAAAACAGGCCGGCCTTGATACCGGTCATGATGGTTTCATCGTTGCGAGCTTTCGAGCAGCCGAAGATCAACCCCAGGCCCACTGCCAACACTGCGATCACCAGCTTGCGCATCGTTCCTCCTGCCCCTTCGCCGCGCTCAGGGACCAGATGAAATTCGCGGGGTGCGCGGCGCCTTATTGTAGCGGAAATCGCTACAAGCGGGGCTGGCCCCGCGCCACCCCCAAGAGATTCACTTTCGATGTTCTTTTGATGCGGAAGGGGGAAGAAAAGGCTGTCTGGGCGAGTTAACAGCTAGTGCCGTTCCAACTATTGGGCCAAGTGCTTCGCCCTGACGACGCGAAAGTTCAACAAGGGCCGAACGAAACCGAACCTGTCCCCGAACGGGGACCGGTCGGGATACAAGTTTCGTTCGGTCCAAGGTCGCGGACAGGCATTCTTTGGCGAGACAAGTTGGAACGGCACTAGGCCACCCCACAGCCAATCGCAGGCTCTTTGGGCCGAACCTCTCGCCGGATCAAGGTGGAACGGCACTAGCTGTGCGACAGCGGCGGCTGTTCCGGCGTTGCCGGGCCGCCGCCACCCCATTTCTTAGAGAAATGATACGATGCTGCGGCGGAGATCAACAGCCCCGCTCCCAGCGCCAAAAGCAGAACGCCCGGCACAACAAAACCGTGCCTCAATGTCGTCAGCAGCAGAAAACCGATTCCCAGCACCGCTAGGATTATGCCGCCCCGCATTCCCCGCAACACTCGGTAACGCGGCCCCATGCTGTGCGCCGACAATGCCGCCAAAAAACGCTGGCTCCCTTCCGTTCCCAGGAACTCCGCAAATTCTTTCCCGGAACCAAACTTGTCCAGAATCTGCTTCTGAAATTCCGCCCGCGCCCGCAGCTGTGCCTGCCGGTTCCGCGCGAAAAGCCAGACGATCAGCACAATCATGGCGAAAAATGCGAACGGGATCAGCGTGCCCAAGATCGCCGGCCCGGAATTCCATGGCGCAGGGCCGGCGCCGAAGCGAAATCGCCCCCGCCTGAGTTCCTCCTGCACTTCTTCTTGAATGGCTTGCTGTAAATCCGGCGACACCGCCTGCCAGAGTGCCATAGCGTTTGCCGTAACGATTGCTCCGATCATGTTGTGCCCCTCCCTCGTTCCTTCTGTGGCTATAACGCTGGAGCTACGGCAAAAGTTAACAGCGTAAACGCCGCAGGTTACACACCGTAATGCACTCCAAGAGAAATTTCCTCACTGGAGGACAAATCCTTGTGTTTACAGCGACAAAGAAGGCGCGCGGCCCGGGGATTTTCCTGTAGCGCTGCCCTTCAGGGCAGCACGCCGCTCAACGTACGTGCGGCTTTCCGCGGCACGGATTATTTGGGGGAGTTTTCCCCGTCGGATTCGGGCGCTCCGCCACCTTCCAGCAAGCGCGCGGCGACCAGGGCGTCCTCTTGCCGCACGCGCAGTTTGATGCCGCCGAGCAGGTTGGACCACAGCCAGTCCATGCGGATGAGGTTGTCGTCGCCCAGAAAGCATTCGATCCCCGCCGAATCGAGTACGCTTTTCGCCAGCAGCGCTTCCGGCAAATCGCGGAATTGACGAATGGTCAAGAGGTCGCGCAATTCTGCGCGCCTGCCCGGCGCCGCCGAATCCTCCGCCTCGGCCGGCGACTCGATCGGCAAATTGCGGCGCGACATTTCCGAAGCCAGCGCAGTCCTGGCCTCCTCGGTGAGCGATCCGGACTCGCCAAAGAGTTCCTGCAATTCCCCGTCGGAGAGCGCCGCATAGAACTGTGCCAGCCGTCGCCGTTCCTGCTTTGAGCCGAACGCTTCGAGCGCCATACACGTCACTCGCGACAATCTTCTCAGTCCGAATCCTCCAGCGCCTTCTCGATCTCTTGCTTGGACACTTGTCCTTCGCGAACGACCGTCCAGTCCTCGCCATTCAAATTCACAATGGTGGACGAAAGCGTGGCGCCGGTGTCCCCGCCATCCAGGATCAGAGGCAGGCGCTCCCCAAGTTGTTTGACGAGTTCCTGCGCATTCGAGCACGAGGGAAATCCGGAAATGTTCGCGCTGGTACCGGTAATCGGCGAACCGACCTGCTCGATGACCGCGCAGGCCACGCGCGAATTCGGCCAGCGCAGAGCCACACGGCCCTTATTCGCCGTCACTTTCAGCGGCAGGCTGTGCGCCGCCTCGACCACCATGGTCAAGGGGCCGGGCCAGAGCTTTTCTGCCAGCTTGAGGAAATTGAACGGCAGATCGCGGCTCAAAATGGCCGCCTGCTCGATGGAATTCACCAGGATCGGAAGCGCGCGGTTTTCCGGCCGCCCTTTCACCCGATAGATCTCTTCGACGGCCGCCAAATTGAAAGGATCGGCCGCCAGGCCGTAAAACGTGTCGGTAGGCACACCCACCACTCGACCTCGTTTGATGAGCTCGGCGGCAAAACGAATGGCGGTACTGTCTGGGGCTCCCGCTGAAACTTTCAGCAGCTCAGCCGGCAAGGTTATGTGTGCCTCTGGCAGTCCCGGATCGCGTCCGAAGCGCCTGCCTCTCTGTAATTTAGCAAGGTACCATAGCGGCGCAATTCCCAGCAAGACCGCGCCATTTCGCAGTGGCTCCGTCTAATTTGATCCTTTGTTGACGCCACCGCGTGGATGTGGGACAGGAGCTCGCGTGAGAGGAGCAACTATTCATACATCGCGAAACGGCTCAAATGGATCGTGTCGCGACATTTTGTGGCGTCTTTTATGACATTTCTCATCATTCGCCGTTCCTTCTGACTGAATGGGGCATTCATCAAATGCACTCAAGCGTGCTCCTAATATGCTGAAACTAAGCAGCCTCCACCACATGTGACGAATACGCCACCCGTGGGGACCCCCAATGGGGGCCGGCGTGCACATAATTAGACGAGGTGGATCATGCGCAAACAAAAGGGTTTCTCGTTAATTGAGCTCTTGATCGTGGTGGCAATCATTCTGATTATCGCCGCAATCGCCATCCCCAACCTCTTGCGGTCGAAAATGGCGGCCAATCAAGCTTCGGCGGTGGGCTCGCTGCGTACGTTGAATACAGCGTGCATCGCTTATTCCACGAACTATAACCAATTTCCAGCGGCGCTCACCAATCTGGGGCCCATGGCGTCTGGCGGCACAGCCAGTTCCACCTCGGCAGACCTGATTGACTCTGTGCTGTCGGCTGGGACGAAGAGCGGCTACACGTTTGTGTTCACGGCCGGCTCGCTAAACCAGTCTTACACGATTACGGCTACCCCCATTACCGCGGCCACGACCGGACAGAATATGTACTTCACCGATCAATCCGGCGTGATCCGCGTGGATACCTCCGGTTCGGGTGCAAACGTCAGCAGCACCCCAATCGGCTAAATGCCTCCAAGCCGCAAAAGCAAAGGGGAGACTTGTCCTCCCCTTTTATGCCCGTTTTCGCGGCCGAATACGCGGCGTTTCTCCAACAATTCTGGATTCACCGAATACATTCCCCCTTCCTTCCAACAGGACGCGAGCTACATCGTTTTTAACCGGAACTCGGAGGCTTTCTCCGATTGCTCCCGAACTCGGCCGAGCGTAGACTCGGAATGACCCAATCAAAGAGGTGGACTATGCGCCGGGCATCGAGGCCGCTTCTTACACTCGCAACCGCACTTTTTCTGGCTGCCTCTCTGTTTTGCTCCACTCTCGCGGCTCAGAGGCGGTCCGTGCCATATCCCTCAACCTTCCCCGATACGGACGAAGGCCTGGGCTCGACGCGGCCGCGCTCGTTCAGCGTCAACGGCACGGTCGCGGATGCCGAATCCCGGATGGCGATGGGCGGTGTTCGCGTGGACTTGCAAGCCATCACCGGCGGCATTTTGGCCACCGCGTTCACCGGCGCTAACGGAATCTTTCAATTCAACAATGTCCGCTCGGGAAACTACGAGCTTATCTTTGACGAGCCGGGCTACGAAGATCGCCGCGAACACCTTGACGTTGACGGCCCTGTTTTCGGAGTCCTCGTCGAGCTTAGAAGGTTAAACGGAGGGGGACCCGGGTCTCCCAGCGGCCCCACCGTCTCCGTGCGCGAGCTTTCTATACCGCAGAAAGCGCACGACGCCATGGGCAAGGGCATGAGCCTCCTTTACCAGAAATCCGATAATGCCGGCAGCATCAAGCAATTTCAGCGCGCCATCCAAGCGTACCCCGGTTACTACGAAGCTTATGCCCAGATGGGCTTGGCTTATATGCGCATGAAGGACGCCGGCCATTCCGAACAGGCCCTGCGCAAATCAGCCGAACTCAGCCAGGAACATTACCCCGATGCGTTTTTTTTGCTGGCGGCGCTTTTCTCCAGCGCGCAACGCTTCGCCGATGCCGAACCGCTGGCACGCAAAGCCGTGGAACTCAATCCCAATTCCTGGCATGCGCAATCGGAACTGGCGCAGGCCCTGCTCGGGCTCAAGCGCGCCGATGACGCTGAAAAACCCGCCGACGCCGCCGTTAAGCTGCAGCCCGATAATCCCATCCTGCATCTGCTGCTCGCCGACGTTCACATCGCATTAGGGAACGGTCCGGCCTTGCTCGACGACCTGAATACCTATCTCAAGCTCGCGCCCAATGGCTCCTTCGCCGAGCAGGTCCGCCAGCACCGGGATGAGCTGCAGCAGAGATTGCAAAATAGCCAGGCCGCTCCGGCCGGCGATTCCTCCGCCGGCGCCCCAGCCAACCCCTGAGCCTAACCCCTGAGCCTTTCCGGTGATTGATTTTAGGGGGGCGGAGCTTTCGCCGCGCAATAAAGTCGAAGAATCCCTCTTCGATTTCTTGGCCGTTACCGGGAAGAGATTTGCGTGATCTTCACCGGCTGGCCAATCAACGTAGCCGGATCGGCGCCGGGCTTCGGCGTGAATTTTTGGGTGCGCCCGCCGAAGGTCTCTGCGGCGTAAAGATTTCCCGCCGGATCAATGGAGAATTGGTGCACGCCCCAGAATGCGCCGGGGAACGAGCCATAGGTTCCCCAGGAGTAGAGGCGCTTGCCGTTCAGATCATATTTGAGGAATTTGTTGGTGACGCCGTCGGCCACCCAGAGGTGCTGGTCGGCGGTAATCATGATGTGATAGGGCTGGCGGATGTTGTCCCACTCGCTGAGATATTTGCCGTTCTCGTCAAAGATCTGGATGCGGCTGTTGGAGCGGTCAGCCACGTAGACGCGGCGCTGCGCATCAATATCAATCGAATGCGGCAGGTCGAATTGGCCCGGCCCCTTCCCTTTCGTGCCCCAGGTCATCAGGTACTTGCCGTTCTTATCGAACTTCACCACGCGTGTATTGATGTAGCCGTCGCTGATAAAGAAAGTGCCGTCGGGCAGCCAGGCGATATCCGTGGGCCGGCCGAAGTGCTTGTCGTCCTCACCCTTCACCAGGCGCTCGCCGAGCGTCATCACCAGCTGCTTGCCATCGTGCGTGAACTCGAAGACCTGCTGCACCATGTCGTCCACCACCCAGACGTGCTTTTCCGGGTCGTAGGGACTGATCTTGACGTGGTGCGGTCCGCGGCCGCCCTCAAAAAGATGATCCCACTGCGTCCAGTCCTCCAGCAGCTTGCCATTACCGTCCACCACAAGAATGCAGTTCTCCATCCGCGGCTTGCCACTGGTGGCCGGTTGTCCGAAGGCGCCGTAACCTCCCGTGTAGCCTTCCGGCGCTTTCTCCGGAATGGGAAGCTCGCCGCGGTTGGCGATGTAAATGCGATTGGGTGTCTCGGCGAAGACGCCGCCTTGCGAGCCCCAGGTCCATCCGGGATGCCCGAGCGGCTGCGGCCAGCCGGTCGCTACATCGTAAGGGCCAGTCTCATCCTCGCCGCCCACCTGGCTTCGCGATGCGCTCTGCGTCTTTTGCGCTTGCGCGAGCGATCCCCCGAAAAATAGGCTCAGGCCGCTGGCGAGCAACGTTATACAAAGAACTCCACCGACGAGCAGAAATATGGTCTCCCGCCCGATGCGAATCCGCTTTTTCATTTTCCGCCTCCTGGGAGTGGTCCCCGGTTGCCGCGCATTCTAGCACGCTTCCCTGCCGGC
>DASPYR010000297.1:0-6149 GCA_035636675.1 Rugosimonospora sp. | reverse complement strand
TGGCGCTGCATGCGGATTGTCTCGGTGGTTAATACTCCATAGGTGCCGCACAGGCGTTTGCGGAGGCCACATGGCGCCGGGCCGCTAGATAATGATCCCTCCAAAAATCGCTTCGGAGGATAACTTTGAGGAAATCCCTGGCCCTAATCGCGCTGCTGTTGACGGTTGCTCTGGTTAGCGTATTTTCGACGGCTTGCTTCGCTCAGGAGGAGGTCAGCGCGGCTCCGCTGAGTGCTATGATTCTGGCGCCCGAAGCGAAGGCAACTGCTGCCCTTGGCTTGCCTGCTGTTCCAGGCAGCCCCGCGCCGGCCAGCCCTGCCGGAAAAACCCACGAAGGCCCTCACCGGATTGGCCTAGGGGCCAAGATCTCGCTGCTCGGCATCGGCGGCGAAGCCGCAGTGGCGCTCACCAAGCGCATCAACGTCCGCGCAGGATTCAATCTCTTCAGTTATAGCCGCGGTTTCAGTAAAGACGGCATCAACTACGCTGCCCAACTGGCTTTCCAGTCTGGCGAAGCGCATCTGGATTTTTTCCCGTTTGGCGGGTTCCACCTCAGTCCCGGCCTTTTGTTCTATAACGGCAACCACATCGTCGCGAGTGCGACTGTGCCTGCCAACCAACAGTTCACGCTCGGCGGGGTGAGCTATACCAGCAGTGCCGCTAACCCGGTTACCGGCACAGCCAAACTCGAATTTAACAGGGTCGCGCCGTCTTTTCTCATTGGGTTCGGCAATCTGATTCCGCGCAACCGCCGCTTCAGCTTCACCACGGAAATTGGAGTGGCTTATACGGGCGCGCCCAAGGCGTCGCTGAGCTTGCAGGGCACCGCCTGCACGAATCCTGCCGTGATTTGCGTCAATGCCGGCACCGATCCGACGGTGCAGAGCAACGTGCAATCGGAGGTTGCCAAGGTCAACCACGATGTGTCTGTCGTCAAGATCTATCCCTTGGCTTCCTTCGGCTTCGGCGTGAATTTCTAAGCGGCTGGCTGGAAACGTAAAATTTCAGTTGCCCGCAGCGCCGTGCAGCCGCGTATCGGCTGCGTTTAGCTTTTGAATTGCGGCCGGCGTGGAGCGCCGGATTGGCCCATCGGGGAGGCCTTGCCCATGCCCGTGACGTCTTGTCAAATCGAGGTTGGCTACCGTAGAGTAGCTGTGTGTTATTAAGTTAACAGCTTAGGCGGACCCCTACCGTGCCCCGATCAAGGTCTCCTCACGCTTCGACTAAACGCCCGCGGGCCCGGCGGGGCGAGCATGCCCGCGGCGCCAGCGCCCGGATGCCGCGGCTCGATTTGAAGGGCGATGCCCGAGCGCGCAAACGAATTGGCAAAGCCTTTGAAGCGCTCGTGGCTTTGCAGGCCCGGCTGCGCGCGCCCAACGGCTGTCCCTGGGACCGCGAGCAGACGCACGATTCGCTGCGCACTTATCTGGTCGAAGAGACTTATGAGGTGCTGGACGCGCTCGCTAGCGGCGACGCGGGGAAGTTTGCCGATGAGCTCGGTGATCTGCTGCTGCAGATCGTCTTTCACGCGCAACTGGCTGCCGAAGGCGGGAAATTCGACATCGCCGACGTCATCGAGCAGATTTATACGAAAATGGTGCGCCGCCATCCGCACGTATTCGGCAAGGTCCGCGCGGAGACTTCGGCGCAGGTCTTAAAAAATTGGGAGCAGCTGAAAACCGAGGAGCGCGCGAAAAATAAGGATGCCCAGGCGCCCGCGGCGGCGGGCGCGTCGATTCTTGATCCCGTTCCGCGCAACCTCCCAGCCCTGCTCGAGGCGCATCAGCTTACGCGACGCGCCGCGAACGTCGGGTTCGACTGGCACGACGTAAACGGCATTTTCGACAAATTGGCCGAAGAGACAGCGGAGCTGAAGGAGTTGCTCGCGTCTCCCGACCGGGGTCTCGAAGAAGCGGAAGAAGAAGTCGGCGATCTGCTCTTCGTGGGCGTGAATTTGGCGCGATTCCTCGGCTTGGACGCGGAAATCGCGCTGAAGAGGGCCAATCGCAAATTCGCGGGGCGATTCCGGGAGATGGAACGCATCGCCGCGGCTCGCGGGCGAGCGCTGAGCGGTCTTTCTGCCGCAGAGTTCGATGCGCTGTGGAATGAGGTCAAAAGCGCCGGGAGCGAAAATGCTGCCGGGAAGCGGCTGGCGGCCTCGGGCGAGCGGTCTTAGATTTAGCTGCGTGTCCTAGTGCCGTTCCAACTATTTGCACCAAATTCTCTACTAGGCCACCCCACAGCCAATCGCAGGCTCTTTGGGCCGAACCTCTCGCCGGATCCAGTTGGAACGGCACTAGACGTGGAGACGCTATGACAACGGTTGCGAAGCACGCCAAATCGGCTGAGGGAAACCCGCTGGAGGTCGCGGTCCGCGCGTGCTCCGGCCTCTCGGAATTCGCCTCCTGTATCGAAATCGAGCGCGCGGTCTGGGGCTCGGCCGATGTGGACATCGTTCCGCTGCCGCTCTTCGTCTTGGCCGCGGAAACGGGCGGGCAAGTGCTGGGCGCATTCGCGGGCGATCGCATGATCGGGTTCACGCTAGCCATCGCCGGCCTGCGCGGCCGCAAGCCCTTTCTGCATTCCCACATGACGGCGGTTCTGCGGCCTTACCGGAACCGCGGCGCGGGGCGCAAGCTGAAGCTCTTCCAGTGCCAGGAGGCGCTGGGGCGAGGCATCGATCTGATCGAATGGACCTTCGACCCGCTGGAGATCAGGAACGCCTACTTCAACTTTCGCCTTGGCGCGATCGTGCGGCGGTTTATTCCCAATATGTACGGCGTAACCACCAGCCCGCTGCACGGTGGCTTGCCGACCGACCGGCTGGTCGTGGAATGGCATCTGCGCTCGACGCGAGTGCGCCGCGCGCTTGCGGATAAGCGCCCGGCCTCCTCGAAGTCGCGCAGCAAGGAGTTCGCGCGTATTCGCGTGCCCACGGATTTCGCCAGGATCCGCGGCACCAAGCCGGAGGACGCCGCGCGCCTGCAAGCGGAAGTCCGGCTGGAATTCGAGCATTGGCTGGCTTCGGGTTACGCGGCTACCGGCATCCACAAGACCGATGATGCCGCCGAATACCTGCTCCAGCCCTGGGCGGATAAGTGAGCATCCGACCAGGATGCTCATCCCGAGCGACAAACTGGAGCGAGGGATCTGCTTTTTCGAGCACCCGAACCAAAAGCAGATTCCTCGTCGTCCCGCCCTATGGCGCAAACAGCGCGCTTTGGCGGGACTCCTCGGAATGACAATGGGGAAGGACTAAAGCCCCAAGACGCTGATCTGCTCAATGTCAGAGCTGAAGCTCTGACCCCCTAAAGAGAAATGCGCCTGTGCCAGGCCACACTCCGCGAGATTCAAATGCCGCTGGTGCGGCCTTTCGAGACGAGCTTCGGGCGCACCGCCGACCGGCGCATTCTCCTGATCGAAGTTGAGGCCGATGGCGTGGCCGGGTGGGGCGAATGCGTCGCCGGCGAACGGCCTTCCTATTCCCCTGAGACGATCGAGACTGCCTGGCACGTCCTGCGCGATTTCCTCTGGCCCGCGCTGGCACGCAAGGAATTTTCCGCTGCCGGCGACGTGTGGGAAATGCTGGCCTCGATACGCGGACACAATATGGCTAAAGCGGCCATCGAGGCGGCCGTTTGGGATGCGGAGGCGCGGCAGAAAAATCTGCCTTTGTGGAAGCTGATCGGCGGCACGCTCGAGGAGATCGCTTGCGGCGTCTCCATCGGCATTCAGGAAAGCGATGACGAGCTTGAGTGCGTCGTGGAGAAGGAATTGGCCGCCGGCTATCAGCGCATCAAGATCAAGATCAAGCCTGGTTACGATGGGGAGCCGGTCGCGCGCCTGCGGCGGCGTTTTCCCAAGGTTCGTCTGATGGTGGACGCGAATTCCGCGTATAGACTCGAGGACGCGGCGCGGCTGCGCGAGCTCGAACCCTACTACCTGATGATGATCGAGCAGCCGCTCGGCTGGGACGATATCTGGAGCCACGCGGAATTGCAGCGCCAGCTAAAGACGCCGATCTGCCTCGATGAATGCATCCATACCGAAGAGCACGCGCAAGCGGCCATTGCGCTGGGCGCCTGCCGCATTATCAATATGAAGCTCGGCCGCGTGGGCGGATTCACCCCGGCGCGGCGCATCCACGATCTCTGCCGCGATCACGGCATTCCGGTGTGGTGCGGCGGCATGCTCGAATCCGGCATCGGCCGCGCGCACAATATCGCGCTCTCCACCCTGGCGAACTTCACGCTGCCCGGTGACGTTACGGCCAGCAAGCGCTATTGGACCGAAGACGTCATCGATCCCGAAGTGACTGTCACGCCGCAGGGAACCATTCGCGTGCCATCGCGTCCCGGCATAGGTTACGAGCCTCGGCGCGAACGCATTGACCGGCTCACGGTGCGGCGCGAGGTCTTGCGCTAGTCCGTGGGTGCTGGCTCCGGTTTCGGGAGTCCGGCGGATTCCGCATTCCCGGGATCCCGGAAGCAACTGCGGGACCGAAAGCCGGACCGCACCCTTCGAGCCTCAGGGCAGGCGGGCTCTGGAAGTGCTAGCCGCACGGGCTCTGGAAGAAACTCCGCGGAACGGCGTTCGTCGTCTTACCTGTGGATTTTCCTGGCCATGGCCTTCCTGATCTTCGTGTGGTCCCTGAACTATATTGTCGCCAAAATCGGGCTCCGCGAACTTCCGGCACTAGCGCTCGGATCATTTCGCCTCGTCACGGCGGGGATGGTGTCGCTGCCGGTGCTGTTTTTGCCGAGATCGGGGAAGCAGCAGGGAATTAAAGCAACACTTGAAGTATCGCGCAAGGGACCGACACGACGCAACGAGCTTTGGACCGTCACCTGCCTCGGATTCTTCGGCGTCTTTCTCAATCAAGGCTGCTTCACGGTGGGCTTGAACTACACCTCCGTCAGCCACTCTTCTTTGATCATCGGCTGCGCGCCGATCCTTACATTGCTCTTCTCCTGGGCTCTACGACTCGAAGCGCTCACAAGACGCAAAGCGATGGGCATGGCGCTTGCCTTCCTGGGTGCCGCGGCGGTGGGCGCGGAACAGGCCGGGAGCGCTGGCGCGGGCAGGCTTGGCGGCGATCTGCTCACGTTTCTTGCCGGCGTCGGGCTGGCGCTTTACACCGTGCTGGGGAAGCGAGCGGTTGCGGAATATAGCGCTGTGCGCCTGAGCCTGATGAGTAATATTGCGGCGGCGGTGATGGCTTTGCCGGTCGCGGTTTGGCAGATTCGCGCACTCGCTCGCGGCGGCCGGTTGGGCGCGGTCGGCCTGGAGGGCTGGGGCGCGGTCATCTACATGGGGGTGCTGGCCTCGGCGGTTTCCTACATTTTATATTTCTGGGCGCTGCGCTATATGACTCCGGCGCGGCTGGGCTCGGTGAGTTATCTTCAGCCCATCGGCGCGACGCTGCTGGGCTTGGTGCTGCTCGGCGAACCGATCACCCGCCGCGTGGCCATCGGAGGGCTTCTGGTAATCGCCGGCGTCTACGCCATCGAAACCCACCCCGGAGATTCCCAATCCGAAGAAGGATTAGCGTAGATTCGAGTCTCACCTCATGCCAAACACGTTCCAGCGAGGGCCAACCGCCAAACGCATTGCCGTCATTCCGGGCGACGGCATCGGCGGGGAAGTCGTACCGGAAGCCGTGCGGATTCTTCGCGCCGCCGTCGCCAAAACCAAGCGCCAAGCTGAATTCTTGGAGTTCGACTGGGGCGCGGAGCGCTTCCTGCGCGACGACACCACGCTTCCCGCCGGAGCGGTGGAGATGTTCCGGCGCGATTTCGACGCTATTCTCTTCGGCGCCGTGGGCGATCCGCGCGTGCCGTCGAATCGCCATGCCGCCGATATTCTTCTCGGCCTGCGTGCCCAGCTCGATCTTTACGTGAACGCGCGCCCCGTCGAGCTGCTTGATCGTTCGCTCACGCCTTTGCGCGACCGCAGCGAAGATGACATTCGCTTCATCATTTTTCGCGAGAATACCGAAGGGCTCTACGCCGGCGCGGGCGGGCAATTCCGGTGCGGCGATCCCGAAGAGATCGCCATCCAGGAAGACATCAACACGCGCCGCGGCGTCGAGCGCATCATTCGTTACGCCTTTGAATACGCGCACGCGCGCAAGCTGGGCAAGGTGCTGA
>DASPYR010000296.1:0-7722 GCA_035636675.1 Rugosimonospora sp. | reverse complement strand
TCAAGGCTCTGCCCATCGTGGCGGACGTGGCCAACGAAGCGGACGTACAGCGGACCTATCGAGAAGTTTTCAAAGAGTTCGGGGAGCTGGATATTTTGGTGAACAATGCGGGCGTCGGTGTCTTCAAGAGTCTCGTTGATTTCGACCGTTCCAGCTTCGACTCTGTCTTTGCCACCAATGTCACCGGGGCCATGCTGATGGCCCGGGAAGCGGCAAAACACTTCATCTCACGCCAACGCGGCAATATCGTCAATATCGCCTCGACCGCCGGCTTGCGCGGGGCTCCCAACGGCACTGCTTATTATGCGAGCAAGTTCGCGCTGCGCGGTATGACGGAGTGCTGGCGGGCCGAACTTCGCCGCTATAACATTCGCGTCTTTCTGATCAATCCAAGCGAAGTTCTCACCAATTTCTTCGCTATTGCCGGTTTATCTCAGAAGGAAAATCCAACCAAGCTGCGGGGCCAGGAGATCGCCTATATGGTGAAAGCGGTGCTGGAGATGGATGATCGCGGCTTTACGCCTGAATTATCGATCTTCGCCACAAACCCCAAGGATTGAGGCCGCCGGCTGGTTAGCTCACGATGATCGAGTCTTGATATTCGGCGAAATCGGAGATCAGTTTTCCCAGCGAAATCGAAGGAGGCCAAAAAATTGTCGGCGCCGGAATTGCCTGAACCTCGAAAAGAAATTGTTGTTTGTGCCGTATCTTCTCGCGATTCTTTGCCTTTAGCCTTCATGCCCGAAGTAGATAGCTTTGCCTGCGCGCCGAGGCCATACCACAACCTCCCACACGGGCAGAGCAGCGCGCCAAAATAGGGAGTAAGACCGAAAAGCGGCCCGGAAGGGCCGCCTTTGGTGAAAACAGACGTCCCGCGAACTACTTCGCCGGGGTCGTGTCCTTCTTTGCCTTCGTGTCCTTGGCTTTCGTGGTCTTAGCCTTCGGGGCGGCCTTCGCCTTCGTGCTCTTCTTCTTGGCGGTCGTGGTTTGGCCCGACGCCTTATCGGTCGAACCACCACTCGGCGCCTGAGCCATAGCCAAGCTGGCTCCCAGCATAAGTGTCACAACCAACATCAGTAGCTTCTTCATGCCTTCTCCTTCAAAGATTTAGAGTCTCAAACTAAAACCATTGTCCGGGGCGAGCTGCTGCCGAGAGAGTATTAAGATTGTGCCCCAACTGCAAGAAAATTTTATACCCCATGCCCGTAATTAGTTAAGTCGCTACCGGCTTACGGGCTTGCTCGACGCGGGAGCAGCCGGTTTAGCGAACTTGGCTGCGTCAATTGGTGCATTCGCTTGAATTTGGCTCAATTCTGTGGCCGACCTTCCGTCCGTCCACGTCGTCGTCCATCGGAAGGGCATTTTGACGCCCGAGACATCGCGATAATCCGCATAGTCAATCTGCGTCGGATTCAGCCCAACCGGGGAATTCGTATAGCGCACCTGCCGCACCAGCAGCCCCGATTGCTTATCGAAGTACAACTTGACCGGGAAGCCTTCGCCGCTGCTTCCCTGGACAACTTCAACCTCGCGATCATTGATGGTGGTCGGATATCCAACCCGCCACTGGCTAAGTGCCTGCTTGATGCGCCCTGGAAATGCCAAGTCCGCGTCCACCTTGACCGCTTCCAGAAATTGGTCCGTCAATTCCAATAGCGGCACGGGTCTGCCCGGCTCCGCCACCCAACCGCTGAGGCCGTCGAAAGTTGTTGTCCAGTCACCGTTAGATGTATGGATGGTCGTGGCGCGTTGCCCCGGCGCTTGGGCGATGATTTCGATAGGGCTTTTGTTGATTTCTGCGTAGCCCTGGTAAGTGCCCTTGGCGATAAAGCTGGTGATAGCGGCCAAACGCTGCGCCCCGCCAAGCGCCTGAACGTACTGGTCCAGAATTTGATCCGCTGACGATTCCCCTGGAGCCTGCTCCGTAATTACATCGGGGTCTTCGACAATGGGTGCGCTGTACTGCTCCGCCAGATTGGGAGTGACCTTGGGCAGATCGGTGCCGCGGTGGCAGGAGTAGCAGGTCAGCTTGCGACTTCCGCCGAAATAACTCTGATTGATGGCGTTCATCATCAGGATCATTTTCCGCGCCGTCTGCTTATGGGCGTTGTCTTTGGCATATCCTGCCCAACTGCTCTCGTCATCGTGGCAGAATTCGCAGCTCTCACCGATGGACGCTGAAAAGAAGCCCATCGTGGCCAGGAATTGGTTTTCAGGAATCCCTCTGAGCACTTGAATATTTTTGTAGACGTCTTCCGCCATCAATTCCTTGTGTGCGGGTGGCTGCTGTGCAGGCCGTTGCGGGGCGGTCTGACCGCCACTCTGAACGCTCGTTTGGCCGCGGACTGGCGTGCTTACCAACGTAAGGCCCAGAGGAAATACGAAGGAGGCCAGCACAGCCGCCAAGTGAACGACTGCCCGATAGATTGCCCTTATCATTTAAAGGTTCCTCAGTTCCCCCACCGAAGGCTATCTGCGACGTCCGGGTGAACTAGAACCTACACCCAACCTGCGCCCCAGCGCAATCTGCTGTCAGAAGCTCGGCGCTGTCTCTTTTCTAATCGCCAGCGAAGTCGGCAGGCATAATCGACAGAGCTATTCACTATATTTTCGACGCATGGGTTTGCGACGACGGTAAGGCGGAATCAATGTCCATAACACGCAGTCGACCCTCGATAGTGACCCGATTTTATCGTCTTGACATTCGATTCGCAGTGAGCGGATCATACCGCCAGAAATTTACCTCCATAGGGAATAGGATTTGGCACATTGGCAGATATTCGGAAGGAATAAAAATTTGGTGTCGCTAAAGCCGCTGATCCGCATTGTTGTGACCATGGTCTTCCTTGGAGCTGTTGGTGCGGCAGAATTCGCCTACGCTCAGGAAGCTCAAAACCGCCGCCAAAACGCCGCTCCGGCCAATACCAAGCAAGATCGGAACTCCAATAACGGGGAGGTCCACCTCCTGCCCGTGCAAGGCAATATCAGCATGCTGGTAGGTGCGGGCGGCAATATCACGGTGCAGGCCGGCGAGGATGGAATCCTGCTCGTGGACACCGGTGTGGCAACGATGAGCGATAAGGTGCTGGAGGCCATCCGGCCGTTATCGAAACGGCCCCTCGTTTATCTCATTAATACCGACGACAGAGACGATCATACTGGCGGCAACGAAAACATCGGGAAGACGGGCCGGCCCGTACCCACGGACTCCCAGCGATATGCCGTCAGCGACCGAGTCGCGGCATCGCACGCCTATATCATTGCGTTTCAAACCATCCTGGACAGGATGAGCGCCCCTACCGGCCAGGCCACTCCGACGCCCGAAGGGGCCTGGCCGAATGACACGTATTCAGTACCTCAGAAGAACCTCTACTTTAACGGCGAAGCGATTGGGATCTTCCATCAGCCGGCAACCACGGACGGGAACAGCTTCGTGCTTTTTCGCCGCTCCGATGTCGTCAGCGCCGGCGATATTTTCGATCCTGCGGAATATCCCATTATAGACTTGAAGCGCGGTGGGAGTATTCAGGGGGTGCTCGAGGGCCTGAATCGCCTGAAGCAGATCGTTGTTCCGGCAGACCACCAGGAAGGCGGCACGATGATCATTCCTGGCCATGGAAAGCTGAGTGATGCTGCCGATTTGGCTGTGTACCAGCAAATGGTGACCATCGTTCGGGACCGCCTGCGGGACATGATTAAGCGGGGGATGACACTCGAGCAGGTGAAGGCCGCCCGGCCGACCCGGGATTATGATCCGATTTATGGCAGCACTACGGGCAACTGGACGACGGATATGTTCGTGGAGGCGGCATACAAGAGCCTGAGTAGCAAACAGGAAACTTCGCAAAGCCATGGAACGAACTAGTGCCGTTCCAACTATTTGGGCCAAGTGCTTCGCCCTGACGACGCAAAAGTTCAACAAGGGCCGAACGAAACCGAACCTGTCCCCGAACGGGGACCGGGTCGGGATACAAGTTTCGTTCGGTCCAAGGTCGCGGACAGGCATTCTTTGGCGAGACAGGTTGGAACGGCACTAGCCGAGCTTTAGCCGGCGGTCGTTTCTGAGTTCACGGCTGTGGGAATTCTCTGACGCATACCGGAGACGGTTATGAAACGCACATTGGCAATCTTGTTGGGAATTGTGACACTTCTGACCGTGGGCAGCAGTCTGGCCTTCGCTCATCATGCCTTTTACTCCGTTTACGACCGCGACAAAACCGTAAAGATCGAAGGAACGCTAAAAGAGTTCATATGGCGCAATCCGCATTCCTTCGTTAGGGTCGAGGCCCCCGACGAAAAAGGGGAGATGCAGATGTGGGTTATCGAGTGGGCCGCGCCTGCGCAGTTGACCGAGAAGGGCTTGAGCAGTACGACGCTCCGGCCTGGCGATAAGATTGTCGTTACGGGCCATCCCGGACGCGTCGCTGAGAACCACAGGTTGCAACTGATGAAAGTGGAGCGGCCGTCGGACGGCTTTAAGTGGGAAGGTAATATTCAATAGGTGGTAGTCGTTGCCCGAGATATGAAATGAAAACGTACTTTCGGAGTGCGCTCGTGCGAGTCGGCCGAATATTCATCTTCGCGGCAGCATTGGCGCTGGTGCTCGCGGGTCGCCTCGATGCTCAGGGTGTCGGTGCTCGGGGCCAGGCCGATACTCAAGCCCCGGCCACCAGAGCGCCCCGGGCGGCTGCGCCGAAGGATTTAACCGGATACTGGGAATCGATCGTCACCGAGTATTGGCGCTACCGCATGATTGTACCGGACAAAAGCGACTACGTGATTGTTCCGCTCAATGCCGAGGGTCGCAAAGCCGCAGACGCCTGGGATCCGGCCAAAGATAAGGCCGACGGCAATGAATGCAAGGCGTATGGTGCCGCCGCCATCATGCAAGTTCCGGGGCGGCTGCACATTTCTTGGCAGGACGACAGCACGCTGCGAATCGATGCGGATTCGGGTACGCAGACTCGTCTATTGCATTTCGGCGGCTCGGCGCCCCAGGGTGAAGCGCCCACGTGGCAAGGATACTCGGTAGCCTCCTGGGAGGGCGGCAGACCCGATTCCCAGCGCGGCGGCGGGGGTGGACCAATCCGGGACCCAAACGCGGGGGGAGCCCAGGGGGCCGTGGGCGGCGGGCAAAGAGACGTGGGAGGAGTGATCCCGGGTTACCTCAAGGTGGTCACTACCCAAATGCGTCCTGGATACCTCCGTAAAAATGGCGTTCCTTACAGTGGCAAGGCGACCATGGAAGAATACTTCGATCGCTTTTCGGATCCCTATAGTGGTGACACCTGGCTGGTGGTAACGACGGTGGTAGCCGATCCTCAATACCTCATGGAGCCGTCCATTACCCATGCGCACTTCAAGAAGATTCCGGACGGTTCCGGATGGGATCCCACGCCGTGCCGGGCCGACGAACCGCGCTGATCCGATTTCTCTTTGACTCCATTGGCCGCAGGTTCTACCGGGAGGATGAGCGGATGAGATTCACAAACATCGACCTAAAGATGAAGGGCTTATCTTTTCTTCTGCTCTTGTTTGTGGTGTTACCGGGTAGATCGCTGTGGGCTCAGGTGGATCTTACCGGCGAGTGGTCGCCCAGGATTTACAATGACGGGAGAGACGTTGGCGACTATACGGGCATTCCGCTCAATGAAGCAGGCCGATTAAGAGCAGAGAGTTTTCACCCGGAGCAGTTTGATCTCCCGGAAAATATCTGCAGACCACACTCCTTCGATATTGGCTTGCGTGTTGCCCCTGCGCAGCTCTACATTTCCACCGAACTGGATAGCGCCACACAGCAGGTCGTTGCGTATCATTTCCACGCCTACTGGTCCGATTTCAGGGTTTGGATGGATGGTCGTCCACACCCTCCGGAGTACGCAGCTCACAAATTCTCGGGCTTTTCGACAGGCAAATGGGAAGGCAGCACCTTGGTATTTACAACCGACCATCTGAAAGAAGGTTTCATCACCCGCGTCGGTGTGCCTCTGAGCGAGAAGGCCACCGTGACCACGCGGGTCGCTCGCTACGGAAATTATCTGACCATGGTTTTTATGATTAACGATCCGGCTTACTTGGCCGAGCCTTACATTCGCGAGTCCAGTTGGGTCTACGATCCCCAGCAGATCATCCCGGCGTTCCCTTGCGAGCCTTCTCCCGAGGGAACAATAATTCCGGCCGGGTCCGTGCCAAGTTATCTGCCCGGAAAGAACGACATTCTTACCGACTTTGCGAAGGAGTACGGCATACCTCCCGAGGCAGCGCTGGGCGGCGCCGAAACGACGCATCCGGATTACCTCAAAAAGATGAAAACCATGAAGACGCTGCCCCGCACCACGACGAAGCACTTTGAGCGGCAGGGTTAGCTCTGCTATTTCCCTCCGCGACTCTTGATTCCTTGGGCCGTCATCTGCACCTTGAATACCGTGCCGCCGCCCACCACATACAATGTCTTCATGTCAGGACCGGCGAAGGCAAGGTTCTGCGGCCTTCTAGACGTCGGAATTTTACCCAAGAGCCCGCCCTTCGGGCTGAAGACTTGAACCGAGCCTCCAGCTGCAGTGTAGACGCGGCCGTTCGTGTCAATCGTGAAGCCGTCTCCTCCTCCTGCGATTTTCCCTCCTGTGGTCGTTAGGTCTTCATACTTGCCGAAGTTGCGGCGATTGCGCAGGGTTCCGTCCTTCTGGACATCAAAGGCGAGTATGTATTCGCCTCCGGTGTTGTTGACGTAGAGAACTTTCTCGTTCAGGCTCATCGATACGCCGTTCGGAAATTCGATTCCGTCTGCGACTTTAACTGCTTTGCCGCCTCCTGGCGGAATGTAGTAGACCGCCGGCGGTGAGGGCGGGTTAGGCACGTTGGCCGGATCAGTGAAGTAGACGCCGCCCTTCTTATCCACAAAGAGATCGTTGGGCCGAACAAACGGCTTGCCTTGGAAGTTATCAGCGAGCACGGCTTCACTGCCCTTCGGATAGATCACTTCCACTCCCAAATGTCCCGGCGCGGTGGTAGCCCCGAAAAGGCGGCCCTTGGGATCCCAGGCCAGGCCATTCGGAGCGTGCGCTACCGGCGCGTCCACGAAGACCGACTCCTTCCCGTCTTTGTCGACTTTCGCCACTCGGCCTAAGATGGTTTCGCAAAAAACCATAGTGCCATCAGGCAAAGCGATCGGTCCTTCCGTACCCTGCACCGTAACGCCGGGAGCTCCGTGTCCAGGAACAGAGCCTATGACGACTTGTATTTTCGTTCCGCCGCGGATCACACCCGGGATATCCTTTGCAATCGTTTCGGTAGCCGGAGGCTCGGCAGCTCTCGTCTGGCCTTGTTCCTGGCCGGACGCCGTTACGGAGATTAAGAGAGACACTAGGGTCAGAATCATCGATCTCATGGGCGTTTCCCTTCAGACTGCCGCGATATTGGCCTTACTGCTTCAATCCATGGCGATTTTATGCCTGTGACTTGGAATTTCCGATTGCCATTCGAGCGTCGCGCAAGGCTATACGCCAGCCGCCTCTTGAGTGTCAAGCCCAGATCCTCGGCATGTCGGTAGCACGTGAAATGTCCGGTGGAATTAGCAGATGAAATGTCCGCTTTGAACTAGACCAGCTTGCGGTAAAGCTCTCGGCCCGAGGAGGGGCGAAGAGTGATACCCGAAGCGGTCGTGGAGCGGGCGATGAAAGTGCAAGAAGTAATTCTGCGAGCGATGGCCAAGCGCATGACCTG
>DASPYR010000295.1:0-3817 GCA_035636675.1 Rugosimonospora sp. | reverse complement strand
GTCGAGGTAGCGAGTGGCGTCGGCTTTGCCGAGAGCGGGCGCCTGGGCGGGCGCCTGGGCGGGCGCGGCGGCAACGAGCGCAAGCGAGAGTACCGCAGTGACCACGGCGGTTTGCAGAAAGCGGCGGCGAGACCTAAGCCGCTCGTCTAGAGCTGACTGGGTGTTTTGGTACACAAGCAGATTCCTCGCTTCGCTCGGAATGACAGCTTAAGAATACCGCCAGCGAGCGCCCAAGAATACGAGAGATTCTTCGACCACCGAAAGAGAGCGGCGTGCAAACTACACGCGCCGCGGCGGTCTCAGAATGACAACGGGTCGGGCCGCCTAGAAGGCGGCGCTACGAAATCTTAGTTGCTGCCGGGATGGCCGGAGTAGCTGACGCGCCAGACGGAATTCGATCCGTCATCGCTGACGAGCAGCGCGCCGTCGCTCGCGACGGTTACGCCGACCGGCCGGGCCCACACTTGGCCATCGGGCGTGGCAAAGCCGGTGACAAAATCCTCGTAGGCGCCGGTGGCCTTGCCGCGCTCGACCTGCACGCGAATGACTTCGTATCCGGTGCGCGTCTCGCGGTTCCAGGAGCCGTGTTCGGCGGCGAAAATCTGGCCCTTATATTCCGGCGGGAACTGATTGCCTTCGTAAAAAGCGATTTCGAGGGAGGCATTGTGCGGCTGCAGGAGCACGTCGGGGACGATCACCTTGTCTTTCAGCTCCGGATGCTTGCCTTTGTGACGCGGGTCCTGATGGCCGCCAGTGTAATACCAGGGCCAGCCGTAAAAACCGCCGTCCTGAACGTGTGTGATGTAATCAGGAGGCAGGTTATTGCCGAGGAGGTCGCGTTCGTTGGTGGAGCACCAGAGGTCGCCCGTTTCCGGCTGGATGGCTTCGCCGACGCAATTGCGGATGCCCGAGGCGAAGATGCGCTGAGCGGTGCCATCGGGATTGAACTCCAGCACGTCGGCGCGATTAACCTCGCCGGGGTTATTATCGGCATCATCCACATTGGAGCGAGAGCCGACGGAAACGAGCATTTTCCTGGCGTCGCGCGTGAAGACAATGTCGCGCGTCCAGTGCCCGCCGCCGCTCGGGAGGCTCTTTACCACGACCTCGGCGGGGCCTCGCGCCTTTAAATCTCCATTGCGATAAGGCAATCGCACGACCGAATCGGTGTTCCCAACATAGATGAATTGCGGGTCCGATCCCGGCGGATAAAAGGCCATGCCAAAAGGCCGATTGAATCCGCTTGCAAACAGCGTGACGCTCTCGGGTTTTCCATCCTTGGTCATGCCGTGCATCACTTTGATTTCTCCCGCGCTGCTATCGGCCACGAAGACGTCGCCGTTCGGCGCGGTGCGCAATTCGCGCGGCTGCTCGAATCCGGTGGCAAAAAGCCGCACCTGGAAGCCCGGCGGCACCTGAAGCGATGCATCCGCGGGGCGCGGAACAATGTGACTTTGATTCGCGGCGGACGGCGTGGCGTAGGGAGCGGGCAAATCCGCGACGGTGATCTTGCGGAAGAGCCCAGGCTTTTCCGTGGCGATGGTGGAAAATGCCGCCGCGCCCGTCAAAATATTTCCGGGCTCGTCGGCCGGCGGCCAAGCCAGCGCGACAGAAATTCCGGCGCAAACCGCTGCTCCCGAGAGGGAGAGCAAGACAGCTCGTTTCAGGGATGTTCGTTTCATGGCAGGCCTTTCTTTTGGCGAAAGCATCCTTATAGGCGGCTTTCGCCCTCGCAGGCATTCTACTCCAGTTCGATGAACGGGGCTCGGCCGGGAACCGGGGCGACGTCAAGAAGATTGGCGGCAAGAAGATTGGCGGCTTGACGCAGGCGGGGAGTTGCTATAGAAGGCGTACAGTTGGACCGAACGACTCGTTCCGGAGTCGTTCCCGGAGGTGCAAAGTGGAAAGGTCCTCACGCAAACCGAAGGACGGCGGATTTTCTCGCAGAGAATTGCTTCAAGGAACTTCGACCGGAATTGCCGCTGCGCTCTTGACGCCCGCAGCTTCGAGCTGGGCCCAAGGCGCGCAAAACGATCGCGGTTCGGCGGGCGCGCAGAAGCTCGCCGCGATCACTCCGGAGTCGTTGCCCAAGGCGTGGTCGCGGGAAGAGATCCAGCGCCGGTGGCAGGCCGTGCGCCAAAAGATGAAGGAGGCGAATCTAGATTGCCTGCTCGTGTGCCAGCACCATCCCGGAGAGATGATCTCAGAGCGGCAGGATGGGGACGCCGATATCGAGTATTTGACGGGAATCACGCTTCCGTTCAAGTGGGTGGTATTGCCCATGGAGGGCAAAGTGACCGCGCTTTCCACGAACCAGATCCGAGGCGCGCGCGAGGAGAAGCTATCGCAGGAACGAGGAATCGATGTGCGCATCGTCGACGTTTGGTCCGAGGGCATCATCGGCGCCATGAAGGAAGCCAACGTGGCGCAGGGGCGCATCGGGGTGACCGATTTGGTGGACGCTTCGCGCCAGCCGGAAGGCGAAGTCAGCTATACCACGTACGACCGGGTGCTGAAGGCGTTTCCTCAGGCGAAATTCCAGCCGGCCAGCTACCTCATCGACGGCGTGGCGGCGCTGCACAGCCCGGAGGAGATCGCCGTGCTGGAGAAAACGACGCAAGTGGGCGAGTTGGGCTTGCAGGCGATGTTCGAGACGGCCCGGCCCGGCGTGGTGCAGCGGGTCGTGTGGCTGGCGATGTTCAATGCCATGGTGAACGCTTCCGGCGAACGGCCCTTCCGCGTTTCGGTGCGCGCGGATGGCCCAGGCAATAGCGCGCTGAATCGGCCGCTCGAAGAAGTGATGCGCGCCGGGCAGGTGTTGAGTCAGGAATGCTCGGGATGCGTGCTTGGGTATGGTTCGCAGGTGAATCACTCCGTGGTGGTGGGCTCTCCGGCTCCGGCCGATTGGGATGCCGCGGCCAAGGACAGCCTGGATACGTTCCAGGAGATGGTGGCGGCAATCGCTCCGGGAAAAATGGTGAAGGAAATCTGCGCGCCTTACGACAAGCGGCTCGTCGCGCGAGGCGATAAACCCGGTGCGCTGGTGATCCATTCGGGCGGGCTGGGCACTCTGCCGCGGGGCGGTTCGGCTGGCGCGGTGGGACAAATCGTGCTCCAGGCGGGCATGGTGTTCGACGTAAAGCCAGCTTTCCGATTGAAGAATGGAGGCACGGCGCAATTTGGCGATTCCGTGGTGGTCACCGAGAATGGCGCGCGCCGGCTTGGCAAGCGGGAGATGAAGGTCGTCAAGCTGAGCTGATCGAGCCGTCCTCCCGCGGCTACAAGGGCGCGGAGTTTTCTCTCTTGCCAGGCGGAAGAGGCGAAGAGCGGTTTGTCTCAGAATTGTCTCGCCCTTGTCTCCGGCTCTTTACTTGCCTCGCTTGGCGGGCGAGAGTAGGATTCGTCCCGATTCGAATGTGGCGGAGCGTGCCCCGCGCTCGTAGACGGCCACCGACCCTGAGGTATTCAGACATTTGAGGAGGAAGCAATGCGAAAAGTCCTGATCGGCTTTTTGGCGATGGGATTGTGCGTGCTCGGACTCGGCGCGATGTGGATCGTGCGCGCAGATGACGCACATGACGACGACACGGTGAAATTTACCGCGAACCTCGATGGGTTCCAGGAGGTTGGCGGTTTCGCCGAAACCGGGGCGATCCTGACGGAAGGCAAAGGAACCCTCAAACTAACGCTCAATAAAAACGCACAAACGCTCACCTACGAACTGACCTACTCTTTTCCCGCCACGGAAACCAAGGGCGCGACGAATGTCCGAGTGTCCCACATCCACTTCGGCAAGGTACACACCCCGGGTGGCATC
>DASPYR010000294.1:0-12224 GCA_035636675.1 Rugosimonospora sp. | reverse complement strand
TCCCAAAGCCTCGCGCGAACTGGGGTCAAATAACTCAATGTAGCCGTCAATCCCAACCTCATTCGGGCCGCTTGGCGTCCACCGCGAGCCCATCTCAAGCACGAGGCGCTCAATAAAGTTCACGCCCTGCTGTCCAGACAGACCTTGTCTAGAGATGGTCTTCGAGCGTCGCCTCCGCGGCCTTAAGCGAGAGGCCATAATGTGTGATCTCGTTTCACCATGGACTCAACACCTGCCACTTCTTCAATTCAGACTGAGCAACTCAGGGTTCGCGATGACGATCATCGATAAGCTGGTATTTTGCGCAATTGTAACATGGCCTCAACAGTCGGCCCGGGCGTTACGGAGCTGAGAAGGGGCGTCGAGGCCGGAGAACGTCAGTAACTGATCCCCGGGGTCGCCCATAAACTTCCTGAGCGCACGCTGGGCTACAAACGGATGCGAACTAAAAGGCAGATCTTGCGGGCAAAAGCGCTCAGATCTGATGGAAACAGGTGTGTACGATCCGCTCGTTCGGAGTTTTAGAAAGGGAATCGGAATGTCGCTGCGGCGGGCGGCCCGCCTACGCGACGGCCTGCGGCAGCAAGGAGCGTGTGCGCGTCGTTTTTTCGGGTTTTCCCACCGCTTTGCCAAGTACAGGTTTCGCGGTGGGCTACATTGTTGACGCGCCGAAACCCCCCGTTGTTGGCCGCCAAAAGCGCATCCTGTTGGTAGCCTTTTGGCGGAAGAAGGGCGACGTTCGGCGCGAAGATGTTTCGTCCCTGGCGGGACTCGAAGGCGAAAAGCAGAGTTGCGCTAGCCGAACGTGCCGCGCTGAAGACCGCGGCGCTACGTTTCAATCTTACGAACTCGAGTGTGCCGCGCTGAAGACCGCGGCGCTACGTTCCAATCTTGCGGACCTTGGGTGCGGCACGCCTGCCACTCGTTATCGATTTGCGTCCAGCGAAACCGCGGGTATCTAGCTGGAAGGAATGGCCTCTTTAGGTTTGAATGTAGCGCCGCGGTCTTCAGCGCGGCAGCTTTTCTGGTTTCCGACTTTGGGTGACCGCTCCGGTGGGCAGCGCGGCAGGATTTTGGGTCCCTTCTCTTTTCCATGGCGGCCTCCATTCTTGCGCGACGGAACCCTTCAACAGCTTTACACCTAACTCCGTGAACGATCCCAGAAACGGGTAATCGGTTGGCCTGGGGCAAAAGCCTTTGCGAACTGGATTCAGCCAGATGTACCAGGCGACGCGGTCGGCGGCATCGGACGCACGCAGGATGCGATCGTAGTATTTGAATTGCCAGAGGCGGCGATGCGTGCGACGGGCAAACTCGACGGCGGTTTCCTGCTTGAAGGATTCTACGAATTTGGTCAGGTTGCTCGCATCTGCGGCCCCAACCGCCAGCAGATGCATGTGGTCTGGCATGACGCAGTACGCGTGGATGAAAAACGCGCAAACGCTGGCATGTTTTCGCAGGCTGGCGATGAGCCAGGACGCGAGGCGCGGGCTTGCGCCGAGGCGGCGGCGATCATGGAAGCAGAGCGTGACGAAATACAGGCTTCGGCCGCGGTACCGGTCGGTAGGAAGCCGGATGTCTTTGCGCTTGAATTCAGCGGCTGTGGTCATGATCGCGCTAGCCGAACGCGCCGCGCTGAAGGCCGTTGATAAGGCGCACAGGCGCTACGTTTCAACCTTTTGGACCTCGCGTGGATGCCGCGCTGAAGGCGACGGCGCTACGATTAAACCTTGAAGACCTCAGAGTATGCCGCGCTGAAGACCGCGGCGCTACGTTTCAACCTTTCGGACCTCGCGTGGATGCCGCGCTGAAGACCGTTGATAAGGCGCACACCCGCTACGTTTAACCTTTCTGCTCCATCTCCGAGGGGATACACATCATTTCCACCACGTCGTAATCGGGCGATTGCAGCCTCATGGGAAATTTGTTCAGGGCCACCCACGGCTTGGTGTACATCTTCGGGTCATCAATGGTTACGGTGAGCTCCAGGTGGTCGTGGTCCACACGGTGGGAGCGTTCCTCGACGTGCATGGCATCGCTAGCCGGGCGGCCGGCTTAATCCGGCTTTATCAGCGGGTTGCGATGCCGAATTAGCAGCTCGCAATCCTGCTTTGTCGGCGGGAGCGCTTTGCGCTCGCGCAAGAGATGATGACGCCAGCACAATGAGCACAGCGATCGCCGAGGCCGCAGAGCCCTGGCGCATATTCGGCGAGCGCGGACTTTGTTGACGCGCAAAAGCTCATCCTGTTGGTAGACTTTTGCGCGCCCCGGAGGGGCCCCTACTTCCAGGAGTCTTCGGCTTTCTTGTGGAGCGAATCGGGGGTGAGTTCGATCAGCTCCATGCGGATGCCGTTGGGATCCCGGATATTTGACAGCAGCGCTTTGGTGGGGCCGCTGACACGCATGTCCTCAACCGTGCCGCCGGCGGCACGCAGTTGCGCGATGGTGCTTTTTATGTCCGAAGTTTCGATGCCCATGTGCGTGACACCCGCCGGCACCTGTGCGCTCGCCGGGGCCATTTCCAAAAACGTGTCTTTATTGATTTGGAAATAAGTGGTGGTGGGCTTGCCGTCCGGGCTGGGGGGGAACTTGAATGCTATGTGATAGCCCATCACCTTGGTGTAGAAATTCAGCGATGCGTCATAGTCGTTAACGGCAATGCCCACGTGATTGAGCCGGAGCCCGGTCCTTTTCTCCTGGGCCGAACGATTCTCCTGGGCCCTACTGGGCCTGGGCTGCATCAAGACTGTGCCGACGACGATTCCCGCGACAAACAGGGTCACTCCGCGCAAATAGACTCCTACTCCCCGCATGGACGGCCTCCTGGACCACGTGATTTTGCTCAAACCATACGCCTAACAGCCCAACGCACGCAAGGGCGGGAAGTCAGTTATAATGCCGCGAGCTTAGGGAACCTTCGGTACGGTCCGCGGGCATGTACAATACCCCAGCATGCGCAAGGACGCCGCATGCCGGGCGCCTCGGCGCGGTTAAGTTTTAGGAGGGAGATACCAGCCATGAAGAAATCCGATAAGAGCTTGGTCGATCGGCGCAAGTTTCTAAAGGGCGCGGCTGTGGGCGGTGTGGCGACGCTGGTCGCCAGCACCGGAGTGGCGGGTGCGCAGCAGTCGTTGGTGGCGCGCTCCGCAACGGTACCGCCAATTCCGCCGAAGGAAGGCGATCCTGCAACGGAGGTCAACGTTCTGACCGCCGACCGGACCGGCTCCGACTTCATGGTCGATGTGATCAAATCTCTGGGCTTCGAGTACGTGGCGGCGAACCCGGGCTCGAGTTTTCGCGGCTTGCACGAATCGCTCATCAACTACGGCGGGAACAAGAATCCGGAGTTCATCACCTGCTGCCACGAAGAGTCGTCTGTGGCGCTCGCGCAGGGCTACTCGGCGGTGGAAGGAAAGCCGATGCTCGTGCTGGCGCACAGCACCGTGGGATTGCAGCATGCGTCCATGGGCATCTATAACGCATGGGCGGGCAAAGCGCCGATTTTTATCGTCCTTGGCAACACCATTGATGCGGTGGAGAGACGTCCGGGCGTGGAGTGGAACCACAGCGCGCAGGATGCCGCGGCCATGGTCCGGGATTACACCAAGTGGGACGACGTGCCCGTCTCGCTGCCGCATTTCGCCGAATCCGCCGTGCGCGCCTACAGGATCGCGATGACTCCGCCGAGGGAGCCCGTGGTATTGGTGGCCGATAGTACTTTGCAGGAATCGCCCATTCCGCAGAACGTTTCCTTGCGCATACCGAAGCTTACGCTCGATGCCGTGCCGCAGGGGGATTCGGGTTCGGTCGCGGAAGCTGCCAAGCTCTTGGTGGCAGCGGACAATCCCGTGGTAATCGCCGGGCACGTGGTGCGCTCGCAAGGCGGCATGCAGCAGTTCATCGAATTCGCGGAAGCGCTGCAGGTTCCGATCATAGATCAGGGCGGCAACTTGCCGTCGCGTCACCCGCTCAATCAATCGCTGGGCGGACGCGGATTGATATCGAATGCGGATGTAATCGTCGCCCTGGATGTCGAAGACTTCTGGGGCGCGCTCCACAACTACCGCGATCAGTTGCACCGCAGCTCTCAATCGATCACGCGAAGCAACGTCAAACTGATCAGCATCACCACTCGCGACCTCTATCTCAAGAGCAATTACCAGGATTTCGAGCGCTTCCAGGATGTCGATCTGGCCATGGCCGCGGACCCGGAGGTAACCCTTCCGTCGCTAACCGAAGCGATCAAGCGCTTGACCACGGACGATCGCAAGCGAGCTTTCCAGGAGCGCGGCGCGAAGCTTGCCGCTGCCAGCCATAAGGCCGCGGAACAAGCGCGCGTCGATGCCACCTACGCTTGGGATGCCAGCCCCATCAGCCTCGCGCGCCTCTCGGCCGAAGTTTGGGCGGCGGTCAAGAGCGAAGACTGGGCCGGCGGCATCGGCGGCGTGGAATGGAACTATGAAAAGTATTACCAGCGCACGCGCCTGTCGAGTGCGGCAGGGGTTGGCTTCCAGGCGCCATCGGCTGTGGGCGCCGCGCTCGCACAGCGGAGGTATGGCCGGCTCTACGTCCACCAACAGAATGATGGCGATCTGATGTATGCGCCGGGAGTGCTCTGGACTGCCGCGCATCATCGCATCCCCATGCTCTGGGTCATGCACAATAATCGCGCTTATCATCAGGAGGTCATGCACCTTCAGCGCATGGCCAACCGGCACCAGCGCGGCATCGCCAATGCCGGGATCGGCACGACCATTCTCGATCCCAACATCGATTACGCCAAACTGGCGCAGAGCATGGGCTGGTATGCGGAGGGCCCAATTAGCGATCCCAAGGATCTGGCTCCGGCAATTCGGCGGGCCGTGGATGCAGTAAAGCGTGGCGAGCCGGCCCTTCTGGACACGGTCACGCAGCCCCGCTAGGGAGGCAGCCATGAGAGATTTTCGACAGCACTCGTTCGTCGCCTCGATAGCGTTTGTGGCGCTGGCGGCATTAGTGGCTCTCTCGGCGCGCTCGGTCGCCATGGCGCAAGGGCGCCCAGAGGCGGGAGCGCAATCGACCAGCGCGGCGCAGAAAACCGATAACACTCCGACCGGAAACGCCAAGAACGGCAAGGCGATTTACACAACGGCCGGCTGTTACGAATGCCACGGCCGCGAAGCGCAAGGCGGGGCGGGAACGGGGCCTAAGCTTGGGCCTGCTCCGATTCCGTACGCGGCATTTGTCTTCCAGGTGCGTACTCCACGGGACCAGATGCCGCCGTACACGGCCAAGGTGCTATCGGATGCGGAACTAGCCGATATTTACGCGTTTGTGCAAGCGGCGCCGCAGCCACCTAAAGTAGATTCCATTCCGCTACTGAAGTAATTCGCGAAGCGCCTCGAGGACCGAGCGGATCAAGTGGGCATCCCCTTACGCGACATATCCCGGCGCCCCGCGCATCGTCCTGTTATCACCATCTCCATTATTGTGATCAATGTGATCGTGTTTGGCCTGGAATTGGCGGGCGGCGAGGCATTCGTACAGCAGTGGTCGGTGATTCCCGCAAATATCGCGGCGGGTCATAATTGGGTGACCATCTTTACCGCCATGTTCATGCATGGCGGCTGGATGCACATCATCGGCAACATGGTTTTCCTGTGGGCTTTTGGTCCGGAGATCGAAGACGCCATGGGGCCTTTGCGCTACCTGGCATTTTATTTGCTCGGCGGCTTAGTAGCGTTCGCGGCGCAAATCGCAGCGATGAGCAGTTCCACTGTTCCGAACTTGGGCGCCAGCGGCGCGATTGCGGCGGTGATGGGTGGCTTTCTGATCACCTATCCGCGAGATCGGATTCGCACGCTGCTTTTGCTGGGCTGGTTCGTCACGGTTACTGTGATCCCTGCGGCTGTGCTGATCGGAATCTGGTTTCTGCTACAGCTGTTCAGCGAGATCGGCGCTGTAGCGCAGGCGCAGTCCGGCGGGGTCGCCTACATGGCGCATGTGGGCGGCTTCGCCTTCGGGGCTATCACGGCGAAGCTCTTCGAGGACTCGCGCCGCATCGCCGCCCAGACCTTGGATTGAGATTACTTTTCTAGAAGGTGTCCGCGTGAAGGATTTCCTCGCTTGGCGGCGCCGTTCCGCAACGAACGCGAAGCCAGTGAGACAGAACCAGAGCCGGCTAGAAGCCGGCGCTACAAAAAGGGGCCCTACATGAGGGGAGCCGTTCGCTCACGCGGGTACCTGCCTCATCGGGAAGCCGAGCATCCGATTTATTTTGTAACTTTCCGCCTGGCTGATTCTTTGCCTCGGGAATTGGTGGCGCGGTTTCGCAAGGAACGCGAAGCCACCAAAAAGGCAAGGGCGGTCGGCACGTCGCGTGCCGATAGCGCACGTGTACGCGAATTGCGGAGCTTGCTTGGAAGAGCGGAGCGTCATCTTGATAGCGGACTCGGCGAGTGCCACATGCGCGACTCTCGTATCGCGAAGATCGTGGCTGATGCGATTCAGCACTTTCAGGGTACGCGCTACGAGCTCTTTGCGTGGTGCGTGATGCCGAATCACGTGCACGTGGTGTTTTCTCCCCTGGGCGAAAACAGGCTGGAGAGTGTTCTGCATTGCTGGAAATCCTTTTCCGCGCTCATAGCCAATCGTCTTCTCGGACGGCGGGGACATTTCTGGCAGCGCGAGTATTTCGATCATTTGGTTCGAAGCGAAGGATCACTGCTGAAAATCATTCGTTACGTCAAGGAGAATCCACGGAAAGCTGGTTTGCGAAGCTGGCCGTGGGTGGGAGCAAGCTTGTAGCGCCGGCTTCTAGCCGGCTCTGAATCTGTTTCAATTCCACCACTTCACGCTCTCGATCGCGCCCATCTCTTTTTGTCTGGAAAAGTTTAACCAAAAAACTTTAGCGACGGCCACGCTTTCGAAAGGGGAATGCGGGGATTGCGGCAGATGTATACGGGAAGATTATCTTCATCGGGAACTGCATAGGGGTCGAGGATCGTCGTCGCCTTCTGGACATCTGCAAAGAGGAGCCGTAGTTTGTCAAGGTCCATGCCCACGGCGATTACGACATTGCCGGAGGAGTCCCCGGGGCCCCACAAATAATAGTTATTATGAGGGCTGATGGCCCGCGGCAAACCATAAGACGGGCCGAAGTAATCGATGGCGCCGGCTTCACCATAATTAGCGGCGAGAATCGCGCAATGAGCCCGATCTTCGGCGGGCAAGCTCCGATAAACCGAAGCTACGAACTTCGCCTGATCGGGCCAGCCAAACATGTCGGCGAAAAATTGCGGCAACCGGCCTGAGTCGTAATTTTCCACGCGCACTTTGTGGATGTCCCAGAAATTGCAATACGCCGCGGCTGCCCCTACAGGCAGGATTGGCAGGGCAAGCGGCGCGGCAACCATTCCGCCGACGGCCAGCGGGATCAAAATGGCTCGGCGCGCCCATTGCCAACCGCGCTCCTCGATGCGGCTCTCGATCCACACTGCGCCTCCGGCAAACAGCATCGGGTATATCGGCGCAAGGTAATAGATGCGGCCCTTCAAAACCAGCATCTGCACGAGAACAAAAACATAAGTCCATCCCAGAAAGCGGTAAGCGCGACCTTCCTTGTTCACAAAAAAGAACCACAGACCTGCCAGAACCACCGGAAAGGCTAAAGGATGGACGAGGAGCGCCTGTTCCGCGAGGAAGCCGTACCAGGAAATTGGCGCGTTTTTAAATCTAGCCGCATTCCGCAGAACTTCGATCGTTGGAAACTGGTTGGCGATTTCCCACCAGAGGTTCGGGAGAAAAATCAGAAACGCGATCAGCGCCCCGAACCAGACCCAGAAATTGCGCAGGTAGCGTCTGCCGGAGGTGAACAGCAAAGCGAGAAAGAACGCCAGGCCAAAGAATAGCGTCGAATGCTTATTCAGAATTCCCACACCCGCAATAGCGCCAAAGAGCAGCCAGAGGCGAAGCGAGCCGCCCTTGACTATGCGGATGGCTACGGCCAGACAGCCCATCCAAAAAAGCGGCTCAAAAGAATTCATGGAAAGAAAACTATCCATGGTCAGGTAGATCGGACAGAAGAGGACAACCACGGAGGCAAGGAGCTGCGCGAAGCGGCGCCCGCCAAATTCGCGCACCATCCATGCGGTCAGCAATACTTTCGCTGCAGCCGACAGGGCCGGGAAAAAACGCAAAGCGTAAAGTGAATCGCCCAGGAGCCGGCGCGCGAACCAGCAGATCGCCGCGATCAGCGGAGCGTGATCAACATAGCCCCAAGCGAGATGCTGTCCGCACGCGGCATAGTACAACTCGTCACGAAAATAGCCGTAGCGATTAGCGGTTAGCAGGTGGAGGGCGAATGCGGCCGTGGCGAAGGCGCCGATAAGCGCTGCATTGCTGGCAAAGCGTGCCGTATCAACGATGCCCTCGAGAATCGAGGGCTCCAGGGGCGAAGGCTCCAGAGGGATTTCGTTCGGAGCAAGTTGCGGCTCAGACGAGGCATACAATCCCGTTTTTTCTCGCCAATTCCCCATGCTGATATGCGCTCCCTTGCTCTCATCGATGCGGTCCTGGCGCAACGATACCGCTGGATTACGAACCGCCTTCGTTTAACGGCACTGTAAAGTATCAGAATCGGGCAGCTTTGGCGCGGGCTTTTGTGTCCGCAGAAGGAGCACATGCCGAGACGATCACCCTCTGGACGGCCGGAACGAGGCGCCACACGTCAGGTTGGCTCACTTCCCTGTCTGAAATAAATATTGGTGTTGACTAGAGGTGGGCAGTTGAATATTCTGCCGCGCTATGCGGCGGGGTCCCGGAACCGTTTTAATTGCTGTTCTTGTTCTTGCCTTCAGCGCGAACCTGCGGTCGGCAGCTAACGATTTCGAGCTGACACCGCGCCATGGTGTGCCCGCCAGAGTGATGTTGAAAGGCTGCCATAAACTGGACAGCATGGCTGTAGATTTCGACGGCAATGGCGATCCTTATCAGGCGCAGTGGTGGCGCTGCGGTTCCAAGAACCCGAACTGGAAAAAAGGGCGCTTTCCCATCAACTATGTACTCGTACAGCCGCCCCGTAGCCAAACCGGCCGTTCGGGAATCACGCTCACAAACTCGGGAAGTTCCGACCAGTATTTCATCGAGCAACCGCAGAAAATCAGCATTGAACCCGGTTCCCGCCAGCTATTACTTGTGTCGGGCCGCTACTATGACGCTGATCAGGGCAAAACATCCTGCCTGCTCGGGCCGGTTGGCGAACAATTCGAGTGCTGGCCTTCTCGCGAGAATGAGAGAATTGTGGAACAAAGCTCCCGAAAGCACGAAAAGAGCCTCCTTCTCGGAGCCGGCAACTTTCTGACGGGCCAGTAATTCCTTCCTCAAAGCCTTTACGTCTGTGCAAGAGGTAGCGAGCCAAGAATCATCCGCTTCTGTTCCGCTCGTCTAGGCTCGCTCGGGGATGAACAGCACCTTTATTTTCTTGACATTTTGGGCGCAGAGGCGGAATTTTAGTCACATTCTTCGACTTCCGTCGCCATGACTCGAAAGGCCCTCTCAGGAGGCAGACATGAGCTCCAAGCGATCTCTTCGTAGACAATTTCTGAAGAATGGCGCTGCGCTCGCGGGGTTTGCAGCAGGTGCTATTTCTTCACCGGCCAGTAAGCTCTTCGCAGCCGACACACCGTCGGCAGATTTGCACGCGTACGGCGGACGATCGCGATTCGAGAACGACGTGCGTATCGGCAGCCTGGCGATGTGGCCCATTGTGCCCGGCGCACGGCGAGATTACGGATTTCGCTCGCCCCTTCAGGATTCCATGGGAATCATTACTCCGGCGTCACTGCACTTCATCATCTCCCACGGTCACGAACCGCCGGACATCGATCCGCGCGAGCATCGCCTCATGATTCATGGGATGGTGGACCGGCCATTGATCTTTACCTTGGACGAGATCAGGCGGCTGCCTGCGGTGTCGCGGCTGCATTTCCTCGAATGCCACGGCAATAGCGCCGCGGCAGGCCCCACCGGCGAGCCGCGCAAAGCGCTCGCGGCTACCGTCCAGGATACGCACGGACTCACCAGTTGCAGCGTCTGGACTGGGGTGCCTCTCTCGCTTCTGCTGGGGCAAGTGGGTGTGCAAAAAGGCGCGAGCTGGATCGTTGCCGAAGGTTCAGAAACCGGCAAGCACACCAAGAGCATTCCGCTGGAGAAAGCGCTGGACGATTGCCTGATCGTCTACGGTCAAAATGGCGAGGCGCTGCGTCCCGAGCAGGGTTATCCGCTGCGATTGCTCGTGCCCGGCTGGCAAGGCATCAACAACGTGAAGTGGCTGCGGCGGATCTACGTCGTGGACCAGCCGTATATGGCCATGATGGAAAGCACGAAGTACCCCAGCCCGCGCCTCGACGGCAAGTCGCGCTGGTTTGAATCCGAGATGGGGCCGAAATCGGTGATCACGCGGCCCTCTGGCGGGCAACAGTTAGGCGCGCGCGGATTCTACGAAATCACAGGCTTGGCGTGGTCCGGAGGCGGAGCTGTCCGCCGCGTCGAGGTTTCCGCCGATGGCGGGCGGACCTGGAAAGACGCGCAGCTTCAGCAACCGATCGCAGCCAAGGCGCATACGCGATTCGGCTTGGCCTGGACGTGGAATGGAGAAGAAGCAGTGCTCGAGTCGCGCTGCACCGACGATCAGGGGCATGTGCAACCGACCCTATCGGAACTCACCAAATTCTGGGGCATCGATGCGGATTACTACCGCCTGCCTCCAACCAGTGCAGATATGGGTAATTTCAACGCCATTCAGCCCTGGAAAGTGAGCCGCGACGGGAGCGTGAGCAATGCGCTACTTTAGATTTTGGCCCGCGCTCGCGGTCATCAGCCTGGCGGCGTGCACGACTGCGTTTCCGCAAGCGCCTAATTATGGCAACTTGGGGCGGACGCCGAGCAAGGAAGAAATCCAGGCCTGGAACCAATCGATCGGCCCGCAAGGGAAAGAACTTCCGCCGGGAAGCGGCACCGCCAAACAAGGCGAGGAGATTTTTGCCAACAAGTGTGCGGCCTGCCACGGACCTGCCGGCGAAGGCAGCCAGCTTGCCCCGCGCCTAGTGGGAGGCCGAGGCGCACTCAATACTCCTACGCCCTCGCGGACACTTGCCAATTACTGGCCGTTTGCCACCACGATTTGGGACTACATCAATCGTGCCATGCCGCCAAAGCAGGAAGGTTCGCTCAGCGCCAGCGACATTTTCGCCTTGACGGCCTTCATCCTCTATCGCAACGACCTCATTCCCGAAGGCCAGGTCATCGACGCCACGAGCCTGCCCAAGGTCAAAATGCCCAACCGCGATGGATTCATTCCGCAACGCCTCGAGGACATTCACGATCTGCGAGCGCGCGGCTGCGGTGCAGGCCATTGCCCTTGAGGAGGACCCGCACGCCGGTGGGACCGACAAAAAGCAGAGCTCGGTCTCGCTCTGGCGGTTGGGCCGCTTTCCGAGAATCCCGTTTCTCGGGCGCTATGTTGTGAGGAAGTGCTCTATCGCTTGTGCTTTCGAGCAGATAGACGAGTAATTCTCATGAAAGGCGTATGATCGCACGCAGACAGTGTTCAAATCGTCGGCGACAATACCCAATAAAAAGGCAGGATTCGCAGGAGTTTTGTTTTGGATGCCTTCCCGTGCCAGCCACAGTCTGGATTGGTGCAGGAGATTTGCTCATCTCCAAACATTTCCATCGCCTCGCTGTCCGAAAGCGATGGCGCGGAGCACTTCCGCTGAAAATTGATGTTGTGGCCGCCCTTGGGGCACTCGAACACGATTCTGTATGCTTTGCTCATAGTCCATAATACCAGTTTCAGTAACTGGGCCCGATGATTGAATCGCCGCAGTTTGCTCCGGATGCTAACTCCCGAAGGATGTTCGTCAGTAAGCGAGCCGCCCTCCCAGTCGCCGAGAATCGCGTTTCTCAGGAGTTAGAGTCTGAGCGTTAAGCTATAGTAACGGTTTGTTGACCCCACCGAGTGGATGCCCTGTCGATATCCCGGAACGACTTAGATCGATCCTCTGGCGACATTTTGTGGCGTCTTTTATGACATTTCTCATCATTCGCCGTTCCTTCTGGCTGAGTGAGGCATTCATCGAGTGTACTCCCGCGTGTTCCTAATGTACTGAAACTAAGAGGCCTCCAACCGCGTGTGACCAATACGCCAGCCGTGGCGCCCCCAATGGGGGCGGACGTGCACATAA
>DASPYR010000293.1:0-3416 GCA_035636675.1 Rugosimonospora sp. | reverse complement strand
CGACGGTCCACTGACCAAGTTTGGCAAGGGCGTGGCGAAGCTTCGCACCGGCGTAGGCCCCCGTCGGCGAACAGATGGCGCAGCCAGGGAAAGAGGTCATGGATCGTCTCGATTACCAAGCGCCCGCCGAAACTCCTTGCTAAACTCACGGGACACCGCCGCTGCCCCTGGGTCGTTGCCACTAATCGCGACTTACCGTAATTTCATCTGAACAGCCCGACCCCCTATCCAGTTTCCAACGCGGAGAGGCCACTTCGGATTCATGCACGGCTTTTCTATGAGCAAAAAGAAAGCAACTGAAACAGCAAACAGAATAGGCAGGGTAACGACTGCGCTGATGAGCAGGCCCGGCATAAAACTGACGAATCCGCTTGTCCGCATTACGATTCCTGTAAGAACCTGCAATATCGGCAGGTGGATCAGGTAGATCGTTTAGCACATGCCCCCTATGGTGAATATCCATGGCAGTGAAAGAAGGCGTCTGAAAAACGCACCTTCAAATGCTGCAAGAAAAAGGGCGAGGTAACACGGCACTTGCGCTGCGGCAGCAAGCATCGAGCCTTTATGCTTGTCGATCACGTAGAGAATGGCGATCGCGACAATGAATCCGGTATCCCAAACGGTCCGCGGAATCCTCTGTGGTACCAAGCTGCCAAATATAAGTAAATTGACCAATATCCCGGCAAGAAACAGGTGGAAACACCTCGTGAAAAGCACTGCGTGCCAAGGGACGAATTGAATTTCGAGAAGGGACGCGAAGATCGATCCTGCGATCAACGTCGACATTCCAACCACGATAGCAGCCAAGCGCCGCAATCGAAGAACGGCAAGAAGGACGATCGGGGCCAGAATATAAAATTGGATTTCGATCTCCAACGACCATGCGGGCGGGTTGAGCTTTGGTGTTCCGCCAAGCAATAGCCCGTGCATATAGACGAGGCTGGCAGCGAGCGATGTTCCCAGGCTTATTGCTGTATCAGAAAATGTATGGGTCGCTTCAGGCATATGGCCGGTAAGCCGCAAGAATAAGTAGCATCCAATCATCACCAAAAAGTATGGCGGTTCAAGCCGTGTGACGCGACGCAGGTAGAAATTCGCACGCTCGGATTCCGTTGCCCGCGGAAATAGGCACTAATGAACGCCGAGTAGATGGGGACGTTGCCATCCCCATCCCTCACAGAGCCGGACGTGCAGATTTCCCGCATCCGGTTCTTCACGAGAGAGCTTCGCTCGCGGCGGCGTAGCCATGGAAGATCTTGACTGAAGGCAGTGGGTGCCGTGCCAGGAGCTCGTTGAAGCGGGCCCATCGGAGCACGCCTTGACGATCGCGCCGAGACAACCACTTGCGCCAGACTCGCGCGACTTGATTGGCGAACCAGCGCAACCGTCGACTGTTACCGCCAACGCCGTAATAGGCGAAGTGGCCCCGCATCATAGAGGACAGATGGCGATGCTGGTCGCGGAGGGACCAGTGGCGGTTTTTCCGACACCAGTCGTTGACTGCGGCCACTGCGCGGGCCAACCGGCCTTTGGCCGTTACTTGCCGAACCATGTCCTTACCGTTCCGAGACCGTCCCCAGACATGGGTTAGGCCAAGGAAGTCGAAGGTGGTCCCGTCCGTCTCTGGATGGCGCGCGCCCTGTGATCTCTTTGGGCGGAAGTCAACGAGGCGCGTCTTGTCGGGGTGGAGGGTGAGTCCATACCGTGCGAGACGCTTGCCCAGGACCGACAGCACGCGTTTGGCGTCGACGATGTTGTCGAATGCCATCAGCGCGTCATCGGCGAACCGGACAAGGGTGCACTCCCCTCTGAGACGCGGCTTCACCTCGGTCTCGAACCATTCGTCCAACACATGGTGCAGGAAGACGTTCGAGAGGCAGGGCGAGATTACACCCCCTTGCGGGGAGCCCTCGGTCGTGCGGCGTAAGAAACCGTCTTCAACGGCTCCTGCTTTCAGCCATTTATCGATCATCCTTCGGATAACGCCGTCCGTGACTCGTTGGTCAAGGAACGCTCGAAGGTGGGAGTGTGAAATCGAATCGAAGTACTTGCGTATGTCGATATCGAGCACCCAATAAAGACGCTTGGCCCAGAGCACGTTCTGCAGAGTGCGGAGCGCCTGGTGAGCCGACCGTCCTGGCCGGAAGCCGTATGAACAGGACAGAAAGTCTTGCTCATAGATTTCTTCCAGCACCATTGTCACGGCGCGTTGCGCCACCTTGTCTTCGAAGGTTGGAATGCCGAGCATCCTTTGCGAGCCATCCGCTTTGGGGATGTATGCTCGGCGGACTGGCGGCGCGCGATAACGGCCGGACTTGATGCGATCCAGGAGATCCAGAAGATTGGCCTCCAGGTTCACTTCGTAGTCTGCCGCCGTGACGCCGTCGATGCCCGGAGCACCGTCCTTGCGGGTCAGCCGATAGGCCTCCATCATCCAGTCCAGATCGATGACGTGGTGGAGCGAGTACAGCGCCGTCCCCCGTTTCGTCCTCGCCAAACTGGCTATCCGTTGTCGGTTCGTCGACAGGTTTGTGGGGTCCAGAGTCCCCTCCCGTGTGTCAGGTCAACGGTTCTCTACTCATGACACCTTCCTTCCCTCCGTCGGGTCCCGGCGAGCCCGGTTCCCCGTCTTCATCGGGACTATGAAGGCGCTACGACTTCCCGCTCGCGCGAACCTGGGTCCCTTATGGTTTCGGTTGCAGGCCCCACGCGCCCCTCCCGTGTTCGTGTTCGCCGAAGCGCTCCTTACGAGCGCGGAGAAAGCTCGTCAGGCCCGGAACACTTGGTCAGCCGGCGTTCCCTGCCCGGCATGCTGCACCCGTGGGCGCGTGCGGGATCTCGCAGGTTTCCTGGCGATCCATCCTAAGCCTCTGCCCTGCTCCAAGACCCCGGCCGAGCCGACAAGACCTCGCCTTTAGCGGTCTTGCCGACACCGCCCCCGGCCTACCCAAACCGAAGGCCTCAGCGGGTACATAATCTCGAGGCTAACACAGGGCTTCAGCATCCGCTGTCTACGCTTCACGAGCGACGTCGCCGTCTCCCATGCAAGACTCGCTTCCGGCCGGCGGGCTGCGCCTCTACCGGGAGGGGGTCGAACCCTCTGGATCGCTTCGAAAGGTTTCAGGTTACATTTCCATTCTCCTTTCCAGGACTTGTCCTGTCGCAAGGGCAGCTCACGCCAACCGCCATCGAAAGGATCTGCCCGATGTGCCATCGGGCGCGTTTGCGGTATTCTTCGGCATCCGTCGAGGTTGAAGACGGTTCACGGTGGGAGGATGTGGGATGATGCGCTCTTGGATCCATTTCACGCGCGGCCGCTTCGTGCGGCAGGCGCGGGTCGGGCTCGGCGATCTGCGTGAGGAGCATCTGAGCCGGCAGGGCTTTGCCGGGCCGGTGGCGATGCTCTATCGCACCGA
>DASPYR010000292.1:0-5378 GCA_035636675.1 Rugosimonospora sp. | reverse complement strand
GTCGCGCGATCGAAGGATTTGCGAGCGTCGCCCGTCTTGCCTTCCTGCAGCTGGGCAATCCCGAGATAGTTCAGATAGGAGGCGTCTTTGGGATTCTCCTGGGCCAGCCTGGAGTACACCTGTATGGCATCCGGATATTGTTTTTTGGCCATGTAGATGCGCGCCTGAAGCTCATCTTTCTCGCGGGGGCTCAGCGGAGTATTGGACGCCTCCGAATTGTCCTGGGCGCGAAGCGAGAAGGGAAAGCAACAGAAGGCAAAAACAATCGCAGGAAGGATAAATCTTTTCATAACTTTCCCCTGGCGAACTCCGGGTGGGGAATCAATGTTGCGAATCCGGATTATTCTCCTTGGGGGCCTCTTGGTCCGGCTTCTTGTTGGGGGCCTCTTGATCCGGTTTCTTGCCACCAAAGATACCAAAAATTTTGTGCAGGAGGCCGGATTTCTTTTCCTCGTCGTCGGAAGCAGCAGGGGCGCCTGGAGCCGGGGGCTCCGGGAAAGGCCCGGCAGCCACACTGGGCGGAGGATCGTCGGACTTTGTCTTATCGCCGCCAAATATGCGGGAAAGCCACGACGTCGGCGGCGTTTGCGTCAGCATGCGCCCGCCATGCAATTCGCAGAACTCGGTCGGCTCGGTGCCGGAGATAAAAACCTCCTGGCGCGTAGTCGGGCAGGCCGGCGTAGCGAGTTGCAGCGTGGTCGGATCGATTTGCACGATGCTGATGCCGGGCGGGGCGAAAAAATCGCTTAATTGGCGATAGGCCGGCAAAGCCGTGGCGCGTTTCATGAATTCGGTCCAAAAAGGCGCAGCCGCGGCGGCGCCGGACAGCCCCAATTCGCGATAGTCGTCAAAGCCGACCCAAACCACACAAAGAAGATTGGAGGTATAGCCGGCGAACCAGCCGTCGCGAGAAGTCCCGGTCTTGCCGGCCGCAGGCCCCATAAATCCGCGGGCGCGAACCGAGGCGCCGGTTCCGTGATCAATCACATCTTGGAGCAAGGTGGTGACCTGGTAAGCGACTCGCGGATCCAGCGCCTGATGAGTTTGAATGGGGTTGTGCTCGATGACGCCGCCCTGATAATCGACCACGCGATCGATGAGCACGGGTTCGGCGCGCGTACCGCCATCGGCGAAAACGGTGTATCCGGCAACCACCTCGAGCGGCGTCATATCGTAAGAGCCCAAGGCCACAGCGGGAGTGGCACGGATATCGTCATCGAGGCCGAGCTGGCGGGCCATGTCGACCACGCGGCCATAGCCGATCATTTCCGCTAGTTTGACGGTAGCGACATTCAGCGAGTACGTCAGGGCGTCCCGCAAAGTAACGGTCCCGTGGAAGTTTTCGCCGTAATTGTTGGGGGTATAGTCCGTTCCTCCAAATTCGAACGTGGTGGGCTCGTCCACGACGGTCGTCGCCGGCGTCACGACCGGCTTAATGCCCTTGACGGCATCATCGAAAGCCGCGGCGTAGACGAAAGGCTTGAACACCGAACCGGGCTGGCGTCTGGCGGTGATGTGGTTGAGCTGGCTCTCACCGTAATTACGGCCACCGATCGCCGCCAGGATGTTTCCGGTGTGTGGATCAAGCACAACCATCGCCACCTGGGCTTCGGCTGGGTTTCCTTGTTTTTTCCAGAGCGCATACTTGTTGGCGAGCAATTTGTCCACATTAGCAATTCCCAGCGAGACTGCTTGCAGAGCGGCGCGCTCGAGCTGCGGGTCCAGCGTGGTGTAAACGCGGTAGCTCTGAGAAAGCAGTTGCGCTTCGGAGAAGCGGTCGAGGAGATGGTCCTTGACCATGTCCACGAAATACGGCGCGTCATTATTATTTTGTCCGCCCGACACCAGGCCGAGCGGAGCGCGCTTGGACTCCTGAACCTCGGGCGGCTTGATGAAGCCGTTCTCCAGCATCTGGTTCAGCACGCGATCGCGGGCCTCGGCGGCTCGCTCAGGGCGGCTATCGGCCGTGGAATAACGATTCGGAGCACGGATAATCCCGGCGAGAAAAGCCGCCTGGCTGAGGGAGATATCGCGGATGTCTTTATTGAAATAGGCCAGCGAGCCTTCGGCAAAGCCGTGAATGGCGAAGCTGCCGCGATTGCCGAGATAAATCTCATTGGCGTAGAACTCGAAAATCTGCTGCTTGTTGAAACGGTGCTCGAGTTCCAGAGCGACCATGGTTTCCGCCAGCTTGCGGCGCCAGGTGCGCTGGGTGGTGAAGAAAAAGCTCCGCGAGAGCTGCATGGTGAGGGTGCTGGCGCCCTGGGCAATGCCTTCGCGGCGAAGATTCGCCCTTGCTGCGCCGAGCACGCGCACGAAATCGAACCCAGGGTGCTCGAAGAAGCGCTTATCTTCGGCTGAGAGCACGGCGTTGACGAGTACTTTGGGGATATCGTCAAAGCGAATCCTGCGGCGTTTCTCCCGGGAAGTGTCGAAAAGATTGGTCAGCAGTTCCGGCTCGATTTCGGCGCTCTCCACAACATTACCGTTATCGAGCAGCTGGATGCTGCTTACGCCGCCGCCGGCGAAGTTAACGTGCAGCCCATTCTTGCCTTCGAAATACGAATCGCGGAGAGGATGGACCTCGACGACATTGCCGTCGATGCTGTACCAGCCGGGAGCGCCGTTTATGTTTGTTTCGTTGTAGCCGTCGTGCTGCAATTGGCTGACGAGCTGGGCCGGCGTGAGCACCTCGCCGTCGAAAACGCGATCGGGCGCGCTATACACGCGAGCGCTGGTCTGAAACATATGCCCGGCGAGACGCTGATCGATCATGCGGCCGTAAGCGAACCAGTAGTAAGTGAAAAGGCCGGCGACGATGAGCAGCAGGCCGCCGCAGGAGGCCATCAGCGTCAAGCCCTGGTTGGAGAGCAAAAATTCGCGATTAATTCGCAGGCGCATGCCGTTTTCCCGATGATTCCTCGAAACTGCTCGTTCCCTCGAACTGCTGGGGCTCCTTACAGTTTACACGCGAGCGAACGGATGGCGCTGGGAAGCCGCCGTGTGTTTCCCGGCTGGGCGAGAACGCTGGCTGAAACCGCACTTATTAGCTTAGCAAAAATCGGCGACGAGGCCGCAAAGATCAGAGCCATTTTGTTGCCGCACGGCTCCCCTAGTGCCGTTCCAACTATTCGCACCAAATCCTCTACTAGGCCACCCCACAGCCAATCGCAGGCTCTTTGGGCCGAACCTCTCGCCGGATCAAGTTGGAACGGCACTAGAAGATCGGGTTGTTTTTGGCGTAGGGATGAAAATTGATCGTCCATTGATATACGACTAAATTCACCGTGACGTTGTAGTCGGCCGCGATCTCCACATGGCCAAGGTCGCCCTTAACATGGATGTCTTCCGCAGTGACGGGGATGTCGTCGTTTTGTGCTTCCTTGAGGACGGTGGTGCGAATGTCGTCGACGGATTGGCGATTCACGGATGCAAACCGCGCCGTACTCTCGATGGCATCCTGGAACTGCATGTTATTGACCAGAATGGGGATGACCTTGACGCCGACGTAGATCGCGAACACTGCGAAGGCGATGAAGCTGACGAGCTTGAGGCGGCTGGTGCCCCGCTGCGAAGTGCCTGCCGCAAGCCGCTCCTGGCGAGCCAAGAGACTATGCCGATCGCTCTCCCGGGAGCCTGCAAGGCTTCGGAATCGCCCTGAGCGGTACACGCGCACATCCTCCAAAGTGTAGCCTTGATGCTAGCATTCTTTGCGACCCTGTCGAGAAGCGGGATGGCACGCCGTTCCTGCGAGTAACGAGAAGCGAAATAGCGGCCGGCTTGACCGCACGCGTGTGAACCTCTAGTACGCGCGGCCGAAAATGCCCTTCTCTTTGGACGGCTGGCCGCAAAGGATGCATACACCCGAACTCTCGGGCTGAGCCAGCGGTATGCAACGCACGGTAGCTTTGGTTTCCTCTTTGATCTTGGCCTCGCACTCCGCGCTCCCGCACCAAAAAGCCACGGCAAAACCGGTTTCCACGGCGGCTTTGAATTCGTCGTAGTTCTTCGGCTCTCGAGTATGGGCATCGCGGAAATTGCGGGCGCGAGTGAGCAGGGCGGCTTGTATCTCTTCGAGAATTTTAGAGACGGCGGCGGGCAGGCCCTGTTGCGGCTGAAACGACTTCCCTTCCTTGCCGGGTTTATCGCGCCGGGCCAGAACGACACTGCCTTTGGCCAAATCCTTGGGGCCGATTTCGATGCGCAAGGGCACGCCGCGCATCTCCCAGTCGTTGAACTTGAAGCCGGGGGTCGTGCCTTCACGCTCATCGGTGCGAACGCGAACACCGGCCGCCAGGAGGGCGTCGCGCATCTTGCGCGCGGCGTCGAAGACCTGCGCCTTCTCCTCGTCCGTTTTGTAGATGGGCACGATGACTGCTTGCGTGGGGGCGAGCCGCGGCGGCAAAATCAATCCCTGGTCGTCGCCATGCACCATGATGATCGCGCCGACGACGCGCGTCGAAAGACCCCACGAAGTAGTCCAGCAGTGCTGCAGCACGCCGTCGCGATCGAGATAGCGGATATTAAAGGCCTTGGAAAAATTCCGCCCCAGGTTGTGCGACGTGCAGAATTGCAGGGCCTTTGCGTCTCCCATCATCGCTTCGAGCGAATAGGTAACATCGGCACCTGCAAATTTCTCGGACTCTGATTTCCGGCCCGGAATCACGGGAATCGCCGCTTCGTTCACGGCGAAGTCGGTGTACACGTCCACCATCTGGCGCGTCTCGGCTTCCGCTTCGTCGAACGTGGCGTGCGCGGTATGGCCCTCCTGCCAGAAAAATTCCAGGGTACGCAGGAAAAGCTTGGTGCGCAGCTCCCAGCGCACCACGCTGTTCCATTGATTGATCAGCACCGGCAGATCGCGATAAGACTGAATCCATTTGGCGTAGGCGTGGCCGATGATGGTCTCCGAAGTCGGGCGGATCACCAGCGGTTCTTCCAGCTTTTCGCCGCCGCCGATGGTGACCACCGCCAACTCGGGCGAGAATCCCGCCACGTGGGATTGTTCTTTTTCGATGAAGCTGCGCGGGATCAGCAGAGGGAAAGCGGCGTTCACGTGACCGGTGGCCTTGAAACGGCGGTCCAGCGCCTGCTGGATATTTTCCCAAAGCGCCCAGCCGTAGGGCCGCACGATCATGCATCCGCGCACCGGAGCGTAATCGGCCAGTTCGGCGCGCAGGACAATCTGGTTATACCATTCCGAGAAATCCTCTGCGCGAGTGGGGAGCTTCTGATCGGCCATGGATCGCCTTCTGGCGCGAATTTCGCGCCGGCAGAGGCGCAGGCCCTGATCAGCCTGTCCAGGAAATCGCCGGCGCCCGAGAGAAACGAAAAAGGCTACTGGAGGCGTTAGAGGTTGTCAACCAAGCGAATTTTGA
>DASPYR010000291.1:0-6579 GCA_035636675.1 Rugosimonospora sp. | reverse complement strand
ACCTCTTCCTGGAATCACTCGCGCCTTCGAGCCGATCGCGACCGCGCGGGGACTGGAAGCCTGTTCCCTATGCTAACCTAGAGGTTGCGAGCCCGTTGTGGCGATGGGGCTGTAGCTCAGATGGATAGAGCAACGGTTTCCTAAACCGTTTGTCGCGAGTTCGAATCTCGCCAGCCCCACCATTTCTAGAGATTGGAGATTGGAAGTTCGAAGAGGGTTGCGGAGGGGCTTCTTATATTGGGTCGCACCAGGGAACCTGAAACAGATTCAGGAAAAATAGTCGAAGCACTCAGTCCACGGGCTTGACGTCCTCCATGAGGGAGAAAAAGCCTTCGGCAAGCGTGGGGTGGATGTAGACGGCGCCTTTCAGAAGCGTGTAGGGCTGATTCGCGAGCATCAGAGTGCCGAGAATTTGCACCAACTCGCCTCCTTCGGAAGAGAGGATCGAAGCTCCGAGAATGCGATCGTTCGAGGCGTCGACGACAATTTTCATGAGCCCGGCGGTTTCGCCACGCTCGATGGCGCGCGTAACGTAAGTCATCGGGCACCTTCCGATTTTCAGCTTGTACCCTTTCGCGCGCGCTTCTTTCTCGGTCATGCCAACGCCGCCGAGCTGCGGGTCCGTGAAAACACAGTAGGGCACGAGCCGATTGTCGGTGGTGAGGCTCTTCCCTTCCACGAGATTGCCGTAGACGATTTGAAAATCGTTGTAAGAAATGTGCGTGAAGGCGGGGCCACCTTTGCAATCTCCGAGCGCCCAAACGCCGGGGACAGTCGTTTCCAGGCGGCCGTTCACTTTGATGGAGCCGTCTTTGTTGGTGGCGATGCCGGCCTTGGCGAGACCCAGATCATCGGTATTGGGGACACGTCCCGCGGCGATGAGGAGATGCGAGCCGGTGACGGTGGATGATCCGGCGGGTCCTTCGTACGAAAGAACAACGGAGCCGTTCTTGTTTTCGGCGCGCGTGGTTCGCGCATTCAAGGCAAATTGCAAGCCCTCGGCTTCCAGGGCCTTCTGCAGTTCCGTGGCAATTTCCGGATCTTCGCGCGAAACGATTTGCTTTCCCGTGTGAAGGACGGTAACGCGGCTGCCGTAGCGGGAAAACATCTGGCCAAATTCGAGGCCAATGTAGCCGCCTCCAAGAATGAGCAGATGCCCGGGAACGCTTGTGAGCTCCATGATGGATTCGTTGGTGAGATAAGGGACGCCGTCCAGGCCGGGAATCGAAGGAATGGCCGGGCGGCCGCCGGTGTCAATGAAAATTTTTTCGCTTTCGAGCAGATCATCGCCAACGCTGAGCTGATGCGGCACAACGAAACACGCATGCCCGCGGTAAAGGCGGAGATTCGAACGCTGATCAACCCGCCGCTGCTGGCCGCCGCGAAAACTGAGCACCACGGCGTCTTTCTGCGCCACTATTTTGGCCAAATCAACGCTGACGCTCATGGTGTTGACGCCCCAGCGCGCAGCATGGCGCGCGTAGTGAGCGACCTGCGCGCGATGAACCATCGTCTTGGTGGGCGTGCATCCGACGTTGATGCACGTGCCGCCAAGATGTTTCTTCTCGATGAGCGCCACCGACCACCCGAGATCGGCAAGGCCATACGCCAGAGGATTGCCGCCCTGCCCCGAGCCAATGATAATCGCGTCATATTTCATGGAGATCCTCCGGTGAGAATGCGCGAGAAAACAATACATCGGATGTCGCAGGAGTATATGAGAATTGAAGAAATCTCCCAAAGTGAGGATCATCGCTGCGCGAAAATCAAACATCCGTGTGGCACGACTAGATTTGCCGCGATCGTGCCAGCCTGCTCAGAAAAGTTGCTGTAGCGTGCTTCAGAAGTGCGAGAATGCAACGGAAGCATCCGCACAGCTCGCATGCTTCGAGGAAACCGCGGCCCCAAGACTGAACGCCGCAATGAATTTTCAGGAGGTGCCGTTGATGGGACAAGCTGTGGACGTGCACCGACTGCACTTCGCGTTTACGGTGACGTTCCACTACATTTTTCCGCAGTTGACGATGGGGCTGGCGCTCCTGCTCGTCTACCTGAAGACCAAGGCGCTGCGCACGGGGGACGAGCATTACAACCGCGCGGCGCGATTCTGGGCGCGAATTTTCGGGATCAATTTTGCCCTTGGCGTGATCACCGGCATCCCGATGGAATTCCAGTTCGGGACGAATTGGGCGGCGTTCTCCAAGGCGGCAGGCGGCGTCATCGGGCAGACGCTGGCAATGGAGGGGGTCTTTTCTTTCTTTCTGGAGTCGAGCTTTCTGGGATTGTTCCTGTTTGGAGAGAAGAAGCTTGGCCGCATTGGCCACTGGTGGGCGGCGTTTCTCGTGTTTCTGGGTTCTTGGCTTTCGGGCTATCTGATTGTGGCGACGGATGCGTGGATGCAACATCCGATGGGTTACCGGATCGGCGCTAATGGAGAAATCGAGCTTGCGAGCTTCTGGGATCTGCTGGTCAACAAGTGGGCGCTGTGGCAGTACGCGCACAACATGCTGGGAGCGGTGCAGACCGGATGCTTCGTCATGGCCGCGGTCGGCGCTTTTTATCTGCTCACGAAACGCGATGAAACCTATGGCCGCACTTTCGTGCGAACGGGGGTGCTTGTAGGAGTGATCGCGGCCATCCTTCAGCTCTTCCCCACGGGCGACATGCAAGGAAAATTGGTGGCCGATCATCAACAGCCGACACTGGCGGCCATGGAAGGACTCTTCGAATCGCAAAAAGGGGCCCCACTTGCAATCCTGGGCCAACCGGACGTTGAAAAACGAAGACTCGATAACCCTCTGCAAGTGCCGAATATGCTGAGCTTCCTGACTTACCGGCAATGGCGCGCGAACATCAAGGGCTTGAGCGATTTTCCGCAGACGGAATGGCCGGACCAGATTCCCCTGCTTTATTACAGTTATCACGTGATGGTGGGTCTTGGAACGATCTTCATCGCGGTGATGGTTCTCGCTTCGCTGCTGTTCTGGCGCGGAAAATTGTATGAGTCGCGCTGGATCTTGTGGACGCTGATGGTCTGCGTGCCGTTGCCGTATATCGCCAACACGGCGGGATGGATGACCGCAGAACTCGGACGCCAGCCCTGGCTCATTTATGGATTGATGCGCACCGCCCAAGGCATCTCTCCGCGCGTGGCCGCAGGCAATGCCTGGTTCACCCTGATTGGCTTCATGGGGATGTACGCGGTGCTGTCGATCCTTTGGCTGTTCCTTATCTATCGCGAGATCGAAATCGGGCCGGAGCCCGGCAAGGATCGGCGCGGCGAAGATGCAGTCGCCGTGGCCGCGGATTGAGGAGCGGGCGATGGAAACAATCTGGTTCTGCCTCGTAGCGATCATGATTGCGGTCTACGTGCTGCTCGATGGCTTTGATCTGGGAGCGGGCGCCATTCATCTCTTCGTCGCAAAGACGGATGAAGAGCGGCGCCAAGTTTTCGCCAGCATTGGGCCGGTCTGGGACGGGAACGAAGTGTGGCTGATCGCGGCGGGGGGAACATTATATTTTGCCTTCCCCGCTCTCTACGCCAGCGGTTTCAGCGGGTTTTATCTGCCGCTGATGATTGTCCTGTGGCTGCTGATTCTCCGCGGAGCTTCCATCGAATTCCGGAACCACATCAAGAGCGCCGTTTGGCATCCGCTTTGGGATCTTCTTTTTTGTGCATCGAGCTTGCTGCTGGCGGTTTTTTTCGGAGCGGCGCTGGGCAACGTGGTGCGCGGCGTGCCGCTGGACTCCAGCGGCTACTTCTTTGAGCCGCTCTGGACCGACTTCCGTCTGGGCGATGAGACGGGAATCCTCGACTGGTACACCATCCTCGTTGGCGTGCTCGCGTTACTGGCGCTGGTGATGCATGGCGCTCTTTGGGTGAGATGGAAGACCAGCGGTTCTGCCGGAGAACGAGCCTGCCGGCTGGCGAGCAAGACCTGGTGGGGAGTCACCGCACTGACCGCTTTGGTTACCGCCGTCACTTTTCGAATTCAGCCGCAAGTGAAGGAAAACTTCACAACGTGGCCCTGGGGATTCGTATTCCCGGCGCTCGCCGTAGCGGGACTCGCAGGCGTGCGCTGGTTTATGGTGCGAAGAGACGAACCCTGGATGTTCTTCGCCTCCTGCGGCTATTTGGCAGGAATGCTGGCGAGCGTCGTCTTCGGTATCTATCCGATGGTTTTGCCGGCGCGGAATCAGCTCTATTCCATGACCGTGACGACTGCCAAAGCCGGCACGTATGGCTTGAAGATCGGCCTGGCCTGGTGGGTTCTCGGGATGATTCTCGCGGCGGGGTATTTTACTTACGTCTACCGCTCCTTCGCCGGCAAAGTGGTGATCGATAAAGACTCGCACGGGCACTGAGAATGCCTTATTGTCGAGCAATGAGCTTGTTCGACGAACCTACTAAACGACGAGCGACATCCTGGAAGGAGATGTCGGTAGAGTTCCGCATGATGTTCGTCTACCACGGCTGCATGATGGTGCTCTTTATGACGGGTGGCGTCCTCACCGTGAAACTAGAACTGGCAATCGCAACCATCTTGATTGCCTTCGGCGCGGCCGTATCCCTCCGTAGGCGTAGGGAAAAAAACTGGCACTGGCGCAGTCCTGGAGTCAAGGGCGCTGCGATGGCAATCGGCACCGTGTTGTTGATGGCATTCTTCCTGTACGCAGCGACTCCTCTGTTCTCGCCAACGAGGCCGCAATTTTTTCCGTGGTATTTGGCTGGATTCGGAATCGGCCTTTTCAATGTGCTCTCCGCTCTAAATCTCGTGCAATCCTCGGAAGCAGAATTCGAAACAGGCTGCGGCGAACGCCAATCCCTGCCTTTGGGCGAGAGGGCGGACGCACAAAGCCCTCCGCATCGCATAGGTTGGAAACAGGTCGTCCGAGGTGCGTTCATTGTGTATTTCTTCGCGGTATGGGTAACCTTTGTGAGCTCTTTTTACTTTTATGGAAAAGCCTTCCGGGGTGGCTCTCCAACGCCGACGGCGTCCCAGACCGAACCAATGAGGGAACACGGGAAGACCGTCTATGTGTCCCCCGCGGAGAAACGGCTCGTTGATTTATGGGAAAACGGGATGATGGTGGGGATTCCCTCGGTCTTCGTGCTGGGTTTTGTCATACACTTTCTCCTCGGGGTGAAGTTGGTTGATAATGCGCCGACTCTCCGGGAATTGCTTGCCAGGCGTTCGGGCGAAAGGGCCGGCCGTGATTGTTGACGAAGCATTCTCAGCGGCGTAGCGTAATAGAATAATTAGGATGCCGAGGGCGATGCGAATTCGAATCGCGAGCTGGCCGCAGCGGGCTCTGTGTGTGCTGACGCTCGTGGCTCTTCTTGTTGCGCCGGGCTGTGCGCCACTTTGCGCCGGTCAGAATTGCCGGCGAGCCGATGCTTCGGCCACAACAAGTGGGAGTTGTCACGGGGCTGGCGCCATGTCCCACGAAGCGCTACGCGCACACGCTTCTCGGAGTTGTGGTTCGCCGGAATTGCCTGCGGTAGTTTCGACTCCCACTCCTATCGGAGAAGCTTCCGGCGAATCCCGCTTGAGTGCTCCGAGTGGAAAATTCCTCGCTGTTGATCAGGAAAATTCTGCTGCGCCGCTTTTCGATTCCTATTTGGCCCGATCGCACGACTTTTCAAGTAGTTTTGAGCCTGCACAGTCAAGTGTCCTTCGAATCTGAGCTGTCCTTCCTGAAAAACTAAGAGCAGGCCGACCTCGCGATGGGCGCGAGCTCTGCCCGCTTTCCCAACCACATGGATCACATTGGAATGGAAAGCCGAAAAATATTCTATTTTTCCTCCGTGCAGAACGCGGCTTGCAGCACCAAGGAATTCAGGAGGCGAGTATGAGTGGCACACGAAGAAGATTTTTTCAGGACGCGGCGGTTTTCGGGGCGGGTTTACTGGGACTCAGCGGAGATTTGGCGGCGCGAAGCAAGGAGGAGGGTGCCGCGGCACTACAGAAACGCACTCGAAGCAGCCCGGGACGGACAGGAATGTCTGTCCCACCGATACGCATGGTGACGCCTGACGTTGCGGACCTGCCGCACGAAATGGATGGCAGCGTAAAAGTTTTCGGGCTCATCGCCGAGCCAGTGAAGAGAGAGATCGCGCCCTTCAAGACGATCGACGCGTGGGGCTACAACGGGAGCTGTCCCGGGCCGACGATTCAAGTGCAGCAAGGCGACCGCGTGCGCGTCATCTTCGAAAATCGCCTGCCGGAGTCCACTTCCCTGCACTGGCACGGTCTGGAGATTCCCATCGGGCAGGACGGAGTGCCGTACATCAGCCAGAAGCCCGTTGCACCGGGAGAAAAGTACGTTTACGAGTTCACGGTGCATCAAGAAGGAACGTTTTTCTATCACGCGCACAGCGCCATGCAGGAAATGATGGGCCAAATCGGGTTTTTCGTCGCGCATCCGGAGAGGGAGTACAAGCCGCGCGTGGATCAGGATTACGGCTTGATCCTGCAGGAATGGGCGGTGCTGCCGAGCAACACGGTCCCAAATACCGCGGGCATGGAATTCAACTGGCTGACGTTCAACGGCGTGTCCGCGCCGATGACGACGCCC
>DASPYR010000290.1:0-2051 GCA_035636675.1 Rugosimonospora sp. | reverse complement strand
CTTCTGGACATCAACATGCCGGTGATGAATGGCATCCAAACAGCCTACGAGATACGCCGAATCGCGCCGTCCACAAAGATTGTCTTCTTCACGGCCCACGATTCTCCCCAACTTGTGAGTGCCATGCGTGTTTTCTCCAATTACTTCGTATCGAAGTCCGCGGCTGGAACTGAATTGATTCCCACGCTGAATCGCCTCGCTGAAATCTCAGGTGACAAGCCGGCTGATAGACCAAAATCCCGCCGTGCCGTGACGTAGCTGCCCGCAGAACATATAGGGGCCAGGTCACTCGCTACCGGTTCGTTGAGCCGTCGCCCCCCGACACAAGCTTCCTGACCCAGTCTAAGAGAATCGGAGTAAAGGCTCGAACCTTCCGGTTCGGTTCGGTGCGCTAAGGGCGGTCAGCCCCTTGGAAGAGGAGCTGCAACTTTGAAGTGCTCTAACTCCTATCCCGACAACAAGCGGAGAGTCCATTAAGGATGCAGGGGCCGGCGGAGCCAGCGCAACCTTAGTGCAGGAAACGCGTGGCGCCGAGGACCAGGGTCAACGTCAGCAGGGCGACGGCGACTTCGCCGATGGCGCCGACGAGAAACGGCCGCAAGCCCTGCTTGCGCATTTCGCCGATATTGGTGCGCAGGCCGACACCGGCAAAGGTGAGCAGGAAAGCCCAGCGCGAAAGATTTCCTAAGCTGGTGATCTGGCCGGGGTTGAAAAAGCTGGCCGTGGCCAGCGCGGAGATGAGCAAGAAGCCGAGCACGAATTTGGGGAATTTCCGCCACAGGAAGGCGGCCTTGTGGGTGACGCCCGCGGTGCCCTGTCTGCGCGCCCAATAAATGGCGTAGCCGAGCACGACGAAACCGATCATAGCATTGCGCGCGGTCTTGGCCAGCACGGCGACTTTGCCGGCAGCGTCGGAGTAAATCGCGCCGGCGGCGGTGGCTTCGGCGGTGTTGTCCACGCCGAGGCCGGCCCAGAGTCCGTAGCTCGTATCGCTCATGCCCAGCCAATGTCCGATGAGCGGAAAGGTAAAGAGCGCGACCGCGCCGAGCGCGAGCACGGCGGCGATGGCGTAGGAAGTGTCTTCTTCGTCGGCATCGATGGCGCCTTGGGCGGCAATGATGGCGGAGACGCCGCAAATCGAGGAACCGATGGCCAGCAGGGAAGTGAGCTTCGGCGTGAGGCCGAAGGCGCGGCCGAGCGCGGTCATGAACAGAAGCGAGACGGAGATTTCGATGACCACGAGCACGAGGCTGACGCCGCCGAGCTTGAGCACGTCTCCCAGAATGAAGCGCGAGCCAAGAAGGACGATGCCCGCCTTGAGCCAGAATTCATAGGTGGCGAGGCCGGGACGGAAGGCGGCGGGGATGCCCACCGTGTTCGAGATCACCAGGCCGATGAGAATGGCCCACAGGACATATTCGATATTGGGCAGCGTGAGATGGTGCGCTTTGCCGTAACGCGCGATCGCCTGCTCTACGAATTTTCCGGCGTAGCCCACGGCGATCAGCAGGAAGAGGCCGGGGACGAGCCGTCCGACGCGCTTAAAGAGATTGTCCGAATAGGGCGCCGGTATTGCTACGGAGGTGGCCATGTCATTGCTCCTTTTTTATGCCCGAAAAGCCGCGTGGACTTTGTTAACGCGCGAAAGTCCCGCGACTTCTTCCGGGATCCCGGGACTGCGGGACTCCTGATGTCTTCTTTAGCGCCGCGAAGCTCCTGATGTCCATGACGTTCGCGGCGAGGACGTTCGCGGCGAGGACGTTCGCGCGAAGAGACGCGCTTTTCGGGCTCGAGAACACGAGCACGCTTTGCCCGAAGGGGTGTGTCTCGGACAGGCCCGTGCCTGTGCCACGCAAAATTCACCAGGGGATGCGCTTGATCCAGCCGGCCCAAACCAGCGCCGTCAGCGCGAGCGCCAGCGCCACCGCCCAACTGTCGAGCGAAATGCGCCAGCGTGAGTTCTGCTTGGCTTTATGCGCCAGGGTTCGCGCTTCTTCAGAAACGACTTCGTGCCGCGGTGTCTGCGCCATATTTTGCCCTTCTTCCTTACT
>DASPYR010000289.1:0-3818 GCA_035636675.1 Rugosimonospora sp. | reverse complement strand
GCCGTCGGGCCGGTGTTCTCAACATCCACGAAGGCTAACCCGGATCCGGTGGTTGGGATCAACTTCATTCGACGGATTCGGCCGCTGACGCAAAAACCGATCGTGGCCATCGGTGGAATCACGTTGGAACGAGCCGCGGACGTCATCAAAGCCGGAGCGGATTCGGTTGCCGTGATTAGCGATATTCTACTTGCGCCCGACCCGGGCAAGCGCGCGCGTCAATACATGGACCTCCTGGAAGCCGCGAATCATGCGGCTGCAAGCTGAGGACTGGCGAATGGCAGAGGCCGCACATCCCATTCCTCAAGGCAGCGCAAAGAGCGAGCATGGTTTTGTGCGTGCCATCGGGCTGTTCGATGGCACGATGATTGTCGTTGGCTCGATGATTGGGTCGGGCATCTTTATTGTCGCGGCGGACATTTCGCGGCAGACGGGATCGCCGGGCGGGCTGCTGCTCACCTGGATTCTTACCGGCTTGCTGACGATTTCTGCGGCGCTTTCCTACGGGGAACTCGCCGCGCTGTTTCCGCATGCGGGTGGCCAATACGTCTACCTGCGCGAAGCCTATTCGCCGCTCTGGGGTTTCCTCTACGGTTGGACGCTGTTCCTGGTGATTCAGACGGGCACCATCGCCGCGGTGGCGGTGGGATTCGCTCGGTATCTCGGGGTTTTGTTGCCGTCGATTTCCCCGACGGCTTGGATCATTCATCCACTGGCGCTTTCTTCGAAGTACGCGATCAGTCTTTCAGTTCAGCAGTTGGTGGGCGTGCTGATGATTGTGTTTCTGACCTTCATTAACACGCTTGGGGTCCGGCTCGGGAAGCTGATTCAGAATATTTTCACCAGCGCGAAGACGCTTTCGCTTGTCGGGCTGATTCTTCTTGGGGTCTTTGTCGGCAGAAATGCGGCGGCGATCACCGAGAATTTCAGCCATCTGTGGGCCATTCGCGGAGCGCAACCGGTCGAGCCCGGGGCGAATTTTCTCCGCAGCTTTGTGCCGACCATTACGGCAGCAAGCGGAGCTTTTGGTCTGTTCGTGGCGTTCGGGGTTGCCCAAGTCGGTTCGCTCTTCTCTGCGGATGCCTGGAACAACATCGGCTTTACGGCCGCGGAAGTGAAAAACCCCAAGCGCGACGTGGCGCTGTCGATGGCCTTTGGCACCATCATCGTCATCACCCTGTACTGCCTTGCGAATCTTGCGTACCTCTGCACGCTGCCGCTCGCGCAAATCCAGAATGCTCCCGACGATCGCGTTGCCAGCGCGGCCTTAAACGCGGTATTTGGTCCGGCCGGCGCTATGATCATGGCCGGCGCGATCATCATTTCGACGTTTGGCTGCAATAACGGATTGATTCTCGCCGGCGCGCGAGTCTCTTACGCGATGGCGAAGGATGGGCTTTTCTTCAGATCGACTGGCAAGCTGAACAAGAAGGGAGTCCCGGGTTCGGCTCTTGTTTATCAGGGGATTTGGGTCATCGTCCTGATTCTGCTGCGCACGCAACACGTGGATGCGGCCGGCAAGGTAACTTACGGCAACCTTTACAGCGATCTGCTCGACTATGTCGTCTTTTCCGTGTTGATCTTCTATGTGCTGACGATCGCAGGCATTTTCATATTGCGCAGTAAACGGCCCGGCGCGGAGCGACCCTACAAAGCGTTTGGCTATCCATTTGTCCCTTTGCTCTACATCGTTGCAGCCGCGGCAATTATGTTTGTCCTGCTGCTTTACAAGACGCAGACAACCTGGCCGGGCTTGGTGATCGTGTTGTTGGGCGTGCCGGTCTACGTCCTTTGGGCGCGCGGCGCGAAGGTAACTCGAAGCGCATCCTAGGTATTTGTTGATTGGAGCGCGGCATTTTGCGCCCCTACAATGGTAGGTACAGGCCAAATTGGCAGTGGGGTGAGGTAGTGGGGGGAAGATCCCCGTAAAGGAGGAGTTGCATGGGCAACCCCTTGTTTGCAACGAAATCGCTCGACACGCTGATGAAAGAGGCCGAAGAGACAGGCGAACACAGTCTCAAGCGAGCTCTCGGTCCCGTAAACCTAGTTACGCTCGGAATTGGGGCCATTATCGGAGCTGGCATCTTTGTGCTGACGGGATCGGCGGCGGCGCTATATGCTGGCCCCGCGATCATGCTTTCGTACGTGCTCGCGGGAGTGGGCTGCGCGTTCGCCGGCCTCTGCTACGCCGAGTTCGCGTCGCTGATTCCCATCGCCGGCTCTGCTTACACCTACGGCTATGCAACACTCGGCGAGATTATTGCTTGGATCATCGGCTGGGATCTGATTCTGGAGTACGCTTTCGGCGCAGCCACGGTCGCCAGCGGCTGGAGCAGCACGCTGGTCGCTTTCCTGCAAGATTATGGCATCAACCTGCCGCCACAGATCTGCGACGTGCCGGGAGCCCGGTGGGTTTTTTACGATGGGCGATGGGCCCCGCTGACTACTCTCAACCTCAGCGCCTCGCAGCTCACCGGGTTACCTCAGGCGACAGCCAGGTTCAATCTAATCGCGTTTCTTGCCATTCTCGCTATCACGACAATTCTGATCATCGGAATTAAGGAATCAGCTAACTTCAATACCGCTATCGTTTTTGTCAAACTTGCAGCGGTTCTAACGTTTATCGCCGTGGCGGCGCCGTTTGTGTTCAAGCACCCGCAGATTGCCCACGCGAATTGGGGCGTGTTCCTGCCCCAGAATACCGGAACCTTTGGCTTCTATGGATGGTCTGGCGTTCTGCGGGGGGCCGGCGTGGTCTTTTTCGCCTACATCGGGTTCGATGCCGTCTCGACGGCGGCGCAGGAGGCACGCAAACCGCAGAAAGACATGCCGATCGGCATCCTGGGTTCACTCGCCGTATGCACGATTCTGTATCTCGTCGTTTCAGGGCTGTTGACGGCCACAGTGCACTACTCACGGTTGAACATCGGTGCTCCGGTCTCGCTGGCAATCCGCGAGACCGGGGTCAAGTGGGGCAGCTACATTGTCAATGCCGGCGCCCTCGCGGGTCTGAGTACGGTCATGCTAGTCATGTTGCTCGGTCAATCGCGTGTCTTCTATTCGATGGCGCATGACGGTTTGCTATGGAAGTGGGCAGGTGAGATTCATCCACGCTTCCGCACTCCGTACAAGTCGACAGCCATAGTCGGCCTGTGCGTTGCGACTTTGGGGGCGCTGGTGCCGATCGGCAATCTTAGTCAGCTCGTTAGCATCGGGACGCTTCTTGCCTTCGTAATCGTTTGCGCGGGAGTGTGGATCTTGCGTGTGCGGCGGCCGGACCTGCAGCGCCCGTTCAAGACGCCATGGGTCCCGTTTGTTCCGCTCATGGGCATTATCGTATCGCTCGGGCTGATGGCCGGCCTAAACGGCTTGACGTGGGTGCGACTAATCGTCTGGCTGATCATCGGTATGGTCATCTATTTCACCTACAGCGTTAAGCACAGTCGCGTGCGCAATTCGTTAAAATAGCCTTCGAAAGACTGGGCGCTTGGCGCTAGGTCCCGATTCCTCCGCCCCCTTTGACCTCCGCGCTCGAGGGAACTTCAGGTAAAGTATTGTTTCCGTTCATGGTCCGATGACACCTTTCCGCGCCAGCCTCAAAGAAATCTGGCATAGCCTTTCGTGGCTCGATGTCGTTTCTACCGCAGCTGCTGCCGCTGGATTGATTCTTGCGTTTTTCAACGCCTCCGGGGGCGTGTTCAGCTTCTTGAAGTATCTGGCTGTCCTGGCCGGCATATATCTCTTCATCCGCTTCCTCGGTTGGTGGAGGAATCGCCTGCTCTGGAGTCTGCGCAACCGCTTGATTGTTGGCTACCTGT
>DASPYR010000288.1:0-5338 GCA_035636675.1 Rugosimonospora sp. | reverse complement strand
TCCTCTTTGATGCGGCGGTAGAGAAATTTGTGCTCAAAGAACAGCACGGGATTGTTGTCACGAATGGCGGATTTGAGCAATCCCTTGGCATCGTAAGCCGTGGCCGGGTAAATCACCTTCAGACCCGGCGTATGCACGAAGTACATCTCCGGATTCGCGGAATGGAAGGCGCTGCCGTGAACTCCTCCGCCGGCGGGCCCTCGAATGACGATGGGCACGGGAGCGCCCCAGCGGTAATGTGATTTGGCCACGAAATTAGTGATCTGGTTAAAGGCGCAGGCAATGAAGTCGATGAATTGCATCTCCGCTACCGGGCGCAAGCCCAGATAGCTCATGCCCACCGCGGCGCCAACGATAGCGGCCTCGCTGATGGGAGTATCGATCACGCGCTCCCACCCGAAGCGCTCCAATAGCCCCTCCGTGGCTTTGAAGGCGCCGCCGTAAACGCCAATGTCTTCGCCGATCAGCAACACCGCCGGATCGCGGTCCATCTCCTCGAGGAGCGCCTGCCGAATGGCATCCAGATAGGTCACCGGGGCCATGGCTATCTCCGTGCCCTGCGCGGGGCCGGTGCGGTGATCTTTCGCTTGCCAGCCGTCTGCCCCGGGTGCGCAACCGCCGGCTCCATTGCCGCATCCGACTGTTCCGCGTGGTCCGCCGCAACCGCGGCTTCCGTTTCCATTGCTCCAAAATTCTTGATGATCCACTCCGGCTTGACGCTGGACTTGGGCGGCATGAGCTCTTCCTTGGCGCGCCGCCACTCCGCTTTGATGTCATGGCAACCCTGGCAGTAGACGCCCTGTTCAGCGAGTTCGGGAGGAGGGAATGGCGAATTTTCCGCGAACTCCAAGTCTGAGGCTAGTTCGCGCTCGATGCGCGCGTGTATAGCGGCCTTTTCTTTTTCGTCCCAGAGGTTGCGCTGATCCAGATATTTTTCGTAAAGACTCAAAGGGTCACGCGCCTTCCAATACTCGTACATCTCTCGCGGCACATACTCCGCAGGATCGTGTTGCGCGTGGCCCAGCATGCGCATGGTTTTGGCTTCGATGAGCACCGGGCCGTGGCCTTGACGGGCGCGCTCCACCGCTTCGCGCGCAATCCGCAGCACCGCCACGAGATCATTGCCATCCACCGTATAGGAGGCGATTCCATACGCGCGGCCACGATCGGCAAAGTCATGCAGGGGCGCCTGCCGATTGACGGGAGTGGAGTAGGCCCATTGATTGTTCTCGAGCACAACGACGATCGGCGCGCGCTGCACGGCGGCCAGGTTCATGCCCTCGTGAAAGGCGCCCGTGGAAGTGCCGCCATCGCCGATCCAGGTCATGGCCACGATCTTCTGCCCCAGATAGCGTCCGGCCATGGCCACGCCGGTCATCACCGGGATCAGGTCGCCCAGCATGGAGATGGGCGCGACCACATGATGGGTCTTCAAATCGCCGAAATGGCAAGTGCCGTCTTTTCCCTGCGTCGGCGAAGTGACGCGCGCCATATACTGGGTCATGATGTCGCGGGGCCGGTAACCGCGCACGAGCAGGGATCCCACATTGCGAATCAGGGGCGCGATCCAATCGCCTTTGGCCAGCGCGTAGGCGGTGCCTACCGACGTAGCTTCCTGTCCCAGGCTTCCATACAGGCCGCCGACGATTTTGTTTTGCCGGAAGAGGCGGACCAGGAGTTCGTCGAGCGAGCGGTTGAGCCGCAGGTAATAGTAGAGCTCGAGCGCTTCCTCGTGTGTCAGCTCCGGGCGCCGGCGTGCAGGGTCAGGCTTCATGAGCTCTCCTTATATCGGGGCGCTATGGAAGTGCCGGCCGCACCCGTCATGCGCCGGCGCGCTCGTTCAACGCGCTGGCGCCCCGACCGTCTGGGCTTCGCCCGCCAACCAGCCGGCCAACTCCGCGGCATCTGCGGGGACCAGTCCCACTCCAAAAGTATCGCTGAATCCGGAGCTTAAACCCGCGATCGCGTCTGCGCGCGAGACTGGGCGCCCGAGTAGCTTTTCCAGCGACGTAGCGCGGCAACCGGCGATGCCGCACGGGGTGATCAGATCGAAAAAGCGCAGATCGGTGGAAACGTTGTAGGCGAATCCGTGGGAAGTGACCCAGCGGCTGATGTGCACGCCGATGGCGCCAAGTTTTTCTTCGCCAACGGCGCCAGCATCGCCGCCGGCGCTTCCTTCAACCCACACGCCCGTGCGTCCCGGAACGCGGAAAGCGCGAATGCCGAAGCTGGAAGCAGCCTCAATCATGGATTGCTCGAGCTGCCGCACGTACCACACAACGTCACGCCGAATTCCGTTCAGGTCGAGAACGGGATAGCCGACGATCTGGCCGGGACCGTGATAGGTGATATCGCCGCCGCGATTGGTCGGATGAAATTCGACGCCGTCCTGGCGCAGAAGGTCCTCGGAAACGCGCAAGTGCTCGCGTTTGCCGTTGCGGCCGAGGGTAATGACGTGGGGATGTTCACAAAAGAGCAGGAGATCGGGGGCCGCGCCAATTTTGCGCGCAGCAACCAGGCGTTGCTGGAGCGCCGCGGCTTCGCCGTAAGCAATCCTTCCGAGATCCAGCGTTCGACAATCTTTCATGGGCGGCAATGTTTTCATGGGCGGCAACTCTTCATGCGTCTGGCACCGCTCTGCTACTACGTTAGGCGAAATGGTCGCGCCGGGCAATTTCTCCATTGCTAATAATGGATTGCCAGGCCTCGGACGGAGGCAAAGGCGTCTCCCATTGCTTCCCATACCGTGGGATGGGCGTGCACCGTAAACAACATGTCATCAATGGTGGCCTCGAGTTGCAGGGCGGCTACGGGCTCGGCCAGAATTTCCGTCGCCAGCGGTCCGATCATGTGCACTCCTAGAATTTCGCCGGTCTGGTCATCCGCCACTACTTTGATGAAACCATCGTGATGGTTGAGTATGGAGGCCTTGCTATTGGCCAGGAACGGAAACTTGCCGGTCTTCACCGCATAGCCGGCGTCGCGCGCCTGTTTCTCGGTGAGCCCGATCGAGCCGATCTGCGGCTCGCAATAAGTGGCGTTGGGAATGCGGCTCCTTTCGAGCGCCGGCACCTGCTTTCCAGCTATTTTCCCGACCGCGATGATGCCTTCCATGGATGCCGCGTGCGCCAGTTGGGGCATTCCCGCGACGATATCTCCGATCGCATAGACTTGCGGTTCGGCGGTTTCCATGTATCGTCCGACATGCACGAAGCCGCGCTCGAGCTTGGCACGCGTTTTCTCCAGGCCCACGTTTTGAGTCAATGGCGATCTTCCCACCGCAATGAGCACGTGCTCGGCCGCCAGGTTCTGCGACTGGCCAGATTTGTCACGAAAAACGACCGTGGCACCGGCCGCGTCCCTTTTTACGGATTCCACTTTTGCTTCCGTGAAATGCGGATTCCCCTCTTGCGAAAAGCCTTTTCCAACTCCACGGAAATTTCCTCGTCTTCCAGGGGCACCGCGTGCGGAAGCATTTCGAGGATGGTTACTTCCGAGCCGAAGGACCGAAAAATGGAGGCGAATTCAACGCCCACCGCGCCGGCGCCTACGACCACAAGAGTTTTGGGGATTTGCGGCAGCTTCAGGATGTCGCGATTGCCGACAATCACTTTACCGTCGAAGTCGACGCCGGGCAGGGAGCGCGCCTCCGAGCCGGTGGCAAAAAGGATATGGGTGGCTTCGACGTCTGCGGTTTTTCCGGCATTCTCCACTTGCACATGGTGCGGCGCCGCCCAGCGCCCCCAGCCCTGCAGGACCTCAACCTTGTTCTTGCGGAAAAGGAACTCGATGCCCTTGGCATGTTTATTGACGATGCGCTCCTTGCGCGCCAGCATGGCGGGCCAGTTGATCTTGAAATCCGAGATCTCGATGCCAAATTCATCGGCGTGCTTCAGAGTGTCGTAAAGTTCCGCGTGGTGGAGCAGGACCTTGGTGGGGATGCAGCCTACGTGCAGGCAGGTGCCGCCCAGGAACCCGTCCTTTTCGATGACCAGAGTCTTTAAACCCCATTGGGATGCGCGAATGGCGGTGACATATCCGCCGGGTCCGCTGCCGATAATCGCCAAGTCGTATGCAGGCAAAAGCGTCCTCCGCCATCCGTCGAAAAGGCCTTTCGGCCCCGGCAGGCCATTTTCGCCGAGTACGGGATCAGACGCAACTTACCGGCGAGCGCAGCCTTGCCGGTTCGGCACTGCAGGCCCGTTAAGCGTAGAACTGTAGCGCCCGCAAAAAAATTACGGATGCGAGAATCCGAACTGCTCCAGTTGAATCTTAGTAACGGAAGCGGTTAAGGCCGACGGGCCTTTCTTGACACTCGGAAAGGTGGTACGTACAATGACCGTTTTGAATACTGCCGACAAAATGCACCGTGGGACCGCAAGCATGGATAAGAAGCGCCTGGAATACTACAAGAAAAAGCTGCAGAGCAAGCGTGAGGAGCTCCTGCGGAGCATTGCGCGTACGGAAGAGGAAGGCCGCTCCGCGGACGATGATCCGACCGTAGACCTGGCGGACAAGGCCGCCAATTCCTACACCAAGGAGTTCCTGTTCGGCCAGAATAATACGGATCGGAGTACGCTGCAGCAGATTGACGAAGCGCTCAATCGCATCCGCAACAGCACCTTTGGCACCTGCGTGAATTGCGAGACCGAACTGCAACAGAAGCGGCTGGAAGCAGTTCCCTGGGCCAGCCATTGCACGGTTTGCCAGGAAAAACACGAGCAGGGACTTCTCTAGCAACTACAAGAAACCGAGCCGCCGCGCGGGGACACTTTTCCTACCAGCCCCGAATGGGCTAACCTAACCCCGCGGGGGGGCGGCGTGGAAAGCCTTCGAATACGTGTGCAGGATGTTTGTGAAGCACTTGCTTCGTTATTCTTCCCGGCGCCCTGCCGGCTTTGCGGAGAAGTGCTGGACACCGCCTCACGAATACCCATATGCCGTTCCTGCCTCGCGTCGCTCCAGTCTTTGCGCGGTCCTTGCTGTACCCGTTGCGGACGGCCATTTGCCTCATGGGTAGCGATTGAAGTCGAAAACTTGCCCCTCTGCCACGTTTGCCGCAGCAGCCTTTACGACTTTGATTTCGCTCGCAGTTATGGGCCTTACACCGCACCCATGGCGGGCGCGATTATGCTCTTGAAGTACCAGGAAGTAAGGCCGCTGGCCACCTGGTTCGCGACCGCCCTGCAGGAGACTTTTAACCGCCATCGCGAAATGTGCCAGGCCGACGTAGTGGTGCCGGTCCCGGCGCACGCCTTGCGACTGCGGGAGCGCGGTTACAATCACGCGGAACTGATCGCCCAGCCGCTGGCGCGATCCCTGGGATTGCCTTGCCGGT
>DASPYR010000287.1:0-7315 GCA_035636675.1 Rugosimonospora sp. | reverse complement strand
GCGGTCTTCCTGCAATTGATTCTGGGCGCCGCCTTCCGCCATAAAGCTTTCGGAATCATTCCCCACTTGGCCGGCGCCGCCGTCGTCACCGGCCTGATCTTCTGGCTCGCCGCAGCGCTGCGCCGCCGTTTTCCCGCGGTCCCTGAACTCAGGTTTGCCGCGCGCGGCCTGCATATTTTGATCGGCTTGCAACTGCTGCTCGGCGCCGCGGCGTGGTGGTCGCGCCTCTACGCGGCCTCGTTTCCGCAGCCCATAGCCGTCATGGTGGCGCTCACCGTGGCCCACGTGGTCATGGGCGCGCTGGTGTTGGTGAGCGCGGTTTTGGTTACGCTGGTCTGCTATCGTCTGGTTCGTCCGGCTGGAGAGGTTGAGGCACCCGCGCAAAAGTCGACGGCGAGTCGAGCTTTTGCGCGTTAAGAACGTTCCGCGCCCTTCCGCCGCGGATTAAATGATATGAGAAGCACTGTCATTCTGAGCGAAGCGAAGAATCTCTCTTTTTATAGGCTGCAAAGCGCAGAGAGATTCTTCGTCGCTGTGCTCCTCAGAATGACAACGAGAAAGCGCTCATGAATACTCGCGCTATCCCCGTTGCTGTGCCGTCGCGCTCGATGTCCTACATCGCGCTCACCAAGCCCGACGTCTCCTTCCTGGTCGTGCTCACCACGCTTGCCGGCTACGCCCTCGGCACCCTCGGCCCGCTCGATTGGTTGCGCATGGCCCAGACCGTGATCGGCACCACGCTGGTGGCCGCCGGCACTTCCGCGCTCAATCATTACTTCGAGCGCGATTCCGACGCCCGCATGCGCCGCACCTCCTCGCGCCCGTTGCCGAGTGGCGCGCTGGCTCCAGCCGAAGCGCTTTGCTTCGGCGCAAGCCTGGCCGCCGCCGGCGCGCTGGAGTTGCTGCTGACCACCAATGCGCTTGCTGCCGCGCTCGCCGTGCTCACCAGCGTCATGTATCTGGGCATCTACACGCCGCTGAAAACCCGCACCACCGCCGCCACGCTGATCGGCGCGATTCCCGGCGCGCTTCCGCCGGTGATCGGCTGGGCTGCGGCGCGCGGCGCGCTCGGCGCCGGCGCTTATGTTCTGTTCGCCATTTTATTTCTCTGGCAGGTGCCCCATTTCCATTCCATCTCCTGGGTCTATCGCGAAGACTATGCGCGCGCGGGAATTCGCATGCTTCCGGTGGTGGATCGCGACGGCCGTGTGACCTTCGGCCAGATCGTCTTTTGCGCGGTTGCGCTGATTCCCGTGAGTTTGCTGGCTTCGGTCACGGGACTCGCCGGCGTGCGCTTTTATTTCTTCGCCCTGGTCCTGGGATTGCTGCTGGTGAAGGTTTGCTTGTGGGCCGCGGCGCGCAAGACCAACGTTCGCGCCAAGTGGCTGATGCACGCCACGGTAGTGCATCTGCCCCTCTTGCTTGGATTGATGGTCTTGGATAAATTTACTCGTTGATCCCGGCGGAGGTTTTAGGTTTATACGTAGCGCCGGGGACTTTAGCCCGGCAGGATTCTCCCATAAGGTTAAGATTCACCGCGAACTCGCGGCGCTGCTGGCTTTGGCGCATAACAACAAAAGACTCAGGCAAACTTTACGATGACCAAAAAACACGGCGTCCTCGGCTTGGTGGGAATCTGTTTGCTGATCGTGGTGCTCTCGGCTGCCGGTCTGGCATCCGATTTTCTCACGCGCCTCGATTTGGACCTCGACGGCTTGCTGCTCATTCTCACTTGTCTGCTGATGGGCCTGCTATTCCTGATCATGCTTTTCGTCATCGCCAAGGAACAAGGCTGGATTCCGCAGCGCCACAAAAAGTCCGTCGAACCGCCCGCGCCCAAACCGGCTGCGGCTCGCGCCGTTCCGGCAAAGCCGCAAGCGGAGGAACCGGTCTCCGTCCGGCCGGGGGAAGGGAAGTAGGCTCTCGGCGACGCCAATGATCTCCGCACCCGCACTGAACGCGATCCTGAATTCCTCCAGCGCCGTTTTTCTCACCGCGGGCTATGTGCAGATCCGCCGCCGGCGCATCACGTCGCATCGCGCCTGCATGTTCATTGCGTTTTCTTGCTCGGTGGTTTTTCTCGCTTCCTACGTGATCTATCATCTGCGGGCCGGCGTTGTGCATTTCGAGGGGCAAGGCTGGATTCGTCCCGTATACTTCGCGCTGCTCGGCACGCACACCGTGCTGGCCATCGTCATCGTGCCGCTGGCCCTGATCACGCTCTCGCGCGCCCTGGCGCAAAAATTCGATCGCCATCGCCGCATCGCCCGCTGGACTCTGCCCATCTGGCTGTACGTCTCCGTCACCGGCGTGATCGTCTATCTTTTGCTCTATCGCCTCTACCCCGCTTCCACCGTGTACACTAGATATTGAACTCGGTCCTCCGTTGTGTGCGTGCCGTACGCGCGATCCGCGCTCGCGCGTTAGAAGGAATCGCGAAAGAGTGGTGTCATTCTGAGGTCGCCGCGGCGACCGAAGAATCTCTCTTAGTCAAGCCACGAAGGAGAGATTCTTCCTCGTCCGCCCAAGGCGGACTCCTCAGAATGACGACTTTAGGACTCTTGGACTAAATTCTTTTGCCCGATCATCTCACCCCCGCCGCGCCCGCCAAACCCGGCCTCCAGCGCCGCTGGCTGTTCGCCATCCTGGCGCTGACCTTCCTTTTCGTGCTCATGCCGTTTCTGTTTTGGCAGGCCACTTGGTTCGGCAAGCCCCTCAACGACGCGCAACTCGAAAAATCGCTCGCCGACCGCGCGCATCCCCGCGAAGCGCAGCACGCGCTTTCCCAGCTTGCCGGCCGCATTCTCGCGCGTGACGCCTTCACCCGCGATTCCGCGCGCCGCTTTTATCCCCAGGTGGTCCAGATCGCGCAGACCGGCCAGGACGAGCTGCGACTCACCGCCGCCTGGGTCATGGGCCAGGATAATTCCGTCCCCGGTTTCCATCAGGAACTGCTGCGCCTGGTGCAGGACCCCAATCCCATGGTCCGCCGCAACGCCGCGCTGGCCCTGGTGCGATTCGGCGACGTTTCCGGCCGCGCCGAAATTCGCGCCATGCTGCAGCCTTCTTCCGTCACCGCGCCCAAAGCCGGCGCCTTGGACGAGCGCCTCAAGCCCGGCGACGTAATCAACCCGGGAACACTGCTGGGCAGAATCGATTTTGGCGATCGCGCCAGCGAAGAGTTGCGCTCGCAAATCCCCGGCGCCATCGAGCGCTGGCTCGTTGCGGATAAAGCCCCCGTCGCCGCCGGCGAGCCCGTGCTGCTCGTCAATCCCAGCGTGGACGAAATCTGGGAATCGCTCCGCGCGCTCTACCTCATCGGCCAAGCGCAGGATTTGCCCGCCGTCGAGGAATTTGCCCGCGGCGCCGGCGAGGTCCCCGCCAACGTCCGCCAGCAGGCCGAACTCACCGCCACCGCCATCCGCTCCCGCATATCTCGTTGATCGCTGCTGCCGCGGCCGTAGCGCCGCCCGCTTGTCCCGAGCGAGAGGAGCGAGGGCGGAGCAAGTCGCGCATGCGACCTGCGTATCGGAGCGCCGAAGTGTTTACGCGCGCCCGAAGATTTTGCGAAGACTAAATGGCGGCCACGGCGCCGAAACGCGCTGAGGTTTTGCTCTTAACTCTTGACTTTGAACTTTACTGGCGGGAGGTTCAATAGGGCAGCGCCCCGGCCTGCGCCTCGAATTCCGCCAGTGGAACCATATCGATGGCGTCCCACGGGCAGCCTTCGAGAAACGCGCCGTCGGGACCTTTGCTGGTGCACAGCTTGCAGCCGATGCACAGCAGCGGGTCGACGATGATGCGGCCAAACGGCGGATGATCGGCGTCGGGACTCCAGTACATGCAGTCTTCCACCGGGCAATACTCCACGCAGGCGGGCGACCCGGCGCAGCCGGTGCAGTTTTCGTTGATCACCGCCAGAATATGCGGCTTGCGCTTGCGTTGGTTGCTCTGGCCTTCGGACTTCGGCTCGTATTTGACCACTTCGCCCGCGACGTATTCTTCGATGGTCGGTGCTGTGTAGCTCACAATCCTTCCTTCTTTTTTGGGCGGCGATTTACGCCTTCGCTGTCATCCCGAGCCAATTCACCTCGGCCTGCTGTGGTTGTCGAGCGCCAAAACGCGTTCTTCGCGCGAAAGTCATGGGCATCAGGAGCTTTCGCGCGTTAACAAAGTTCACGGCGCTTTTGGCGCATAACAAAGTCCGAGGGATCTGCTTTTTCGCCTTGCGGCGGCCAACATTCATTTTTGCCGACCGCCGCCGCGATGTCAATGCGCTTCGCGTCGGCGTTGCGTTCTTTGTCGTGTCATGCTTGACGCGTTGCTTCCTGCGGGCGCTCAAAGCTAGAATCATTGCCATCGGCAAATAGCCAGAAGGGAAGCTCGCCATGGGAGAAATTACCCCGCTTCATTGGCTTATCCTGCTCGCCATCATCGTCATCTTATTTAACAACAGGAGACTTAGCGATTTCTTCAGGAATTTCCCGGGCGGCCGCACCCCTCCCACACATCCCCTGCCGGTTACCAGCCCCCTGGAAACCTCCAAGCCGAACCGTTCAGCTCAAAAGGAGTCACATACTCTATCCTCAAAGTCCCGCAGGGACGAAAGAACGTAGCCCACGGCGGAAGCCGTGGGAAGCCTTCGCATATTGAGACAAGAAGCCCCGGGAGGGGCGACACAACCTAACGGTTATTTCCCCGGCTGCATGCGCTGCGCCTTGTACACCGCCGCCGCCTCCGGCGACGTCAGATAGTCGAGCAGCGCCTTCGCCGCCGCGGGATCCTTCGCGTGCGCCGACACAAAGCCCACAAGCGAAGTCGGCGTGGCCACCGATCGCGGCAGCGGCCCCACCACGTCAATGCCCGGCTCCTCCATCTCGCTGAGGAACGTCATGCCGATCTCCGCGTCGCCCTTGGCGACCATCTGCATTGCGCCCGCGCCGCCTTGCGCGCGCTTGATCTTCGATTGCAATTCGTCTGCGATGCCCAGCTTCTTGAACATCTCGTCTACGGTCACTCCGGCCGCCGCGCCGCCCTTGGCGTCCGGATAACTGACGGACTTCGCCGCGGCAAACATCTTCTTCACCGCCTCCGGCGACGAAATGTCCGGCTTCGGCGCGCCCTGTTTCACCGCCACGCCCACGGCCACGCTCGCCAGCGCCTTCTCGCTGGATGCGACTACGTTGCCGGAATCGAGCACATCCTGATAGGGCGGCTGCACCACCGGCACGTCGAATGCTTCGCCGTTCACCACCTGCTTGTGCGTTCCGCCGCCCGAGCCGAACGTGGCCTTCACCTTGTATCCCGTCTTCTTCTCGAAGCCGGGAATGAGCTGCTCGACCGCCGCGCGCGCGCCGCCCGGCGCAATCAGCGTCACTTCGCCCTTGTCGCCTTGTGCCCGCGCCCCATTTTGCGAATTGTTCTGCGCTCCGGCGCCGTACGCCAGCCCCAGAATCGCCGCGGCCATCGCCGCCACCCGTATCGCTGTTTTCATCGCTCCCTCCTCCCTCTCGGCTCGTGTAGCGCCGGCCTTCAGGCCGGCATCTGTGGTTTTTTGGCCGCCCCCGATGTGGCTAGAGCCTACCCGAAAACCAAGCCCAAAATCCACACTGTCCTAGACCCTTAAGTGCAGCGATCCCCGATTTGCGCTCTTGTAGCGACGTTTAGGCCGGCACCTCTTCCAGTGCCCGTGCGGCCAGCACTTGCGGGTGCCTCACACGTCGTGCTTTTGAGCGCGCCTGCGCGCGGCCCAAAAAGTCGTGTGTGTCTCTCCGTCGCGTCTTGCCGCGAACCCTGCGAAACATCATCCAAGCCAAGCCCCGTCAGGGGCGGCACAATGTAGCCCAGTGCGGAAGCACTGGGGAAGGGTTATCCCGACGGGGAAAAGCCCCGCCAGGGGCGGCACAAACCCGCGCGCTTGCGACTCGTCCCCAACGATCATCATCTAATTTGTTGCATTGGCAAACTGCCATCGCCTTTCCGTGGGCAGGCGCCCTGCGTCTTTGCTATACTTGAATTGTCCGCCTTGGCGAATAACGTCGGCGGGCCCAAATGGGAGGGAATTACGGATGGTCCAACTGACTGAAGTTGCAGCCAGTAAAGTTAAGGAAATCATGGCCCAGCAGAATCCCGCGCCGGCGGGCCTGCGCGTTGCCGTGGTCGGCGGAGGCTGCTCCGGATTCAGCTATCACATGGCCTTCGATAATCAGGAGAATCCCTCCGACAACGTCTACCAATTTGACGGCGTGAAATTGCTCGTCGATCAGATGAGCGAAATGTATCTCGACGGCGTGCAGATTGATTACATCGAGACGCTCGAGGGCGCCGGCTTCAAGTTCAACAACCCCAACGTCAAGAGCACCTGCGGCTGCGGCAGTTCCTTCACGGTCTGACGATCCGGATCGTCAGACCGTCTGCGCGAAAAGGCCCGCCTGGGGCGGGCGCTTTTCGGCTCAACGAAGTCTAAACGTCCGGCGCGGCTTCGTTCCGCCGCCCGGTCCCGCGCTTGTCATTCGGAGGTCGCCTCTTCGCGCAAAAGTCGGCGTCTGCGGCGAAAAGGCTGACTTGAGTGGCACAGGCACTCTTGGCTGTGCCCATTTGTTTTTGCCTCGAGCGCCGATTGTGGTGCCGGTTTTTCGGGTGCCCCACCCTTTCGGAAGGGTGGGTCCGCATCCTTGAGTGGCACAGGCACTCTTGCCTGTGCCCATTTGTTTTTGCTTCGAGCGCCGATTGTGGCGCCGATTTTTCGGGTGCCCCACCCTTTCGGAAGGGTGGGTCCGAATCCTTGAGTGGCACAGGCACTCTTGCCTGTGCCCATTTGCTTTTACCTCGAGCGCCGATTGTGGTGCCGGTTTTTCGGGTGCCCCACCCTTTCCGAAGGGTGGGTCCGCATCCTTGTTCTCGCCTTTAGCGTAGCGTGCAAGCAAGGAATGCTCGCACAGCTATTTTCCCCCGCCTCGCGCGGAGTTCCGCGCCGCGCCCCAGCCGAAGCGCCGAAAACGTCACTGCCAGCCCCCCCACGCCTTGTATAATGCGGGGTCCAATTCACGCGGCACGCCGGCACCGCGGGCCCGATTCGCCGCTAGTGCCGTTCCAACTTGATCCGGCGAGAGGTTCGGCCCAAAGAGCCTGCGATTGGCTGTGGGGTGGCCTAGTAGAGAATTTGGTGCAAATAGGAACGGCACTAGCGCTTGAAATGGCGGCATCACAGGAGGACGGAATGGCCAAAGGCTTGTTTGAATCCCTGCTCGATTTCTCGTTTCGCGAATACGTGACGCCTCGCAGCCTGGCTTTCATTTATGGCTTGCATCTCTTG
>DASPYR010000286.1:0-2616 GCA_035636675.1 Rugosimonospora sp. | reverse complement strand
GTGCCGGTGGCACGGCTGGTGCCCGTGTCCACGGGTGACCGCAAGCGTGGCCAGGGAGCATACGGCGACACGATCAGGATTGCCGATGACTTCGATGCTCCTCTGCCGGACGAAATCCTGGACGCATTTGAGGGAGTGCCGCCCAAGAAACAAAAGAAATCATGAAGTACCTGCTGGATACCGGCGTACTCATCCACAATCTGATCGCACAATCTAAGTTGAATCGACGGGCGCTGGAATTACTTGCGGATAATTCGTCGGAGCTTTACCTATCGGCCGCCAGTTCGTGGGAAATTACGCTCAAAGCCGGTACCGGAAAGCTGGCCCTGCCGGAGCGGCCCTCGGAATTTGTGATCCGGGCGATTCGATTAATGTCGCTACAACCCCTGGATATTACGCATAGCCATGTAGCGGCCTTGGAGAGGTTGCCGAATTACCACCGGGATCCGTTCGATCGAATGTTAATCGCTCAAGCACGGGCGGAGGGGCTGGTGTTGTTGACCGCCGACCACAACTTCGAAAAATATCCAGTCAAGACGTTTTGGTGTGGAACCTGAGGCGAGTTAGTTTGGTGCTAAGAACAAGGAATTCACTCCAGGGCTTAATTATCACTCGGGTAATTATGCGCCGCGCGGGAGTAATATAGGGCCCTGCCGCGCAGGCCGGCGGCAAGGCTCTCAAATCCGCGAACTTCTCGGCTCTGCCACTGCGACAAGGAGGGTGCGATGGACCGGCTCCAAGCCTTCGAGATCCTGTTCCTGATCGGACGCATCATCGTGGGCGGCTATTTCCTGATGGCCGCGTTCAACCACTTCACCAAAACGGGTATGATGGCGGGGTACGCGCAAAGCAAACGAACGCCCGCGCCAAAGCTGGCCGTTCAGGGCACCGGCGTCCTGCTGCTGCTCGGCGGCGCAAGCTTTCTGCTGGGCTATCATCCCACGATCGGCGCTGGTCTTCTGATTCTCTTCCTACTGGGCGTCAGCTTCCGGATCCACGCGTTTTGGCTGGTTTCGGATCCCATGGGGCGCATGAACGAGCAGGCCCACTTCGGCAAGAACATTGTCATGATCGGCTTTTTGCTCATGACGCTGATGATCTCCCGGCCGTGGTACATGAGCTTGCACTAGCGGCGTGGTCCCCAACGCGCGCCTCTCGAGCGCGAGCACTCGCGCGGTAAAGAAAGTCGCGCGTGTTGGGGTGCAGGTTGCGGCTGTTGTCAGGCGCCAAGAGTGCGCTTCCTCGCGCGAAAGCGCCAACATAATAAGACGCCCGGGTGCCCCACCCTTGCTTGCCGTGCTCGCCCTGAGCCTCGAAGGGAGCTTCGAAGGGCGCATTCTGAAGGGTGGGTCCTAAGAGGGAAGCCGCATTTCTCGCTTCTCATGTCCAGGACCGACAAATTTTTTCGCGACAAGGTCGTGCTCATCACCGGCGCCTCCTCGGGAATTGGCGAGGAGCTCGCCTGGCAATTGAGCCAGGCGGGCGCGACGCTGACGCTGGCGGCGCGCCGCACCGAACTGCTGGAAGCCTTGGTCCAGAAGATCGCTGCGGCACAGAGAGCGAAGCCTCTCGCGGTGGCCTGCGACGTTACACGCGACGGCGACCTCGAGCGCGCCGTCGCCGAAAGCGTGCGCCAGTGGGGAAAGCTCGACGTGGCCATCGCCAATGCCGGCTTTGGCGTGGTCGGGCCGCTGAAAAAGCTTTCGCTGGAAGATTACCGCCGCCAGTTTGAGACCAACGTGTTCGGCGTGCTGCGCACGATCTATGCGGCGCTCCCTGAAATCGAGAAAACCAAGGGCCGCATCGTGATCATGGGAAGCATTTCGGGTTGGGGAGCCGCTCCCGGTACTTCACCCTATGCCATGAGCAAGTTTGCGCTGCGCGCGCTGGCCAATTCCGTCACCCCGGAGCTGCGCAGATGCGGCGTGCAAGTGACGCTGATCAGCCCCGGGTTCGTGGCCAGCAATATCCGCCGCATTGATAATCGAGGAAAATTTCATCCCGCGGCGAAGGATCCCGTTCCGGCTTGGCTGGTCATGAGCACGGAGAAGGCAGTGCGTCAGATGTTGCGCGCCGTGGCGCGAGGCGAGCGAGAGGTCATCATTACCAAGCACGGCAAAATTCTGGTCGCACTCGAACGATTCGCGCCCTGGCTCATTCGCGCGGCAAGCCGGCGCATGGCCGCCTCCAAATCCGGCCCGTAGCTCCGCCCTTGAGGGAAACCCGTCCGCACCGTTGTGGCAGATTCCCAAGTCCGAAGGGCTGTCGGGCGCCAAAAGCGCGTTTCCGCGCGCGAAAGTCGGACGCCGCCAACGTCATGGTCATCAGGAGCTTGGCGGCGCTTGCAAAGTCATCAGGAGTCCCGCAGTCCCGGGATCCCGGAAGAAGTCGCGGGACTTTCGCGCATCACAAAGTCCAATAAAAAAAGGGAGGTGAAAACTGAGGGTTTCCACCTCCCGGGGTGGGTGGGGTGTTGCTGAGTAAAATCTGCGAACCGCCCATCCGAAACTCTTAAGTCCCGGATTACCTCTCAACTGTGCAGTTCGTCGAATGGCCTCGGCAAAAACTTGTTTGCCGCAACCTTTATGGGTGCCGAAATATCACCGTGGACATATC
>DASPYR010000285.1:0-15704 GCA_035636675.1 Rugosimonospora sp. | reverse complement strand
GGCGCGAAACTGCACCTTGGGATTGTTCTTCGATAGCACCTTGGTGATCGCCGCGGTCAAGGTGGTCTTGCCGTGATCGATGTGCCCGATCGTGCCTATGTTCACGTGCGGCTTGCTGCGCTCGAATTTTTCCTTCGCCATCGCTTTCTCTACTCCTCAGCTCGACCCTGAAGCTTCGACGACCCGAATCGTCGCCACGTAGTCCCACTTCACAAGCACCAATCCGGCCCTTAGGTCAGCAGCCTCTTCTTCCTCGACCGGCCTGACCCAGATGCCGATCTCGTCCTGCTCTCTAACCCAACCTTCAAAAGAGCCCTGTTCAGTAATTCCGACGACGCCCTCCAAGGCCCTGCGTCCGATCCTTGTCAAACGGATCAGACAGACTCGCCCTGCCAGCTTCATTCGCTACGGCGTGGAACCATGTCGCCCCGTCCGAGCCCTTCCATCAGCAGAATTCGCAAACGCTCGATTTCTGACAGAACACCCGAATCGATAACGTCCTCGGCGAGTTCAAACGGAACAGGCACTCCCACTACCTGCTTGGGAGTTTGTATCCGCAACATCCACCTTAGTCGGTCAACCTCCCAAATGACGGCGTTCAGCAGATACCCTTCACCCAGTCCGCGCAAGATCTCGGTTACGTGCTGCCCCAGCGCACGCCCCTCGCTCTCCCTTCGCTCTCTTCCCAAACGAAGCGCAAGCAGTCCGCGAGCGTAGTCTTCCAACGGGATGCCAAAACCCTTCGCTACGCGCCTCTCCTCATCAGACAGTCCCTCAACGTGCAATTCGGCACTTGAGGCTTGCAGGGCACGCCTCCATTCCTCGACGTTACTGCCCGACCCCCTGATTACAACTTGGAACGACGCAGTCGCTGCCATCCTACCTCACAGCCCTTCCAGTTGCCTTGGCGATTACTTCATCGGCTATCGCTGCGGGGGCCTCGGCGTAGTGCGAGAAGTGCATGGTGAAGCTTCCCCGGCCTTGCGTGCGGCTGCGCAAATCCGTGGCATAGCCAAACATCTCCGCCAGGGGCACCTCGCAGCGAATAATCTGTGCTCCGGCGCGCGACTCCATCCCCAGCGGATGACCGCGGCGCGCATTGAGATCGCCGAAGACCTCGCCCATGTACTCCTCCGGCACGACGACTTCGATCCTCATGACCGGTTCGAGGAGCACCGGCTGCGCCTTGCCGCAAGCCTCCTTGAACGCCAGCGAGCCAGCGATTTTGAAGGCCATTTCCGAACTATCCACGTCATGGTAGCTGCCGTCGGTCAAAACCACGGCGATATCCACCATCTCATACCCCGCGAGCACGCCATTTTCCATGGCCTCGCGCACACCCGCCTCGATGGGGGCGATAAATTCCTTGGGAATCGCCCCTCCCACGATTTTGTCGATGAAGAGCAAACGATGCTCCTTATCGAAGCGGAACTTTCCGCCTGAGCCGGCCACTTGCTTGGCCAAGGCATCGAGCTCGTCGGTGGACATCTCGTGCATGTCTTCATGGCTGGAATTCGGCAGCGGATGAATCTCGAGCTTGCAATGGCCGTATTGGCCGCGGCCGCCGGTCTGGCGAATGTATTTCCCTTCGGCTGCCGCGCGGCGGCGAATCGTTTCGCGATAAGCGACCTGCGGCCGGCCGACGCTGGCTTGCACGCCAAATTCCCGCAGCATGCGATCGACGATAATTTCGAGATGCAGTTCGCCCATGCCGGAAATCAAGGTCTGTCCGGTATCCGGATCGGTATGCACGCGGAAGGTGGGGTCTTCCTGGGAGAGTTTCCCGAGGGCGTTGCCGAGCTTATCCTGATCGGCCTTGGTCTTGGGCTCGATGGCCACGGAGATGACCGGCGCGGGGAACTCGATGGACTCCAAAACGATGGGCTTCTGCTCGTCGCAAAGCGTGTCGCCCGTGGTCACACTCTTCAGGCCTACGCAGGCGGCAATGTCGCCCGCATAGATGGCGTCTATTTCCTCGCGCTTGTTTGCATGCATGCGCAAGAGGCGGCCGATACGCTCGCGCGTGAGCTTGGAAGCGTTGTAGACGTAGCTGCCGGCCTTCAAGACTCCCGAATACACTCGGATATAGGTGAGGTGTCCGACAAACGGGTCGGACATGATCTTGAATGCCAGCGCCGAAAACGGCTGGTCATCGCTCGCGCGGCGCAGAAGTGGCTCGGTGCCATCAAGCGAAGCGCCCTCTACCGGCGGAACATCGAGAGGCGAAGGCAGGTAATCAATTACGGCGTCGAGCAGAGGCTGGATGCCCTTGTTCTTGAACGCGGAACCGGCCACGACGGGCACCAGCTTCAGCGCGATGGTCGAGCGGCGAATCGAGGCGCGCAGCTCTTCGGGTTTCAATTCGTGTTCGGCAAGGTACTTCGCCAGGATGGCATCGTCATGTTCGGCGATGTATTCGACCACTTTCTCGCGATGCTCTTTATAGAATTCCGGGCTGATTGCCGAGGCTTTAATTGCCGCCACGATTTCCGGTCGGTCTTTCAGGAATGCCTGATCCCAAAGCTTGCCGATCGGGAATTCCTCAAACTTCGCGCCGAGGGTGTCTTCCAGCCAGATGACTACTTTTTGCTCGATGAAATCGATGATTCCAATGAAGCTATCTTCCTTGCCGAGAGGAAACTGCAGGGGAACAGGGTGGGCACTGAGCCGCTGGCGCATGGAACGGATACAGTGGTCGAAATCGGCGCCCACGCGGTCCATCTTGTTGACAAAGGCAAGCCGAGGCACGCGATACTTATCGGCCTGCCGCCACACCGTCTCCGTCTGCGGCTGTACACCGGCAACCGCGTCGAAAATGGCCACTGCGCCATCGAGCACACGCAGCGACCGCTCCACCTCCACGGTGAAATCCACATGTCCCGGCGTATCAATGATATTGATCCGGTAAGGCTGGCCGAAGCGTTTCCAGCTGGTCGTCGTCGCCGCTGAGGTAATGGTAATGCCGCGTTCGCGCTCCTGTTCCATCCAGTCCATCGTGGCGGTGCCTTCATCGACTTCGCCGATTTTGTAGGTCACACCGGTGTAGAAGAGGATGCGTTCGGTGGACGTCGTTTTGCCGGCGTCGATATGCGCCATGATGCCGATATTGCGCGTGTGCCCGAGTTGTGTCCTTGCTTCCATGGTTCTGCTAAACTCTCCCGCTCGAGTCTCCTTTTACCAGCGGTAATGGGCGAAGGCTTTATTCGCCTCAGCCATGCGGTGCACGTCCTCTTTGCGCTTGATGGCGCCGCCGCGCCCGTTGGCCGCGTCTAAGAGCTCATCGGCGAGCTTATCGACCATGCGCTTGCCGGGGCGCGTGCGGGCATGCAGCAGTAGCCAGCGAATGGCCAACGATTGCCTGCGAAACTGGCTGACCTCAACCGGAACCTGGTAGTTCGCGCCACCCACGCGGCGAGACTTCACCTCGAGCACAGGCTTGACGTTTTCCACGGCTTTCTTAAAGACCTTGAGCGGCTCGTCATTGGCTTTCTGTCCCACCTGCTCCATGGCGCTATAAAAGATGCGCTGAGCCGTGGAGCGCTTGCCGTCCCACATCATGGAGTTAATGAACTTCTGAACCAGATCACTGCCGTAGACCGAATCCGGCAGGACCGTGCGGCGCGATATGAATCCTTTGCGTGGCATGAAGCTTCTCCGTCCCTATTTCTGCGCAGCCTTGGGACGCTTGGCTCCGTACTTCGAGCGCCCTTGCTTGCGATTATCGACACCCGCCGCATCGAGCGTGCCGCGAATGATGTGGTAGCGAACCCCGGGCAAATCTTTGACGCGGCCGCCACGCACGAGCACGATGGAGTGCTCCTGCAGGTTGTGGCCGATTCCGGGGATGTACGTGGTAACTTCGACGCTATTGGTCAGCCGCGCCCGGGCCACCTTGCGCAGAGCGGAATTGGGCTTTTTGGGAGTCTGCGTGTACACGCGAATACACACGCCGCGCTTTTCGGGACACCCTTGCAGCGCGGGCGACTTTGTTTTGGTGCGTACCTTCTCGCGTCCGTTACGGACCAGTTGCGCAAACGTCGGCACGGCTCTCCCTCACACGAGCAAAAATTTGATTTCGTTCCCGGCCGGCTTTCACCGGCACGCGGAGTTTAGGGGTTTATCAACAGAAAGGGTCAGTAGCGACCCCGGTGGACCGACAAGATTCTCCACGCAAACAATCCACTGCGGCTTCCACGGCAGCGGGTCAAGCGAAGAGGCTTACTCGGCTTTGCGGGGCTGGCGCCCCATTCCGGCCGCTCTCCTAGCCCCGTCCCTTATCTCGATCTTTCGGAGCAGGAGACCTTCCCCTTCTACTACAGGGCGAAATCCCCCCTGACAAAACGCTAAGTATAGGCAAAAAAAGATTCTATGTCAAAATAAAAAAGGCGTTTCAGAGCCGCATGCCCGCTCGCGGAATGCACTGGCTTGGGGATAGAACCGGGCGCATGTATAAGCAGGCTGGCCAGCCGCGAAGCCGATTAGCTAACCGCTTGCCTTCAATAACTTACAAGGAATCGCTTACTTCAACTCCAGGATCTCCTTTTCTTTTGCCGCGGAGAGGTCCTCGATTTTCTTGGTTTCGCTGTGGGTGATCTTATCCAACTCTTCTACCGAGCGTTTGCGCTCATCCTCACTGACCTTTTTTTCTTTTTCCAAATGCTCGATCGCTTCCTTGATGTCGCGGCGCACGTTGCGTACCGCCGTGCGATGATTCTCGAGAACTTTATGAAGGTGCTTTACCAGATCTTTGCGGCGCTCCTCGGTTAGCGCAGGTATCGGCAGCCGAATTATTTTTCCGTCGTTGGTGGGATTGAGTCCCAGATCCGAGGTGCGAATAGCTTTATCGATCAAGGTTACGGCGCCCGGATCCCACGGAGATATAATCAACATCATGGGATCGGGAATGGTGACCGTGCCAAGCTGGTTGATGGGCATTTGCGTCCCGTGATAGTCCACGCGCACGTGGTCCAGCAGGGCCACGTTCGCGCGGCCCGTGCGAATGCCGGCCAACTCACGGCGGAAGTCGTCAACCGCCTTTTCCATCCTCGTTCTGGCTTGAACCAGGGCATCTTTGCTCGTGGCTACAGTGCTCATAGGATCCTACCTCGTCGTTTGCTGGTGTCCGGACTGTGGACACTAGTGCCGTTCCAACTAATTTTGACTATCCACGGCCAGCTAGATAGCCTTTGCCGGACACCCTTTGCTTAGGCTCATCAAGTTGGAACGGCACTAGCTGGCCGTCACCAGCGAACCCACTTTTTCACCAAGAACGACTCGCTTGAGATTTCCGGACTGATTCAGATCGAAAACGATGATGGGCATCTTGTTATCCATGCACAGCGAGATGGCCGTCGAATCCATCACCGCGAGGCCGCGCTGCAGGACATCCAAATAGCTAATATGCTCAAAACGGCGAGCCCCCTGAACTTTTTCGGGATCGGCATCGTAAATTCCATCCACACGGGTGGCCTTGAGAATAACCTCCGCCTTGATTTCCATAGCGCGCAAGGCCGCGGCTGTATCGGTGGAAAAATAGGGATTGCCGGTGCCCGCGGCAAAAATCACGATACGGCCTTTCTCCAGGTGCCGGGTGGCGCGCCGGCGAATGAAAGGCTCCGCAACCTGGCGCATATCAATGGCGCTCAGCACACGCGTATGGGCCCCCTGCTTTTCGAGGGCGTCCTGAAGAGCGAGCCCGTTGATCACCGTGGCCAGCATGCCCATGTAATCGGCTGTGGCGCGATCAATCGCAAGCGATTTTTGGCGCGTGCCGCGAAAGATGTTTCCCCCGCCCACCATGATGGCCACCTGAACGCCGATCTCACTGATCTCTTTCAGCTCTGCGGCCACGCGCGCCACAGTTTCCGCATCGATGCCGGAACCGTGAGGCCCCTGCAAGGATTCCCCGGAAAGCTTCAGTACGATCCTCGAATATGCCGGACGTGTAGCCTCAAGCGATGGCATCGCGCCCTTCCTACCTTTGTAATGGCTGTAATGGCATCTTAGGCCGCGACTTGGGCCCAGTTTTCGGCGGGCATTTTAGCAGAGATTCGCGGTGCCCTACTATCGGAGCATCCGCATGGATCAGCAAGTAACGGCAAGTAACCGTCAGCGCACCGGCTCCAACGCCGCGGCGCCGGTTGTTCCCGAGGAGGCGCTCGCTGTTTCGCCTACCTTGAGGCGCACAAAGCGGCGCACGGAAATGTTCTCACCGAGCTTGGCAATCATCTGGTTGATAAGCTCGGAGACGGTGAGCGATTCGTCCTTGATGAAGTGCTGCTCATAAAGGCAATTGTCCTCGTAGAATTTCTCCATTTTCCCGTTTACGATTTTCTCAATCACCGCTTCGGGTTTGCCCGTGGAGCGCGCCTGCTCGCTATAGATCTCCCGCTCGTGGCCCAGGATTTCCGGCGTGACTTCTTCCCTGCGCACATAGCGCGGATCGAGCGCGGCAATGTGCATGGCGAGATCGTGGCAGAGCCTCTGGAAATCGTCCGTGCGGGCCACAAAATCGGATTCGCAATTGACCTCCACGACCACGCCAATTTTCCCGCCGGCGTGAATGTAGTGGCCGATCAATCCCTCGCTGGCTTCGCGCTGCGCCTTCTTCTGCGCCGCAGCCTGCCCCTTGCGGCGCAAGATATCGATGGCGCGCTCGACGTCGCCGCTGGCTTCTGCCAGCGCGTTGCGGCAATCGTTAAAGCCGGCGCCCGTGCGTTCACGCAACTCCTTGACCAATTGCGCCGGTACATTGGACTGCTCGGGGTTTGTCGCCATTTCGGCAAATCCTCAAACAACGATGATCAGATTGGGCTGGATGAACGAAGCCCGGCACGAGCTCGCGCGCAATCAGGGTTCGGACTCGCCTTCCGCCTGGACGGTCTGCTCGGACTCGGTCAATTCCGGCGTTTCCACAAAATCGCCTTCCTGCTTCTCGTAAGCCTCGTAGGCGCTGGTGTCCACGAATTCTGCGTTTTCCACAACTTCGGCGCCTTCGGCAGCTTCCACCTTTTCGCCTGCCAGCTGGGTCTGCTCAAAAGCAGCGCGGCCCTCCACAACGGCATCGGCAATCTTGGTCGTGAAAAGGCGGATGGCGCGCAGCGCGTCATCATTCCCCGGAATCACCCAATCTACCTGGTCGGGATCGGAATTCGTGTCCACCACGGCCACCACGGGCACGCCCATGCGGCGCGCTTCGCGGACCGCAATCTGCTCGGTATGCGAGTCCACTACGAACATGGCGTCCGGCGGCGTGCTCATATTTTCCACGCCTTCCAGATTCTGCAGCAGGTGCTTTAATTCGCGCTCCAGCCGGGCGGCTTCCTTTTTCGAGAGTTCCGCCATACGCCCGTCTTCGATCATGGCCTTGAGCGTCTTCAGGCGCTTGATGGATTTCTGCAGAGTGGCCCAATTGGTGAGCGTGCCGCCAAGCCAGCGGTGATTGACGTAGAACATTCCGCAGCGCCGTCCTTCTTCAGCAATGGCTTCCTGTGCCTGGCGCTTGGTGCCTACAAAGAGGACCACGCGCCCCTGACTCGCCAGTTCGCTCACAAACCGGCTGGCGTCGCGGAACATCTTGAGGGTTTTTTGCAGATCGATAATGTGAATCCCGTTGCGTTCGCCGAAGATGTATTCCTTCATCTTCGGATTCCAACGGCGAGTCTGGTGGCCGAAGTGCACGCCGGCCTCCAGCAACTCCTTCATGGTGATTTCAACTGCCAACGGACCTCCTTCTTGATTTAGATGCTTGCAAACTTTGCCGCAGCTTGCCGCTTCGGTAAAGCCGAGCATCCTTTTGCCGGCATCTCGCCGGCCATGTATTCAGCCCGGCCCTGCCGGGCTGGAGTCCTCGGTTAACGCTTGCTGAACTGGAAGCGCTTCCGCGCGCCCTTCTGGCCATATTTCTTGCGTTCCCGCATGCGCGAATCGCGCGTGAGGAAGCCGTTATTCCGCAGTCCCTGGCGTAGATCGGGATTGAAAAGTGAAAGGGCGCGCGAGAGCCCCATGCGCACGGCCCCGGCCTGACCTCCCACGCCTCCGCCATTGACTGTTGCCCTGACGTCCAGCTCATTCGTGGTATTCGTAAACTTCAGAGGCTCGACAGCTCGCGTCAGCCAAGTGACATTCTTGAAATAGGAATCGACAGCCCGGCCATTGACTTCAAATTTTCCGCTGCCCGTACGAATGAACACGCGCGCCACCGCGTTTTTGCGGCGGCCCGTGCCATAGGCCTGTGTCTTCAAAGCGCTCTCGGTCGGCTGTACGCTAGAACTCAACTGTCCTCCTCAAAAAAAGATCAGAAGCAAAACCCTTTTCGGCTGGTTCAAGGTGTTGGACGAATTTACAGAGCCAACGGTTGCGGCTTTTGGCCTGCGTGACGTGCCAAGCCCTTGTCATCGAGGTAGACGCGCAGTTTTCGCGCCCGGCTGGCGCGAAGCCGGTTCTTGGGCAGCATCCCCAGAACTGCTTCACGTAGCATCCAGTCGGCTCGTTCGCCACGAATGCGCTTTGCGGGAACTTCCTTGAGGCCACCGGGATAACCGCTATGGGTGCGGTATATCTTTTCTTCCAGCTTATTTCCCGTAAGACGAATCTTCTGCGCGTTGATGACCACCACATGATCGCCGCAATCGAGGTAGGGAGTGAAGTTGGGCTTATCCTTCCCAATCAAGACGCGCGCTATCCGCGTGGCTACGCGGCCCAGAACCTGGCCCGCCGCATCGACCACAAACCATTGGGGACCTTGCGACAGCGCTTCCGCCTCGCGGCCCTCTGGAACATATGTCCGCATTCGCTCTACCAACACCCCGCCTGTCGGGACAAACGAAAACAATAGTGGATGGGCGGAGATTTGTCAACGACGGTCGAGACAACCACACTGATCCCGCCAACGGCCAGTCGCAATGGACCGGGCCGAGGCGAGCCAGGGGCACAGAATTTCACCTTGGCTTAGGTGGCCTGCGTCAAGCCGAACCTAGCTCGAGGCCTTGCTGGTCTGCACCGCCGCGCTAGCAGCCTTAACGAACGCGGGTTTCTCCTGACTGCTAGTGCTGGTGACCTCGCCTTTGCGATCAATCTCGATGGCCCCTTTGAAGTACGCGCCATCCTCGATCATGATGCGCGAGGTCGTCAGATCGCCGATGACCGAACCATCCTTCTTGATTTCGATGCGATCGCGAGCGCGCAGATTACCCTTGACGCTTCCGTAAACCACCACTTCGCGGGCCACCAGATCGGCGCTAACTTTAGCGCTGGCTCCGACGGTCAACTTACGATCGTCCAGCTGAATCAATCCTTCCACAGTGCCATCCACTTGCAGATCCTCGTTACCCGTTATCTCACCCTTGATATGCAGGCTCGCTCCCAGACGGGCGGTAGATCCGGCCGGAGCCGCAGCCACCGGGCGAGCGGCGTCGGTGCTCATGACTTTACCCTCCACTGTTGCCGAAGTCGGCTTGGTTGAATTTGTCTCCGGAGCCTTTGACGGAGCCGGAACAGCCGTTGGCGGCGAATCAGGTTTCTTGCTTCCCCACATTGGCCCTCCTCGGTCATTCCATGGTTGGCCAGAAGGCTCTGGCGTTTGGACCGGGGTGAGACACTCTAGTCCTCTGTTTCAGAGCGGAGCAAGCAGATAATCTAAAGGCCTGTGCGTGACAGTAACACGAATGTGAAAATGCCCCCTGAAAAAACTCTGGAAAGGCTGCGGAAAAACTCCTAGTGCCGTTCCAACTTGTCTCGCCAAAGAATGCCTGTCCGCGACCTTCTTGAACTTTTGCGTCGTCAGGGCGAAGCACTTGGCCCAAATAGTTGGAACGGCACTAGATTGGCCAAACGCGCAAGCGAACGTTTCCGAGAGATCGCCGTAATCAAGAGCCGAACGAATCGATTCATCTGGCCGACTGCCGTTGAGGGGACGAAAAGTCGATTCGTTCGGTTCAAGACGAAAGACGATTTGCTCAACCCCGAACCAAATTTCAGAAGCCCCATTTGGTTCGGGGTCAAACAAGTTGGAACGGCACTAGGCGATTCTCCGCAGGGTTTTCCCCGGCAATGCGCGCCACTTTAAACCGAAGAAGAATGTTCCAGTCGCGCTACACTCATAGCTGGAATATCCTGATGCGGGCGATCGCCTCTGTCCGAGCCACTCCGCCGTTTCGCTATATCGAGCATCCGTTCGATAAGCGCCACGGCCTGGACACCGCCGGATACCTCAGTAAGCGCGACCTCGTCACCGGCCATCCGAACGACGTTTACCTCACCGGCTATTCCGCCGTGGCTCCTTCGGTTTTCCGCCAGATGTGCCGGCGCTGGATTGATACGCTCGCGGCCCGCCGCCGCGTGCAAGCCTTCAGCTTTGTCGACGTCGGCGCCGGCAAAGGCCGCGCTTTGCTGCTCGCCTCCGAATTGCCTTTTCGCAAAGTGATCGGCGTGGAATTGAGCAAGGAGCTGGCGCATACCGCCGCGCAAAATATCGAGAAGTGGAAGCAGGAGCATCGCCTGCGCGTGCCCATTCGCGTGGTCCATCAGGACATCCTCGAGTTCCGCTGGCCGCGCACGCCGCTCCTGGTTTATCTCTATAATCCATTCGAGCGCGAAATGATGGAACACCTGATCGAGCGGCTGCAACGGGCCGCCAAAGCCGGTTCGCGTTGCGTCGACGTGCTCTATTTGAATCCCGCCTTTGGATATTTGCTGACGCGTTCCCGCCAGTTCCGCGAGCTCTGGAGCGAACGCATCACCATGAGTCAGGAAGATCAAAACGCCGATCCCTACCCCACCAGCACCGATCTGGTTTCCGCATATCGCTTCAGCCCGTGACGATGCGACCAGCATGGTCATCCCGAGCGAACACCGTGAGCGAGGGACCTCTCCCGAAGTTTGGCATCCTGAGCGGATCCGCCTCACGGATTGAGCGAAGGATCTCTCTGCTCCTGGGCGCGCTCGTGCTGAAATACTCGCGACTCTCAACTCTGAACTGTAAACTTTCGACCGTAAACTCTTAACTGCGCTTCACGGAGCCTCCATGCCAGACGACACTCGATACAATCGCGGTCGCGCCAAGCTGAAACAGATGCTCGGCGAACTCGGCGAACAAGCCGTGGAAAATATCGCGCGCATTTCCCCGGATATGGCTCATTACCTGGTCGAATTCATTTTCGGCGACATTCATTCGCGGCCAGGCCTCGACCTGAAAACGCGGGAAATCGCCGCGGTCACCGCGCTGGTCACGCGCGGCGGCGTCGAGCCGCAGCTTCGCGCGCATCTTCACGGCGCGCTGAACGTGGGCTGGTCCGAAACGGAAATTATTGAACTGATGATCGAGCTCGCCGCCTACACTGGTTTCCCCGCCGCGCTCAACGGCTTGTACGCCGCCCGCGACGTCTTCGCCGAACGCGCCGCCAAATCCGCCCGCTAAGGTTGGAGCCGCGCCGCTGCCGCCGAGTTGTCATTCCGAGGAGCGAAACGCGCTTTTTGCGGCGACGAGGAATCTGCAGTTTGAGTTGCCTACGGCCTCAGCGAAGGATAGCCCACCAAAAACGTGATGGGCAGGCGCAAGAAGCCGCGCTTCGCGCAGCCAATTTCCCACTGATAGCCGGATTCCGCGAGCCCGCTCGTGAGTTCGCGCAATTCGCGCGGCGAATAGGCGCGCAGGCAGGAAACAATTCCGTCAAAAATCAGCACCAGGGGAACGATGGGGATGAGCCATCTCCATACGAGTCTCCAGGCGGCGCGCGCGAGCGTCCGTGGCCGCAGAAACGGCACCAGCACAATATCCGCGATCAGCACCAGCGGCAGAAGCAGTAACGTCAGCGGGCGCCGTCCGGGAATCTCGAAGATTCCCACGCCCTGCCGGCTGGCTACGGCATCGCGAAGGATTTCGCGCGCCTGCTCCGGCGGAAAATGGTGAAATGACGTGAACAGGGTGCGAAACCCCGGCACCTCGCGCGGCACGCGCGTGGCGTCAACGATTTCGTCACGGTAGTGCAGGTTTGCGGAATTGCCCTGCACCCGCCTGCGCGCGCTCACATTTGGGTATTTGTCGCTGAGCTCGACGCGAATGCGCAGACCCTTTTGCCCGAGAGCCTCAGCCAGCCACGGCCACGGTCCTCCCGCGCCCGAGCATAAATCGAGCACGCGATCCGCACCGGAACGCTCGATGCCTTCGCGCAATTGCGGAACGATATCGGCGTACGGTTTGCCGATATTCAGCAGAACTTGCAGGTCGTCGGTCACCTGATCCCGCAGAAAAGATGGAAACCACGCCTGATCGTGTATCTCGATGAGTTGCACTCTGTGCATCAGCTCAGTTCCGACTTCGAGCGCAGTGTAGGGTGGCAGGGGAACGTCGCCACGAGCGAGGGGTTCACGAAGCGGCGAAATACGGCAGGCGCTCGGGGGCGGCCCAGCGCGCGTGTAGCGGGCTGGCCAGCAAATTCGCCAGGTCGCGCCGCTGGAATCGGCTGTTCAGGAATTTGCGCATGGTGCGCCGCAGCCAGGGCCCGCCGTAGCACAGCGCGAAGCCTTCCTTCAGCAGCGCCTCGAGGCTCCCCGGAGGGCAATGCGGATGCCGCCAGACGAGATGCTTGGTGTCGTACTTGGACCAATCCTGCTCCAAAATTCCATATTGCGTCTCGAGCTCGTTCCACAATTGCGTCTGCGGATGCGGCGTGACGATGGTGATCTGCGTGACGTCCAGCTCCAGCGAGGCCAGCATGCGCAAATCCTCGCGAATCGATTCCGGCGTCTCGCTTGGGAAGCCGATGATGTAATAGCCATGCGCATAGCGCCGCGCCCGGTTCAGCCGGCTCGCCAGCTCCAGCACCGCCTCCACTTTTTCGCCTTTGTGAATCTGCTTGAGCACCTCCTGGTGAAAGCTCTCGATGCCAAAGAGCGCGCCTTCCATGCCCTTGGCCAGCCATTCATCGAAATGTCGTAGAAAAAGATCCACGCGCGACTGCACCAGCCAGCGGATGCCGTACCGCGCCAGCAGCTCGATCACCGCTTCCGCGTGATCGGGAATGTTCCCGAAATTTTCGTCCAGGATCAGCGCGTAGCGAATGCCGCGCGCGACGTAAAACTGCACCGCGCGCTCGATGGCTTCGAGCGGAATGGCCTTGGGCCGCGGGGCAAACGCCGTCGTCTGGCAAAACGTGCACTGAAAGCTGCAGCCGCGCGTCGTGAAGATCACGCCGACCGGCAGCGGCCAGCCTCCGGGCAGCCGGAACTCCGACACCAGCGGCGGATGCTGCACCACGTCGATTGTCGCGCCCAGCGCCCTCGCCACTGCATCTTCGCTGTATCCGCTGAAGACTTCGTCGAAGCTGCCGCGCAACGCCGGCGTGAGCGCGCCGTAGTTCCCTGCCCAGAGCCGCGCCGCCCCGGCCGCCCGCGCCTCTTCCGCCATGCGCAGAATCTCGTTCGTCTCTTCGAGATAAAACGAAAAGCCCACCACATCCCAGCCGCGCTCGAGCGCCCGCCGGTATTCCGCGTGCGTGGGATATTCGAGGATTTCGATCCCGGGAACGTTTTGCCGCAAAAAGCGCAACCCAAAAGAGATTCGGCGCGGCATGCGAAAGCGCCACGCGAATCCTTCGGGCGCATTTTCGCGGAAGTAGTCGTAGAGCCCAAAATCGCGGTGAACGGTGGTAAGGAGCACTCTAATCATGGAATCACACCATCGGGAGCACCCGGCGAAAGCGCCGATCCGATTAGGATCGGCGTCCCGAGCGAGCAGCGTGAGCGAGGGATCTCTCCGGGGGTATTGCTCGTAAATTCCAGCAGCACTCGCGTCACGTGTCACGCCCTCGCGGCAGTCCAGGAACCGGCGGATCCGCATCCCGCATCGATCCGCGACCTTCGATGGTATACCAGGATCGCGAGTTGCTTGAAACATTCATAAAACTCACCGTGAAACGCCCTGCCATCCGCGCCCGCGCGCGGCGAAAAGGTCTGGGGCCCCCTGAAGGGGCTCCACCTGACCTAGAGTACAGGTGCCCGCCCGGCAACGCTGTACAAATTTCGCGTCGCCAGCGCCCCTTCTCGCGCCTAGAGTGAATCTACATTGCTTCCGCGGACGACGCCCGGCCGATCGGTCCCGGAGAATAACCTTCAAGGAGGAATTTTCGCATGTGGATGAAGCAGCAAGCGCCAGCGCAGCCCCAACCCGAGTCCCAGCCAAAGAGTACGCTCCCGACGCCATTCCAACGTAGCCCCGAACCCGCATCCGACCCGAACGCCTTCTCCGGCCGTCCGGGAACCCCTGGGGCGCGCAGCCTCGCCTGCATCGGTGCCAGCCTCGAGATCAAAGGCCGCATCAACGCCGAAGAGGATTTGCAAATCGATGGCAAGGTGGAAGGGCCGGTTTCCGTCCGTGGCCACCGCCTCACCGTGGGACGCAGCGGTCAACTGAATTCGGAAGTTACCTCACGGGAACTGGTCGTCTTCGGCAAAGTCACCGGCAATATCAACGCCACCGATCGCGTGGAAATCAAAAAGGACGGCGCAGTCATCGGGGATATTCAGACCACCCGCATCAGTATCGAAGACGGCGCCATCTTCAAGGGCCGCATCGAGATCGATCGCCCTGGCTCGAAACCGATGTCTGTTCCGGCTCTGAAGCCTGAACCGGCGGGCGCGCTAGTCGGCGCGGACTAACCGTAGCGCCCTAAGCGGCGCGGCGGGAACGTAGCGCCGGCTTGCCCTGCTTGCCCTGAGTTCCGAAGGGAGCTTCGAAGGGCTTCGGCCCGGTATCCGCGGCCTTTTCGTAGCGCCGCCTTCCAGGCGGCATCCTAATTCGCCACGTTGTCATTCCGAGGGCCGCATTTGCCCGAGCGTCACAGTCGCGGCGAAGCGCAGCATTCCGGCACGGATGGGTTTGAAGGTTGGGTGCCGCACCCTGCTTGCCCCGCTTGCCCTGAGTTCCGAAGGGAGCCTCGAAGGGCGGTTTCAAGGGTGCGGTTTTCGTTTATGCGCAGCCCTCTGCCGCGCGACTACGGATGCCCGCTTCGAAGCCGGTGTCTTGGCCGGGGATTTCCCCGTCTTCGCCGGCGAAGTTGCCTGCCCCGATTTCGCACCCGCGTTCAATGTTCCCGCTTGCGCGAATGACCGCGCGGCCGGCCCGCAAATCAACACCGCAACAATGGTCATGAGTATCTAAGGCGCGGCTTAAAGCGAACGCTTCTCATCGAATTTCCCCTCCCTGTTTTACCCCACACTATCAGATTCTCGCGGCCCTGCCTGCGGGCTAACCCCCTGTGGGCTAACTGAAGATCAACGTGCTAAAATCCGCGTCCTCTTCCAGCAGCGGCGGCTCGGTTGGTAGGCCCGTGACTACGTCTGATTCGGAGGAACTTGCCATGAGCTGGTACAACTATGTTGCGTGCTTCTTCGCGGGCGCATTTCTAGCCAATGTCGTGCCTCACTTTGTTCATGGTATCTCCGGTGACCGCTTTCCAACTCCTTTTGCGCATCCGCCCGGGCGCGGTTTGTCCTCTCCTACTGTAAACGTAGCTTGGGCCTGGCTGAATCTCATTGTCGGTTACGTATTGTTCCGCGCGGGCAAAGTCTCGTCTGAGAATTACGCCTCGCTCATTGTGCTTCTGGCCGGCATCGTCGCGATCAGTACGATTCTGAGCTTTCGCTTCAGGCAGAAAATGACTCAGTAAACGGGAACCAGGGCTTCGTTCAGTCGAGCAGTTCAAGGC
>DASPYR010000284.1:0-24360 GCA_035636675.1 Rugosimonospora sp. | reverse complement strand
GCAACAGCGGCGCGTGTTGAGGGCCCCGGGTGGGACGGTATACTCGCTCGCTGGACAGAACAAGCGAAAATTGCGGGTTGCGACCTTCACGGGGGAGCGAGCATCTACTCCTTGGAAACGAGGTTACGATCACCTACTATTAGGGTTTACCGCGAGCTTAGCGACGCGGCTGTATTCCCGTTCGTCGGGAGCCGTGCAGAACGGCTTGCGGAAGGGAGCCAGCATGAAACCCGGTATCCACCCCGATTATCATGAAATTACCGTTCACTGCGCCTGCGGCCATGCGTTCAAAACACGCTCAACCTATAAAGCGAATCTCATGCGAGTGGAGATCTGCTCGAACTGCCATCCGTTTTTTACGGGCAAACAGAAGCTCATCGACACAGCGGGACGCGTGGAGCGCTTCCAACGTAAGTACGAGAAAGCCGCCCAGGCCGCCCAGGCCGCCAAAGGCAAGAAGTAGCCTTGCTGTTCGGCCAAGCAGGCGCGGTGTAGAATTTGCGCAGCATGGCCTCGGGTTCTCCATACAGCCAGAGTGAAGTTCAGGCGGCGACGCCGGTCGAGCAGGCGGTGGCGCGCGTCACCCTGCGCAACTCATTCGCGCATCCCTATGATTCCGCTATCGCCGCCGCACGCACCTGCTACGCCCCGCGGCTGATTTCAGCGGAAGAGATCACCGAAAAACAGCGCACGACCATCGGCGCGGCGACATATTACGCCGGCCACCACACCGTTTATCAGCACGCGCATTTTGAGTTTGGGCTGGAGAACGTCAGCCGCCAATTCGTGTGGTCGTTTCTGCACGCGCATCCATTTTATAACTCGGAGCAGCAGAGCCAGCGCTATGTTCGGCTGGACCGGGCGCTGGCCTACATTCCTCCGGTGGGCGAGCGATTCGGCGCCGCGGAAAGAGAAATATTCGAACGGGCCGTCGCCCGAGCCTGGAGTGCCTATCGTGAGTTGACAGCTTTGCTGAAAGACGACGCGCGGCGCATTCTCGCGGATATCTGGAATATCGGCACGATGTCGCATCCGAGGCGGATCGAGAAAGTGGAACGCCAGGCGGAAAAGCGCGCCATCGAAGTGGCCCGTTACGTTTTGCCGGTGGCCGCGGCGACGACCATGGTGCACACGCTTTCCGGAGTGGTTTTGCACCGGTTGTGGCGCATGCAGGCGGCCTCTGATACTCCAACGGAGGCGAGGGCGGTGATCGGCGAAATGGTTGCGCGCGTGCGGGAAGTGGATGCGCAATTTTTCGATCGCTTCGATAACGGTGCTCTGGAGGAACCTCCGGAATGGCAACCATCTCCTTCTGGCAATGGCGAGAAACAGGCGCAGGAATTCGATGCCAAACTCGCCGGCCACACTTCTTTGCTGGTCGATTATTCCCCGGTCGCTCCGCGCGTTCTGGCGGAGTCCTATCGCGCCGTGGTTGGTCTTAGCGAAGCGGAATGCCCGGACAGCGAAGCGCTTGATCGCATGCTCAATCCCGCGCGGAATCCCTACCGTCTGGAGACGCTAAACGTCGGCGTGCACGCTCCTTTGATGCGGCCTTTACAGCATGCCAATTTCACTTTTGCCAAGAAGTTGAGTCATAGCGCCGATAGCCAGGATCAACGCCATCGCATGGTTCCCGGATCAAGGCCGCTGCTTATCCTGACCGATACGGCCGATGCTGATTTCATCACGCCGATGCTCATCCGCGAAAATGGCCGCGCGCAGGAAGTCTACGAACGCGCCATGCGGGATGCCTGGGCGGCAAAAAACGAGCTGCTCGATCGCGGCGTTCCGCGCGAATTCGCTTTGTACCTTTTGCCGAACGCAAAAGCCATCCGGCTTGTCGAGAGCGGTTCGCTGCTGCACCTGCTGCACAAGTGGACCATGCGCACCTGCTTCAATGCCCAAGAAGAGATCTACCAGGCATCCATGGAAGAAGTGGCGCAAGTGCGCGCGGCCGTGCCCGATCTGGCCCGCTACATCGGCCCACCCTGTTATGTGCGCGCCAGCATCGCCACTCCCATCTGCACCGAGGGCTCTCACTTCTGCGGCGTCAAAGTCTGGCAGGAGTTTCCGAACATTGAGCGCCGCATATGACCCGCCGGGGAACCCTGGCCTACTATCTCGCCGCGTGGGTGATTGGCTGTTTTGTTGTTTCGCTTCTGCAATGGATCGGAGAGGCGCTCGCCGGCGAGATTCATACTGCTTCGATTCTGCTGACAACGTACTTTTTCTCTCTGGCTTTCGGCGCAGTAGCGATTCTGCTCTTTGCCTTGCTGCTGCGCAGATCGATGCGGTTGCTAGGGACACATGCTCTGTGGATTTGGTTTTTATCGGGAGCCATTTTGTCCTTAGTGGAGATTTTTGCTCTGATTCGTGCGCAAAGCGCTCTCCTGTCGATTCGTTCGGGTGAGTTTGGCGAGATCTTTTTTGCTGCGGTGCTGGATGCAGCCGATGTCCTGGCAGGACACAATTTTTGGCAGGCGCCCGTGGATGGAGCGCTCACCGCGATCGTTCTATGTCTGGTGGACCGGGCGTTTGCTCGCCCGAATGAGGCCGCTGAGCCGAAGCAGTCACCGGCGTAGGATCGCAAGCTCGTTGACGGGAAGGTTGCTTTCGCTCGAACGAGCGTCTATGCTGAGAGCAGGCTGCAGATGTTTACCTCTTTTTATTAGCTCGCCCGTTTGCCCGCCGTCGCGCTGGCGGCATTTGCTGCAGGTCTGCAACATGATTCTGGCTTGATCATTTGGACTCTTCTTTCGCAGGTGCGCTATGGCCACACTTACGCTATTTGAAAAACTAGACCAGATCGAATCGCGCTATCAGGAGCTGACGGCCCAATTGTCGTCGCCCGAAGTTCTCAGCGATTCGTCGCGTTACCAGAAGCTCGCTCGCACGCATGCCGATCTCTCGGAAGTGGTCGAAAAATATCGCCAATTGAAGGAATTGGAAAAAGGTCTGCGCGAGGCCAAGCAGATGCTGGTGGAAAGCGAAGACGCGGAAATGAAACAGCTGGCGCACGAAGAAGAACGCCAGCTTTTGGAGCGCAAGGAAATTGTGGAGAATGAACTGAAGCGGCTGCTCCTGCCGAGAGATCCGAACGACGAGAAAAACGTCATCCTGGAAATTCGCGCCGGCACCGGCGGCGACGAAGCCGCCTTGTTTGCCGCAGAACTTTTTCGCATGTACTCCCGCTACGCGGAATCACAACGATGGCGCGTGGAGGTGCTGGAGAGCTCGCCGTCTTCGCTCGGAGGCGTAAAGGACATCGTCGCGGCGATTCAAGGCGACAAGGTCTATTCCAAGTTGAAGTATGAAAGCGGCGTGCACCGCGTGCAGCGCGTGCCGGCAACCGAGCAGCAAGGACGCATCCATACTTCCGCCGCTACGGTGGCCGTGCTGCCGGAAGCCGATGAGATCGACATAAAAATCGAGCCCAAAGACCTGCGTATTGACACGTTTTGCTCTTCCGGTCCCGGAGGTCAATCGGTGAACACGACCTATTCGGCCGTGCGCATCACGCACCTACCCACGGGCCTGGTTGTGTCGCAGCAGGACGAGAAATCGCAGATCAAGAATCGCGCGAAGGCCATGCGCGTGCTCCGCGCGCGGCTCTACGAATTGGAGCAACAGAAACAGCATGAGCAGATCGCCGCGGAACGTCGCGGGCAGATCAAGAGCGGCGATCGCTCGGAAAAAATTCGCACCTACAATTTCCCGCAGAGCCGAGTCACCGACCACCGCATCGGGCTTACGCTGCACCAATTGAGCGACGTCATGGATGGAAAGTTGGCGCCCATGGTAGACGCTCTCGTCACCCACTATGAGGCCGAACGGCTGAAGCAGGAGTTGGTGGAAGCGTGAAATTGGTGATGAATTCGGGCGTCGATCGGGCTTCCGGAGAACTCCGCGTGGCGTTGCGGACAGGCATCGCACGTCTGGAGCAATGCAATGTTCCTTCTGCGCCGCTGTCGGCGGAATTGCTGCTGATGCATGTTTTGCGACGCGACCGCGCCTGGCTCTACGCCCATCCCGAATACGAATTGAGCCCGGAAGAGGCAGGGGCCTACTCGCAACTCGTGGAGCGCCGCAGCCAAGGTGTTCCCACCCAGTACCTCACCGGCCGGCAAGAGTTTTGGGGACTCGAAATCGAGGTCGGTCCGGGGGTGCTGATCCCCCGGCCGGAGACCGAGCACGTGATCGAAGTTGCGCTCGAGCGTCTCGGCCAGCGGCATGCACAGCCGTTGCGAATTGCCGATGTGGGGACGGGTTCGGGCTGCATCGCGATTGCGCTGGCCCGCGAATTGCCGCGTGCCGACATCGTCGCCACCGATAATTCGGCAGTGGCACTCGAGTACGCCCGCAGAAACGCAGCGCGCCACGAAGTAGCGGATCGGATTCAGTTTTTCGAGACCAATCTTCTAGACGCTTGCCTGGAGCTTTCTGGCCGGCCGCAGAGCTTCTTCGATGTGATCGTCAGCAATCCGCCTTATGTGGGCCGGAAGGATGCTGTGGATTTGCCGCGCGAGGTTCGCGAGCACGAACCTGCCGAGGCCCTCTTTGCCGGCGATCAGGGCTTAGATATTTACCCGGCTCTTGTCGACGAAGCGGCACAAGCCCTTTGCCCGAACGGGATTCTGGTCGTCGAGATTGGCTACAACCTGGCAGAGCATGTCCGTTCCCTGCTCTCTGCGCCGCGCTGGTCGGACCTGATGGTTACGCGCGATTGGGCTGGAATCGAGCGCGTAATTTCAGCCAAGTTCGCACCCTGACCTCCCGGCGGCAGTTTCCTCTGGAGCTGACGCGGTGAGACAATGAGCGACGAGACTCGTGCCCAGACTTGCCCATTTCCGTGCCAAGCGCGAGGCCTCCCCGTTTCGGCTGGACACAACACCCATTCTGCATGTGGACATGGATGCATTCTTTGTTTCGGTCGAGTTGCTCGAACATCCCGAGCTGCGCGGCAAGCCCGTGGTTGTGGGCGGACAGCCGGATCGACGGGGAGTCGTGGCGGCGGCGAGTTACGAGGCTCGCCGCTATGGCATCCATTCGGCCATGCCCCTGCGCACCGCGGGAAAGCTCTGCCCGCATGCCGTTTTCCTGGAAGGCCGCCACGATCGCTACGCGGAATGGAGCGATCGCATCGCTACCATCCTCTCGACATTTTCGCCGGTGGTGGAGATGGCTTCCATCGATGAGGCCTATCTCGACCTTTCGGGAACGAGCCGGCTCCACGGACCTCCTCTGGCAGCGGCTCACGCGCTGTTGACCGAAATCGGCACGAAAACGGGATTGCCGTGCTCTGCCGGGTTGGCGCGCACCCGTCTGGTTGCAAAGGTAGCGTCCGACCAAGCCAAGCCGCGCGGACTGGTGTGGGTTCCGGCGGGCGCCGAGGCCAAATTCCTCGAGCCGCTTTCCGTGCGCCGCATTCCGGGAATCGGACGCGTCACAGAAGCGGCCCTGCGAGCGATGGAGATCGAAACAGTGGGTCAACTCGCAGCCATTCCAGAGGAACGACTGCAAGAATTCTTTGGCCGATGGGGCACGGCGCTCTACCGCAAAGCGCGCGGAGAAGATTCCTACGAGTTCGTCATCGATGCCGAGCCGAAATCGGTTTCTCACAGCCACACTTTTGGTTCCGACACGAATGACCGGCGGGGACTCGAATCCATGCTGAGCCGCCTATGCCAAAAAGGCGCCAAGCGCTTGCGCGATGCAGGCCTCAACGCGCGCACCGTCACTCTCAGAATTCGGTACACAGGATTTCAAACCGTGGCGCGCTCTCAGACTCTGCCGGAACCGACGCACCTTGATCCCACGCTCCTGGCGACCTTGCGGCGGCTCTTCGACCAGCATTGGGATCACCGGCCGGTGCGGCTGATCGGAATCGAATTTGAAAACCTCTCCCACGGCGCAAACCAGATCGGCCTGTTTGATCCGGAGTGGCGCGAGAAGCTCGAGCGCCTGGCTCGCGCGGCCGACCAGCTCCGCGACCGCTTCGGGTTTGCAAAGGTCCAGTTCGGCGGATCGCTGGGCAGCGAGAAAGATCATTAGTCTGCGCTAGGGATCGGGAAAAAGCAGATTCTCCGGCCCCGCATTCCCGGGATGCCGGAAGAAGTCGCGGCATTTCTGGAGTCCGGTGGACTCCACCGAAGTCCCGAGACCGGACCTCGGCGCGCGGCAAGTGCGCGAGAAGGAAAACCCGCGCTGCGCTCCTCGGAATGACACCGTGTGCAAGGACCTGCCCGCTATCTTCATGCCGATTTTCTTGGCCGTGGCATTACGCGGGGGCATAATCGCCGCATGACTGCGCGCGAACTTGCTGCGGATATCTGCCGTACACTGCAGTCTTCCGGATTCAAGGCCTACCTGGTAGGTGGCTGCGTGCGGGACTTAGTACTCGGTCGCGAGCCGGAGGATTACGACGTCGCCACGGATGCGCATCCCGCTCGCGTGCAGGAACTGTTTCCATCGAGTGTCGATGTGGGCGCGCGCTTCGGGGTCATTCTTGTCGCGGGAGATGGGGCGCAGGTTGAGGTTGCTACCTTCCGTTCCGACGTCGGCTATTCCGACGGCCGCCACCCCGATCGCGTTGAGTATTCGCGTTTGCCCGAGGAAGATGTTCGCCGGCGCGATTTCACCATAAACGGCCTGATGCTGGACATGGAAACGCAGCAAGTCCTTGATTTCGTGGGCGGGCGGGAGGACCTGCGGCAAGGAATCGTGCGTGCCATCGGCGCGCCGGAACTGCGCTTCCGTGAAGATCGCTTGCGCATGGTGCGGGCGGTGCGTTTTGCGGCGCGTTTTGGATACGTTATCGAGCCTGCGACGTTCCAAGCCATTGTTGCGGCTGCGCCACATATCACCGAGGTCTCGGCTGAACGGCTGCGCGACGAAATCAGCAAACTTCTGAACGAGGGAGCAGCGCGGCGCGCTTTTGAACTTCTGGACGAAACCAGTTTGCTGAAAGCCTGCTTACCGGAGATCGCGGCCATGAAAGGAGTCGCCCAGCCGCCGGAATTTCATCCAGAAGGGGATGTATGGGTGCACACGCTCATGATGCTCGAGCGGCTGCCTCCAGGATCGCCAGCCACTCTGGCGTGGGCTGTTCTGCTGCACGATGTGGGTAAACCACCTACATTCAAGTCCTCGGAAGAAACCGGCGACCGGATTCGCTTCGATGGTCATGCTGAGATCGGCGCTCGCATGGCCGTGGCCATCTGCCGCCGGCTTCGTTTCTCACTCTATGACACCGAACAGATCGAAGCACTGGTTGCTAACCATCTTCGCTTCAAAGACGTCTTTCAAATGAGGCCGGCGACGCTCAAGCGCTTTGTGCGGCTGCCAAGGTTCGAGGAGGAACATCTCGAGCTCCACCGCCTGGATTGCCTGGCGAGCCATGGGAATCTAGATGCTTATGAATTTGTCAGGCGTTTTTTGCGGGAGACGCCGCCGGAGGAAGTCCGCCCACCCCGGCTGCTTACGGGAGAGGATCTGAAGGCTATGGGGTTCAGACCGGGACCGCTGTTCAAGGAAATTTTACAGGCCGTCGAGGAGGGGCAGCTTGAAGGACGCCTTACGAGACGCGAGGATGCTGTAGATTTTGTGCGCCGCGAATATCCACACGCGAGGTGAGCTTCGGAAAATGCAAGCTACTGTTTATCAATTTGTTAGGGCGGATTTGTGCCGGCGTACAGGGTCTGTTATAATGGCATTGTTTAGCGTAACAGAATTGTTTAGTGTAACAGACTAAGATTCGTTTAGTGCGGGATTGGCGATTGGTTGCACCCATTCGTCGAATCGCCTCATCTAACGCGACATGACGACTTACCTGCTCTAGAGCCGGTATATCGTCAGGGGGTATTATGGCCGACAAAACTGAGAAAATCGTTGTTCCGCCAGAATTAGCGGTATTGCCCGTCCGCGATACGGTTCTGTTCCCAGGCGGGGTCTTGCCCCTCACCGTAGGGCGCGAGAGTTCCCTGGCTCTGCTCAGTTCTCTCCAAGGTGAGGACCGCCTCTTGGCTGTGGTAGCGCAACTTGATCCTCGCGTGGAGGATCCCAGCGAGGTCGATCTCCACCGGGTCGGCACGATGGCCAAGCTCCACAAGACGGTCAAAATGCCCAATGGCAATCTGGTCGTGTTTGTGGAAGGCTTGGAACGCATTCGCATTCTATCCGTAGTGACGCTGAAGCCATTCTTGCAGGCTAACGTTGAGCCTGTTGCAAACCTGATTGGTGCGCGGGATACCGAGCTCTCGGCGCTCGAGCGGAATGCGCGGGAGCTTTTCCGAGACGTTGTGGCGCGATCGCCGCAGCTCTCGGACGACCTGCAGACCGTAGCTTTGAACATTGAGGATCCCGTGCGGCTGGCGGATTTCATCGCCGCTAATCTTCCTTCGCTGACTACTCTGCTACGGCAAGAACTGCTGGAGACGGCCGACGTGCGCAGAAGGCTCGAAACGCTGGTGCGCGAATTATCCAAGGAGATCGAGGTCTTGGATTTGCGCAATAAGATTCAGGAGCAGGTGCAGGAGCAGGTAAGTCAGAGCCAGCGCGAATATCTGCTCCGCGAGCAAATGAAGGCGATTCAGAAGGAATTGGGCGAGTCGGATGACAGCCAGGCGGAGATCGATGAGCTGCGCGCCAAGCTGGATGAATCCGGCATGTCTGCCGAGGCGCGCAAAGAGTGTGACCGTGAATTGAAGCGCCTGCAGAAGATGACTCCGGCTTCGGCCGAGTACATGGTGGCACGCACCTATCTGGAATGGATGACCGCTCTGCCGTGGACCAAATCGTCCGGAGCGCCGGAAATCGACATTGCCAATGGTCAGAAAATCCTGGACGAAGACCACTACGACCTGGAAAAGGTGAAACAGCGCATACTCGATTACCTGGCGGTCAAGAAGCTCCAGCCGGGAATGAAAGGTCCGATCCTGTGCTTCCTTGGGCCTCCAGGAGTGGGCAAAACCTCACTCGGGAAATCGATCGCGCGGGCCCTTGGACGCAAGTTCGTACGCATTTCGCTGGGCGGAATGCACGACGAGGCGGAAATCCGCGGTCATCGCCGGACCTATATCGGCGCTTTGCCCGGGCAGATCATTCAAGGACTGCGTCGCGCGGAGACCAACGACCCCGTTTTCATGCTCGACGAAGTCGATAAGCTGGGCCGCGACTTCCGAGGCGACCCTTCTTCGGCGCTGATGGAGGTTCTTGATCCGGAACAGAATTCGGCCTTCCGGGATCACTATCTGGACGTACAGTTTGATCTTTCGAAAGTGCTCTTCATCGCCACAGCCAACTGGATTGATCCCATTCCAGAGCCTTTACGCGACCGCATGGAGATTATCGAGCTCGCGGGCTACACCGAGGTCGAGAAGCTTCACATTGCGAACAAGTACCTGATTCCGAAACAAGCCACCGAACACGGTTTGAAGGTGGGAGAGCAGATCGAGTTCACCGACGACGGCTTGCGCGAGGTGATCCATAGCTACACGCGAGAGGCCGGCGTGCGCAATCTGGAGCGCGAAATCGCCACGATCACGAGAAAACAGGCCCGGCGTCTGGCGGAAGGCAAGACCGACCGCATGACGGTGACGCCCGAGGTGGTTCGCGAGACGCTGGGAGTTCCGCGATTCCGTGCCGAACGCGAAGTGGAGGATCGCGTCAAACAGCCGGGCGTTTCCGTGGGTCTGGTGTGGACGCCAGCCGGTGGCGATATCGTCTTCATTGAGGCCACTCGCATGCGCGGCGGCAAGCAATTCACCATGACCGGGCATCTGGGCGAAGTCATGCAGGAGTCCATGACCGCGGCGCTCTCGTGGGTGCGTGCCAATTCCGAGCGCTACGGCATCGATTCCGACTTCTTCCGCAAACAGGATATCCACATCCACGTCCCGTCCGGCGCGGTGCCCAAGGATGGGCCATCGGCGGGCATCGCCATGGTCACCGCCTTGGTGAGCCTCCTGAGCGGAAGGCCCGTGCGGCCCAGGGTGGCGATGACGGGAGAGATATCGCTCTCTGGATTCGTGCTGCCCGTCGGCGGGATTAAGGAGAAGGTGCTTGGCGCCAAGCGCGCCGGTATCCGCGAGGTGATCCTGCCGGCGGAAAATGAGCTGAACGTGGCGGAGGACTTTCCGGAAGCGTTGGAAGGGATACAGATCCACTATGTTCGCACAGCCGAACAGGCACTTGACCTCGCGCTAGGGCCAGCCCTGGCGGGCTTTTCGCTAGACGTGGCCCCGAGGCCCCCGCAGGGACCATCGCCGACTTCTCCGGCGGTGCACTAAGCAGCCGCGGCGCGGTACTAAATTCGCAACTGAGAGGGCCTGGCAGAGATCAGCCAGGCCCTCTTCTTTTTTGCAGATTTTGCTTGCGCTAGGCGGCCTCATGCCTCACGTTGAGCGCCATGGCGGCCCGGCGAAAACTCTTCCTTATTCATGCGGCAGAGCTAGCGCATCATCTCGTAAGTGCCATCGCGCGCGATGGTATGGCCATGGAATTCGTGCGCGGCTATGCAGAGCGGCATGACCGGCGCAAAGTTGTGGCGAATGCGGAGCGGTTTCGGGAGATAGAATCCACGATCAGCCGGGAAGCATTGCTGCTCATTGCCGCCGAGGTGCGCCGGCTTTTGCCGCGAGCTTTCGCGTTGCCCCGTAACCCAGGTGCTGAAGATCGGGCGCTATGCGATCTTTTCTATAACGAGTTCCTGGATGCCCTGGGCCGCGCCTTGGAGTGGCCCGTGGCCGAATCCGAGGCGGGAGCCTTCCGCAGAGACCTGGAGATCTATGCGAGATGGCGCGAACGCAATTCCACACTACCGGTGCCCAGCAGAGCATCCGGAGATGACAGCCCATTCCCCGATCGCTGCGCGATTTTGCTCGACGCCGCCATGATGGAGCAGGCTCGGCGCGCTGCGGAGGAATTTCAGTCTGATCTTTTGGGCTTGGGGATGCGTATCTTTGGGCAGCTGGGACGCCGCCCTCTGCAGCAGAGGCTTTCACCCGGGACGAGCGTCCGAAACGCTACCCGCGACCGGGGCCCAGCGCGCCATGGAAATAAGGAGGTGCACTCCGCGCGCAAGCCTGCGAAGAAAGCCCATCGCCTGCGGCGCCGGCGTTGATGAACTGCTTGGCGGGATGATGATCAATGAGCAAAGGTTTTGCACCGGTATACACCGGGGACGTCATGCTTGTGTTTTCGTGGGTTTCTCATCGCGCTACAAGGCCCAAAGTAGGGCGCTCCACGGCGTATTGCTTTTGATATCCTCCTACGGTGTTCACAGTTTTCTATTTCTTAGTGCTCGAGCAGATCCTGCAGGGCTTCTATAGTCTCTGGCAGGGGCTGGAATGGCTGAAAATGGCTCGGCGGCGTTTGAGCGCCCGAGCCGGCCTCTATGCGCCGCGGGTAGCCCTGATCTGCCCGGTAAAAGGAATAGAAGAGGACCTGGAATCAAATCTCCTTGCACTGACTTATTTTGATTACCCGCAGTACGAAATTTTTTTCGCGATCGCCACTGCGGAGGATCCTGCCTATGGAGTGCTCGAGCGAGTGGCTTCGGCAAGCAAACGTCCCGTGCACATCGTTCGTGCAGGACGCGCGTTGGATTGCAGTGACAAGGTCCACAATCTGACAGCGGCGATTGGGCAAGTGGACGAGCAGTTCGAGGTCCTGGTGTTTGCCGATTCTGATGGCCGGCCGCCGCGCCATTGGTTAGCCCGGCTGGTGGCGCCGCTTGCCGAGGATAATGTCGGCGCCGCCACGACGTTCCGATGGCTTTTCCCCAAAGGGCGAGGTTTCTGGAGTGCTTTGGCAGCCGCCTGGAGCGCATCTGCTGCCACGTACCTCGGGGAACACAGGCGCAACTTCTGCTGGGGCGGCGGAACCGCTATAAAGCGGCAGCGCTTCGACGAACTTCGCATTCTGGATTCCTGGCGGGGAGCAGTCAGTGACGATTTCGTGATTACCCGAGCTCTTCAAAATTACGGGCTGTTCATTGCGTTTGTTCCCGAATGCCTGGTGCCCTCACTTTGCAGCTTCGAGGTGAAAAGTTTCCTTGAATTTACAAACCGGCAGCTCGTGATCACGCGCATTTATGCGCCAAGGTTATGGCGTACTGCGCTGATTAGCCACCTATTCTATTGCGCGACGATCCTGACCGGCATTGTATCCTGGGTCATGAGCTCCATGACCGGGTTGCCCAGCGTGCAATTTCTCGTGCTTGCTTCGATCCCTCCGATTTTTGCGGCCGTAAGGGGCGTTCTGCGTCTCGTAGCGGCGTTGGAACTGCTTCCAGATCTGCGGGAGCAGTTGCTTAATGAAGGCTGGGTGTGGGTATTGCTCGCCCCACTGGTCCCCTTTGTGTACGTTTATAATTCGCTGGCGGCGGTGTTTACCCGTAAAATCACGTGGCGCGGTGTGCGTTACGAGCTGGTTTCGCCGTTTCGGACCAGGATTATTGCGCGTTAAGCTGGTTTCCCTACCTCTTACCTACCCTTCGGCGCCGTTTTAACCCGTAAATACTGCAAATTCTGCACCCTGATGAAAACAATGCACGCCCATGGCGCCCAGGCCGCGGCGCGCAATCCGGCAAAGTGCTGATTCTGCGATAGGGGAAAGACCTTAGAAAATGGCATGCTCCTTGCGAGGAATACCGCAGGGGCTTGCGAGCGCATTTTAGGGCATCCTCAGGGGAGACCTATACATCCGATCCGCCCGGCGGCGCCCTCAGCCAAAAGTAGGCCCAGTCACTGTAAATCCACAACCTGTCCACGAATCCGCAGCGTGGGATTCGGAGAACGCGAGGTCGCCCTGAATAAGACACGGACCAATCCGGTAGTCAATCCTATTCCCGCAAAAGCACACGCGCTGCAGCCAGGCGCCTTCGTTTTTTGCGACCGAGCCTCCGGGGCGGCGCGATTTGAAGTTGAGGCAGCCCCTGAGGGCACAATGCCGATCGAAGAAGCGGCCAGTCTGCTCGCCATGCATTGCCTGGTTCGGGGCCAGGCACCTTCCGATTACACAGTTCTGGTTGTGCCTCGCGCAAGCCTTCTCGACTCGGTCGGGCGGCGTGCACAAGAATTGTTGGATGCCGGGCGAGCGATTGGCTCAGAAGTCCCCTTGAGCCCGCGTGAGCGCGAGGTGCTCGAGTGCGTGCTGCGAAATCTTTCAAACAAGGAGATCGGCGGCCGGCTGAATGTCTCCGAGCGCACCGTCAAGTATCACGTTTCGGCCCTGCTGGCGAAGTTCAACGTCCGCGATCGCGTGAGTCTGATGCGCGAGGCAACGAGCGGCCTGCGCTCTTCGCCCTTCACATCTTCTGTAGACACGCTCTTCGGTTTTCCCGTGCCAGCGCAACCTACGGTCGCGCAAAGCGCGCCCGCAGCAGCTTCGGCAGGCGAGCGGGTGCTCCGGATGCCGCGGAATGCGCGGGTTGGATGACGAAGGCCACCGTGCCGCAGCGCACGGGAACTTCGCACACCGCATTCCGCCACAGCTTGGCCCGCCGATTTGCTTCGATTCGAGCAACTCAGCGGGCCGAGTCTTTTTCAGAGCAAGGAAGCGCCGAAGATAATTCGAGGCCGGCCTATCTCAGTGATCCGAAATTCTTCTCGATCTCTTCCCAGTTCACCACGTTCCACCAGGCCTCGATATATTCGGGCCGGCGGTTTTGATACTTCAAATAATAGGCATGCTCCCACACGTCGAGCCCCAGCACCGGTTTGCCCCCGCTCATCACGGGATTATCCTGATTGGGTGTCGAGTCGATGGCTAACTTTCCATCTTTGCTGAAGAGCCAAGCCCATCCAGACCCAAACCTCGTGGTTGCGGCCTGGTTGAACTTCGTTTTGAAGTCCGCAAAGGATCCAAATGCGGACCGCATTGCTTCCCCCAGTTTCCCTTTGGGTTCCCCGCCGCCGCCTTTCTTCATGATCTTCCAGAACATGGAATGATTCATGTGACCGCCGCCATTATTCCGCACGGTTGTGCGGATATTCTCCGGCACACGGTCCAGGTTATTGAGCAATTCTTCGATCGAGAGTCCCTGGAGATTGGCGTGAGCTTCGAGGGCCTTATTCAGATTGGTAACGTAGGCGCCGTGATGCTTATCGTGATGAATTTCCATGGTCATCTTGTCGATGTAAGGCTCGAGCGCATCCGCTGGATAGGGAAGCGGAGGAAGAACGTGGGCCACGTGACCCTCCTTCGGTGAGGTAGCTTCCTGTGCCATAAATTCGCCTCCTACGAGATTTAGTCTGTGAAACTATAGATTTGGATGTAGGCCGGGCGCTTCCGGGCACCGGCTAATCTTAGCGCCGCCTGTAAGGGCAGCACAACTGTGCCGGCCAGAAGCAGAAAATCATTCGCGGCCCGTAAAGCGCGCCAGGGCCCAAGCGGCGTGCTCGGCCACCAGAGGATCAGCCGACGCCGCCAATTCGCTCAAACGCCGGCAGAGCTGCGACCATTCAGGCGTGCTGGCAGCGTATTTGTCGGCAAGATTGCCTGCAACGGTGCAGGCGTTGCGAATCAAACCCCGCCACTTGGCTCTGCGAACAGCGCTCCTGGAGAAAATGCGGCTGAACTCCGCTTCCGTCAGTGACAGAAGCCAACCAAGTTCGGGCGCAAGCAGCTTCTCGCGCGCCTGAAAAGGTGGAGATGAAGTGCAGGGCGCTTTGCGATTCCACGGGCAGACATCCTGGCAAATATCGCAGCCGAACACTTGCCAACCCATTGGGCCGCGTAGTTCCTCGGGAATCGATTCGCGAAGCTCAATAGTGAGATAGGAGATGCAGCGGCGCGCATCCATGACGTAGGGTTCGACGAGTGCACCGGTGGGACAGGCATCGAGACACAGCCGGCAATTCCCACAGAGATCGGTCGCCGGCGCGCCAGTCGCTCCATTCGAAGGCGTCAGCTCGAGCGAAGTGAGGATGACGCCCAGAAAGAGCCACGATCCCAATTTCTCGTTGATGAGGCATGTGTTTTTCGCCTGCCATCCCAGTCCCGCCTGCTGAGCCGCAAGCCGTTCATCCACGGGGCCAGTATCTACGTACCCACGCGCTTGCCATGGACCACTGAAATGGGCGCGCATGGCCGCGAGCAGTTCTTCAACTTTTTTGCCGAGGACCAGGTGGTAGTCATCGCCCCAGGCGTAACGCGAAATCCAGCCGCGCGGCTCGCTGTGTGCAGGCTGAGCGGCAACTTCGGTCGAAGCAGGACTGGCTGTGTTGTAATTGAGAGCGCAGACAATGATGCTTCGAGCGTCCGGAAGCACCTGCATGACGTCTGCGCGACGCGGATCATGCAGGTATTGCATGCGACCGGCGTAGCCGCGCTCGAGCCACTCCTTTAGATGTTCGGCATCGGCTGGTCCGTCTACAGCCGCAATTCCGCAGAGGTCAAAACCAAGCTCGCTGGCTTTGGCGATGATCCACTCGCTCTCTGCCGCGCCGTGCATATATCAATTTTGCCGCAATCGCCGCTTCTCAGAAAGGCGGATCGTGCGGCATTCGGGTTTTGGCTGCCCGTGCCAGTCGCTGCTACAATGCTGGACAATGGCAGACTGGCGGCAGATCCAGGCACGCATCCGCAAGGCTAAAGCAAGCGCGGACGCAGCGGCAAAGCTCGCCGAACTTTACGAGCACACCCGCGATGCGATGGTGGCATTCGAACTAGCGCGCTGGCAGGAGAAAGCCGGCGAGCACGCAGAAGCGGCGCGCTGGTATACCGCCGCGGCAGAACGATTTCGCCGGTCGCAATGGAAAAGCAAAGCTCAAACAGCATTGGCCCGACTGCGCGCGCCGACAGGCGCCGAGCCGCTCGAAACTTCAAAGGCACCTCAGGATGCGCCGCGTGAGGCAAGTTCGGCATTTGGTGACGCCGCTCCGTCTGAAGTACCCGCCAAGTTCCATGCGCGCGGTGCGCGGTCCGATATGGCCAAAGCCCAACGTGCACCCGAAATCGGCACGGATATCGAGGTCATGCGGCCCGAAGTTGCCGGTGAATTAGATCAGCGTGCTAAGGATGAAGACACGTCGGTCAGACAAACCGCCGGTGCAGCGGAGCAAAGCGCTGAGCCAGTTCGCAAAGGGCCTCGACGCCGAGGGCGCCGGGGCGGTCGAAACAGGCGCCGCACCAGCACCACCAAGCGGACTACTTCCGGGGCCGCGCCCGAGGCTTCCCACGCAGAAGCGGAAAAGGGTCACGTCCAAGCGCCTTCCGAGAAACCGGCAGGAAGCCGTCGCCTGCCGGCAGAATCTGTCCCTGAATTGAACGCGTCCGTAGGTGCGCCAACAAGCGCTGGGGCACCCCCAGCTGCGGCTTGGCGTGCACCAAGCCGTGCAGGCGAACCAGCACTCGCTTCTCGAATGGTGCACTTGGAGTCTCAACTTCGGCGCTTACTTGCATGTCCGCATGCAAAAGTGGATCAGGCAGAATCGGCACCCGCTGGTCCTGGGGTGTTGTTGCTTTCGGACTCAGACCAGGTAACGCACTATTATGTCGAGTCGTGTCAGACCCTGCGAATTGCCATCGCCAATCTCGTCCGGGGCGGCCGTGGCGCCAAGGATATGCCGCGGCTGAAAGAGCGCTTGGCCGAGAACTTGGGTATCGCCGAGTCTCGGGTGACACATTATATCAAGGAGCACTGCACCGTCCGCTGGCTGCAGCTCGATGAGGGAGCGGTCGAGCTTGCGCATTTCGCTATAGCAGTGCTGCGACCCGTGGTCAACGAGTGAAGATTCACAAAGGTCCCTCAAGTCGCTTTAGCCGTGTGACTTATCGATAACTTTTGACGGGTGCGAAAGCTCCCTTTCGTCCACCCGTTTGCCGTTCGGGCGGTGCCATTCGACCCCTTTTTTTCGCGCTTGGGCGTATCCGGCTGGACGGTTCCTCATCCCGCGGCGAAACTAATGATAGCGAGGCACTTTGCGCGCGGGGGCAGGTGTGCCGTAGATGTTTCGCGCATGGGGCGCGGCTTCGTGAGTGGCAGTTCGTGAGCGGCAGATATTGAAGATTGGGGTACATCTTCCTTCACGCATTCGTACCGTAGCAGGAAAGCGAGGCACTTTATATGCCTAGAAAAGCAGGCGTGAGTTCGCGAGCCTGGAAGCTAGTCGATTTGGCGATGAGCAAGACCGCCGGCGTGGCTTTCGATACGCTGCAATTTTTCAACAAGTTCAACCCGAATCCTTCGTTCACGCCAAATTGGTCAGAGAAACCGTTGTTGAAGTCCTGGGAGAAGACGAAGCCAACGCTGGGGTGGCCGCGGCAGACCGATTCGCTCTGCCCGGGGTGTGTCAAAGAGGCGCGCGAGGCCATTTTCAATGGGAAGAAGGACTGGCGCGATCTGATGTACGAGAAAGTCGGTGAAATCAAGGCGCAGATTATTGAACGCGACGGCCAGGTGTGGATGGTGAAAGAGTGTCCCATCCACGGCACTTGCGAAGATCTCATGGCCATTGATTCGCGCTTCCTGGCCTGGATCGAGAAAAACTTCCCCGGCCGCGATATTCCGGCACATAACGATGAGGGCCTGCATAAGCATGGGTCGAGCACGGTTCGATATGGGCGGGGCGCGGTTTTGACTGTCGATCTCACCAATCGTTGCAACATGATGTGCGATCCGTGCTTTATGGACGCAAACCAGGTGGGCTACGTTCACGAGCTGACCTGGGACGAGATTCAGGAGGTTTTGGACAATGCGGTAAAAATAAAGCCGCGGCGGCAGCTCTCGGTGCAGTTTTCGGGCGGCGAGCCAACGATGCACCCGTATTTCCTCGACGCCATCCGCTACGCTCGGAAGCTCGGGTACAACAGCGTGCAGGCGGCCACCAACGGGATCGAATTTGCCAAGAACAAGGAGTTCTGCAGGAAAGCATTCGAGGCCGGCCTACGCTATGCCTACTTGCAATTCGATGGCATCGGGAACGACGCGAATAGTCACCGGCAGGTCGGCAATTTGTTTGACGTGAAGCTGCGCGCCATCGAAAACATGCACGAGGCGGGCATCGAGATCATTCTGGTCGTCACGATCGTAAACAACGTCAACAACGATCAAGTTGGCGCGGTAGTGAAGTTTGCGATGGACAATCCCAAGAAAATTTCGTTCGTGGCTTTCCAGCCGGTCTCCTTTACCGGCCGGGACGAGGACATCACACCGGAACGGCGGCTCAGGCAGCGCTATACGTTGTCACACCTCGCCAAGGACGTAAGCAGCCAAGTGGGCCGAGTGGAACCGACCCGAGATTGGTTCCCGATCTCCTTAATCAGCGCCTTTTCGGCCTTTGCCGACTTGGCGCACGGTCCGGAATCGCACTGGGGAACCGTAAGCTGCGGCTGTCATCCGAACTGCGGCGTAGGCACGGCTCTGATGATCAACAAGCAGACGAAAGAGTGGGCCCCCGTGCCGCGTTTTCTGGATGTGCCGCATTTAGTGGAGGACGTGAAGAAGATCACGGACGCAGCAAGGGGCAAGAAATTTTCCAACCTGATGATGGGCCTGGCGCTGCTGAAGAATTATCGTCCGTTCGAGGCGCCGCCCAGCCTGGCGCTCATTGATCTGTGGCGCAAGTTCGATAAGTCCTGGGGTTTGACGCCAAACCACGTGAAAAAGTACGGGAATTCCGGTCCCGACCGCACCTTCGAAGACACGAAGAAGCGCCGCGAAGAGGATCCTTGGAATTTCCTGTTTATTGCGGGCATGTGGTTCCAGGACCTATTCAACTATGACTTCCGCCGCACGGAAATGTGCATCATCCCCTATGCCACCCAACAGGGGGAAATCTCCTTCTGCGCGTATAACACGGGTATCGGCTGGCGGAAGATCATCGAGAACATGTACAAGAATGCCACGGTTGCGCAGTGGTACCGCGCACACGGCAAACATCAGATTTACGCCAAGGGCCGCACCGTGGATCTGGAGAACTACGAACACTCGCTGGTGATTGATGCCGACGACGCAGCGCGGGTTCGTCCCAAGGAGCATGACATCCCGATGACCGCGGCGGAGGAGGACAGGCTACGCCGCCGTAAAGCGCTAGAAGAGGCGGCCAAGGTCCGGGCCATCTACGAAGAGATGGTCTTGAAGAAAACCCAGCCGTCCGTCGTGCAGATCGGTTCCGTTCAAGAAATCAAATCGGCCACCGGCCCAGCCCTCACTAGCATCGCGAATGCCGGCGCGAAGGATGCAGTTAAGGAAGTAGAGGAGGTCACTGCTCCCGCCGGCGACTAGGCCCTAAGCCACGTTTTCAAGTGCTACAGCCTCCGATTTTTCGGGGGCTGTAGTTTTTTTACAGCCTCATAACGCAGCGTCCTGTGCACTTGCTAGGCGCCCCAATATATTCTTACAATATCTGCAGATAAGGAGCTGGATATCGAACATGCCCATATACGAATACCTTTGCGACGATTGCGGCGCGCACTACGAACAAATCGTGCTTTCCAGGGGCACGAAAATCGCTTGCCCGAAGTGCGCGAGCGAGCGGCACACCCTGCAGCTCTCTGTTTTTAGCGCGCCAGCTAAGAACGGCTCATCGGAGGTGTCCGCAAACGGCTCCAGCATGCCTTCAGGATCTTGTTGCGGCATGGGCGGCTGCGGCTGCAACTAGCCGGCTACCGAGGCGACCCATGGACCAGCACGACAGGCAAATCGCAAAACGAATCCGGCAAGCACTGGCCGCGCTACGGGAATGGTGGCGCGGAGCTTCAGGTACCCATGCCTACGATGCTTATCTGCAGCACGCCAATAAACGGAGCACGAAACCTCTGACCGCAGAAGAGTTCTACCTCGACGACATTCAAAGGAAATATTCGCGGCCCAACCGCTGCTGCTGATCTGGTTCGCCACCGCGATGCGTGCCCCGGCAACTGTAAGGCATCAGCCTCGCACTCACATCGAACGACGAGTTTCTCCGGACACAACACCCTGTTTATTTTGCGAGGACGTTTTTTTCGGAATGTTAGAATCGACCCCTTGGCACCCATGCAGCGCATCGGCATTTTAACAGGCGGAGGAGACGTTCCGGGGCTGAATGCGGTCATTAAGAGCGTCGTCTATCAGACCACGGACATGGATTATGAGGTGCTGGGAATCCGCCGCGGCTGGGAAGGGCTCACGCATCTCCGGCAGGGCCAGGCACTCGATTCCGATTACGTCCGCCTGCTGGATCGAAACAATACGCGAGGAATCGACCGCACCGGCGGAACTATTTTGCATACGTCGCGTACCAATCCCGCGCAGATACGCCGCTCGGGTCTGCCGAAGCATTTGGCTCCTGAGAAGGCTGAATCGCTGCGCGTCACCGAACAGGGTTATGACCTCACCCCCGTTGTACTCGACAATATCGCCCATCTTGGTCTGGAGTATCTCATCGTCATCGGCGGTGATGACACGCTCAGTTTTGCAAAGAAGCTCGACTGCAAGGGAGTGCGCGTCATTGGCATTCCGAAAACCATGGACAATGATGTCCAGGGCACGGAGTACTGCATCGGATTCTCCACGGCGATCAGCCGCGCCAAAGAAGCCATCACGCGGCAACGCACCACGCTGGGATCGCACGAGCGCATCGGCATTTTCCGCATCTTCGGACGCGATTCGGGATTCACGGCCTTATACACGGCTTACGTGACTTCGGGCAGGTGCGTTATACCCGAAGTGGAATTTGAGCTCGACCGCCTGATCGAAATTCTGCTCGAGGATAAACGCAATAATCCGAGCCGATACTCGTTCGTAATCGCCTCGGAAGGCGCGGTGTGGCGGGGCCACGCAGTCGCCGAATACGGCGAGGCCGATGCCTACGGGCACAAGAAAAAGGTGGATATCGGTCACGCGCTCGGCGAGGAGATTCGGCAACGCACCGGCGAAGAGACCATGGTCAGCGATCTCACGTACGATCTGCGCAGCGGTGATCCCGATGCTCTGGATCAGATCGTGGCCATCACGTTTGCGAATGTGGCGGTGGATTTGATCCGCGAGGGTGCTCGCGGGCGGCTTACCGCCGTACGTGACGGCAAATACACGCACGTACCGCTTCCCGATGCGAATCTCGGGGCCCGCAGGATTGACGTGCCCCGTATGTATAACCTTTCGCGCTACCGGCCACACTATGCCGGCAGGATCGGCTCACCGCTGTTGCTCTCAACGGTCGATTCCTGACTCCGTTACGATTCCTGGTGGTCAGCGAAAGCTTGGTTCGCATCAGGACGAGGAGGGCACCTCTGAACCAAGCGGCTATCTGTTGGCGGGCTCTTTCAAAAGACCGAAGGCCAGTGCCAGACGCAGGCTGGCTTTATTTTTCTTGATCGCTTCCAGCACTTGTCGTTCCGCTTCCAGCCAATCGTCCAAGTCATGCCCGTGGGTAGCGCCGCGCCCAAGATAGAGATGATAGGCGCGACGCTCGATGTCGTCGGTCATTGGGCTTTTCCGTACCGCGCTGTGAGACCCGCCCTGCGCTGCAGCAGTTCGCGATGAAGCATAGGAGGAAGCCAGACGGAGCAACTGCTCGAATGCCGCTTCGCCTGAGTAAGAATCTGCCAACTTGCCCGTTGTCTTAGAACTTTGCTCCATGGGGTCCCGTCCCAGCACTTTAAGGCCTGAAGATTCGCAGCCTCACGCTTCGGCGATCAGCAGGGGTATATAGCCATCATCCGGCATTCTCAAGCGAAGTGAGAGCAATACTCCAATGGCCTCGCGATAATCGAGCGTGTAGGTTTTCGAGCAGGAATCACACAGCCAGTGATGCTGAACGGAATGCGAATTTGGCGCCGAGCTCGACCGCGGCGAATTCTGGCGGAAACGGAAGAACCGACCATGCCCGTGATCGAAAGGAGCCCCACAATCCGGGTTGGCACAATGTGAGAGCATGGCTCTTCCTTCTTCCTTCTTAGAGATGGCGAGTCAAGATGAAGCTACAGGATTTTGGCAAGAGAATCCAACTCATTGAATTTATCGGATCAATCAATAATCTCGATTCTTGACCGTGCGGGAATGCCGGCGAGTCCGCCGCGCGGCTTTGCCCCAGTTTTTCGTGGGCAGCGGAATTTTACGGTTCGCCTGGAAGCGGTCCAAAGCTTGGCGGAGGAACACGCCGTTTGGAGGCCGCCTGATATGCAGAAGCGACCCTGAGAATTACATCCTCCTTGCCTGGATCTGCCCTAAACACCAGCGAGAAAGGAAGACCCGGCAAAGGCAAAGTGGCCGGCGTGTTGTTGTTGGTCGGAATATATCGTTTTTTATCGGCACTCAAGACGAAGACTGGATCGTAAACCGTGGTCACGTAACCGGCAGGAATGAGGACTTCGGTGAGGCCGGCAAAGGGCCCCATGCGCAGCTCACCGCGCATATCGTTCCGTGGCTCGGGTTGAGGGGCCAAGCCTATCTTTCCGGGCGGAAGCGAGTAGTGCAGACGCACGAGGGCGTCGAGGTGGTTTTCAGAGATGACTTTCATTTCCGCGCGCCGCAGCAGCTCTCGCATCATAATGTGCTCATCGATCCCCTGCCGTTCGCCGAGCGTTTGGCGCATGTCCTCCATCTCTTCCCAATTCTTGAAGGCCGCGCGCTGATCATCGCCCCAAAACTTGGACCGGGCATTCAGTGCGGGGAAATTGATCAGCGTCTCCATGAATCCGCGCTGTTTCCAATCGGCCGCCCGGCGCATGGCATATTGATTGAAGTGAAACGTGAACGCGTTCGATTCCACCTCCTCCTCAATGGCGCGGATATTCAAGTTTCTGGGAATGGGCTCGCGTCCTTCCGCCAAATTGAGGAAATAATCGATGGGCTTCATCGCGCCGGAGCCCAAAACTTTTCCGGGAGCAAACTCCGTCGGTTTGATCTTCGCCGCGAACTCGGGAAACTGAGGCTGGCCGTCGCGCGTAAGCCGGTAAAGAATATCAGGGAAAAATACCGGAACGAGCTGCGCTAAAGCGTCCGTATAGGAGGGCTTCATGTTTTCGATGCCGGGATCATCCGGCCAGAGCGGATCGACAGATTCGACCAGAGTGGCGCCCAGATAATCGCCAAGGATCGTCTTGATCTCTTTGGCCGCTGCTTGAGCAATCGGTTCATCAGCTTTCACGCCCGGGAACGTCAGCATGGATTCACGGATAATTCCGATGCGAAACCCGCGCAGCGAGCCGCGCGCACCCGGCGAAGCGGCGCTGGCGGCGTAGCCTTTATCCAGAACACTCGATCTCGGAACGGTTGTGAAGATGTCGCGTGGGTCGTAGTATCCGCTGGCTGGATCTTTGAGCGCATCCAATACTTTTGCCGCGTCGCGAACCGTGCGACACATAATGCCTGCCCGATCATTGTAGATATCTGCGCCGATCGCGCCTCCGAGAAAGGAAATGAGCGATTTGTGAGGCAAGATCAGCGACACGGCATTGTGATTCGAGGGCCCGCGGCAGGACATGCTGGTCTCTTCGCAAAGACTGCACATGGCAAGATTTGCGCTGACGGAGACGCCCGAGCCGGAGCTCGAGCCCAAAGAGGCCGCCCGCGTGGTGTCGTAGACATCGCTCGGATTTCCCGCCCAGCTACTGCGCTGATATCCCTGGGTCGAAACAAAAACTTTTGTGGGCCTGTTTGAGCCTCGCGATTCCGAGGAGTCGTCGCCGCGAATGGCCGGCACGGGACGCCCGTTGTACTCCGTGTTCACCGCTTTGGCATAAATGATGGCGCCTTTTTCCCGAAGCTGTGACACGAGCGTGTGGTCCCGGGCCGGGAAATCAATATCGTAGTTGGCATCCGCGCCCCCGGTGCTACGCATGTCTTTGGTGTCGTACGAATCCTTGAAGGTGAAAACGACGCAGTACATGGGCATCTTCTGCAGGCCGGGATTCCTGCCGTATTGCGCGTCGAGTTCAGCCGCGCGCTCGAGGGCATCGGGTTGCTTGCGGAATTCCTCGCACACGGCAGGCGAGCCCTTCGGCAGAGGCCCGTCCGAGGGGCGGCGGTCACGATCGCCTTTGCACGTCACGGAGCGCTCGCCCCGAAGATTGAGTGTGCCGAGCGCGTTAAGCTGGCCGGCGTTGGCCATGCCGATGGTCATGCCGTATTGCTGGTGCACGCTTGGATCAGACGCAGTCGGCTCCATCCTGCCGAGTTCAATCGGCGGCCCGGCGTACTGATCAAAATCGGGTAGCAGAGTTGATATGGCTACGGTGGCGGTTGGAAATTTGAGCGGCGCGCCTACTCGAATTACGCCGGGTGCCGGCGGGACAGGCGCTCCATCTTTTGTCACCAGCTCATCGCTGACGCCGTTATAGGCCTTGGCGCGATTGATGTACAGCTGCACCAATCCCCGGCAAGTGATCCGGCCTTCCCGGATGGCACGATGAACATCGTCTATAGTCGCCTCCTGG
>DASPYR010000283.1:0-5150 GCA_035636675.1 Rugosimonospora sp. | reverse complement strand
TGCTGGACGAAAAGCTTCCGACGTAACCATCGTGGGCATCTCCAAGACCTTCCCCGCGGAACGAATCCGTGAAGCCTTTGAACTGGGCGTCCGGCATTTCGGCGAAAACCGGGTTCAGGAATGGGAGTCGAAGGCGCCCGTTGTCGAAGGCCTGGCGGCCACCTGGCATCTTGTCGGCCATTTGCAAAGGAACAAGGCGGCGCGAGCGATTGGTCTCTTTCACACCATCGATTCGCTCGATAGCCTGCCTTTGGCGGAAAAGCTCAACAAAGCTGCCGGCGAGGGCCGCCGCTTGCCGGTGCTGATCGAGGTGCGGCTCGATTCCGCCGTAACAAAATCAGGCTGCGACCCGGCCGAGCTCTCGCGCCTTGCCGAAGGCGTGCTTCTGATGCCGCGCTTGGAATTGCGCGGCCTGATGACGGTTCCGGAACTGACATCCGACCCGCACGAAGTGCGGCCGTTCTTTCGGCGGCTGCACGAGATCCGGGATCGCCTCTCGCGGCAACTCGATTGGCTCTTGCCGGAATTATCCATGGGAATGTCGCGCGATTTCGATATCGCCATCGAGGAAGGCGCGACGCAAATTCGCCTGGGAACCGCGCTTTTCGGCACTCGGCAGACGAAATGATCGAAGTCCGGGAGAGCGCGGGCGGATTGAGTTTCCTGGTTCGCGTTCAGCCGCGGGCGAGCCGCAATGAGATCGACGGCGAATGGCAGGGCGCTCTGCGCATTCGCCTGCATGTTCCTCCCGTGGAGGGCCGCGCCAACGAAGCCCTGCGACGCTTTCTCGCCGCTCATTTGAATGTGCCGCTGGCCGCTGTTAAAATCACGTCGGGCCAGCGGAGCCGGCTCAAGCGCGTGGAAGTTCAGGGGGCCAGAGCGGAACAAGTCCGTGCCATCGCGTCTTTTTCTGTTGCAAAAAATCGTTCCGCTGGCTGACGTTTCGCGCTCCAAAGCGGCCCTCCAGCGCACGGCGCTTTTTCGTCTGCCGGGGTGGTAAAAGCGGGACCGCAACGCGCGCCTCTTGAGCGCGAGCATTCGCGTGATAGAAGAAGTCGCGTGTGCGGGGGTGGTCAACCGGGGTGCCCGGCACTGCCCGGCTTTGCACGTAAACCGGGGTCCCCGACACGCGCCGCCTTTGCGCGTGGTGGGGTGGTCGTTATGCCGCCAATCGAAACCATACAACAGGAATTGCGGTCCGCAGGCCTGGACGGCTGGCTCTTCTACGATTTCCATCATCGCGATCCGATTGCTTCCCGGGTATTGGGACTGAACGGCGCCGGCATGGGCACGCGGCGCTGGTTTTATCTGATCCCCAGCCGCGGCGTTCCGCGGAAGCTGGTGCATCGCATCGAGGCCGGCGCGCTCGATAGTCTGCCGGGTCAGAAATTGGTTTATGCCAGCCTCGACGAACTGAACAAGAACCTGCCGCGCCTGATCGGCCGCGCGCGCAGAGTCGCCATGCAATATTCTCCGCGGAACGCCATACCTTACGTGTCGCTGGTGGACGCCGGCACGGTGGAAATGGTGCGCGCGCAGGGTTGCTCGGTCGTCAGTTCGGCTGATTTGGTGCAAAGATTCGAGGCCTGCTGGAGCGCGGAGCAATTTCAATCGCATCTGGAAGCTGGCAAGGTGATCGATCGCGTCGTACAGGAGGCTTTCGCTCATGCCGCGGCGCAAGTCCGCGCGAAAGCCAATCTGACGGAGTACGCATTGCAACAATGGATTGTGGAGAAATTCCGCGCCAATTCCGTCACCACGGACGAGCCGCCCATCGTGGCCATCGGGCCTCACAGCGGCGACCCGCATTATGAGCCGGCTGCCGCGAACTCGGCGCCCATTCGCGAAGGCGATTTGCTGCTACTCGACGTCTGGGGAAAACTCCAGCGCCCCGGCAGCGTCTATTACGACATCACCTGGGTTGGTTACCTGGGCGCGGAAGTTCCTCGCAAGTACGAGTGCATTTTCGAGTATGTCCGCGAGGCGCGCGACCAGGCCATTGCCTTTATCCGCCAGGCGCTGGCCAAGGGGCGCACCGTCAAAGGATGGCAAGTGGATCGCGTGGCTCGCGAGGTCATTTCCGAGGCGGGTTACGCAAAATATTTTGTCCACCGCACCGGCCACAGTATCGGACAGGAAGTTCACGGCAATGGCGCCAATATGGATAGCCTCGAGACGCACGATTCGCGCGCGATTTTGCCGCGCACCTGCTTTTCCATCGAACCGGGAATTTATCTCCAGGAGTTCGGGATTCGCAGCGAAGTGAATGTGTACATCGAGGGAAGGGAAGCGCGGGTCACCGGACCCATGCAGACCGGCATCCTTGCGCTGCTTGCCTGAATCGCATGCCCGAAACGCACCAGAGTCCGGCAATGAATCCCGCGGTCGCGCTGGTGGCGGCCGCTGCGGGATGGCTGGTGCCCGGGCTGGGCCACGCTTTGCTCCGCAGATGGGGCAAGGCCATCGTGTACTTCTGCGCCGTCGCCATTCTGGCGCTCGTGGGGCTGTGGATGCGCGGCAACGTGTTCAGCTCGAATGCGGCCGACGCATTTGACATGCTCGGCTTCCTCGCCGATATCGGCAACGGCATCTTTTATTTTCTCGCCGGCACCATCAATCCGGCGGGCGCCGATGTTTCCAGAGCTTCCGGCGATTACGGGACCAGGCTCTTTGCCACGGCCGGCGTTTTGAACTTGCTGTGCGTCCTGGAAGTGCTGCAAATCGGCTTTGGATCAAAAGAAGAAGGACCCGCCGCGGCCCCTGGATCATGATTCTCAACCATTTTCAAACCATGGTGATCTTCGCGTTGGCGGTGTCGGCGGCCTTCGCGTTTCTCTCCAAGAACAACATGAACGAACGCATTCGCTACGCCGTATGGGCGTTCCTGGCATTCCTGATCGTCGCTCTCGGCCTCGGCTGGCTGATGTACCCCTTTTCCCACTGAGGCTTTTTGTAGCGCCGCCTTCCAGGCGGCATCCTCGCTTTGCCTTTTGGTACCGCCTTTTTTTGTAGCGCCGCCTTGCCCTGAGCCGCGAAGGGCTTCCAGGCGGCATCCTCGCTTTGCCTTTTGGCGCCGCCTTTCTTGTAGCGCCGGCTTGCCCTGAGCCGCGAAGGGCTTCCAGGCGGCTTCCTCACGCCGCGACTCCGCAACTCCTGTCTTAGCTTCGACTATATCTTCTCTGTGTCTCTGTGCCCTCTGTGTTAAATTCCCGGTTCGGACCGGGCTTCGCCCCAGTCATGAATCCCCTCGCTGAGCAGGATCACCGGCCCTGGCCGGTACCGAAGCGCCACTGGATCATGGTCCAGGTCTGGCGCGATCTCCTTTTCACGCACTGGAATGTTCCGCCCGAAGCGATCTGGCCTCTCATCCCCGAGCAGCTCGAGCTTGATTCTTTTGGCGGCGACGCCTGGATCAGCATCACGCCCTTTCACATGTCCCTTCGGCTGCGGGGCCTGCCTCCACTGCCGGGCATGTCCGATCTTCCCGAGCTCAACTGCCGCACCTACGTGAAGGTCGGCGGCAAGCCAGGCATTTACTTCTTCAGCCTGGATACGGCCAGCCGGACGGCCGTGTGGGGCGCGAGAACGTTTTATCACCTGCCGTATTTCCATGCGCGCATGCAAGTGGAGAAACGCGCCGACTCGATTTCCTACTCCTCGATTCGCGGAGACGCGGTGTGGCGCGCGACGTATGCTCCCACCTCACCCGCGCGGCGTGCACAGCCCGGCTCGCTGGATTATTTTCTCGCCGAGCGCTATTGCCTCTATACGGTTTGGAAGGACAGAACGTACCGCGGCGAAATTCATCACCTGCCCTGGCCGTTGCAGTCCGCATCGGTGAATATCGAAGAGAACAGCGTGTCCCAGTCAGCCGGTATTCAGGTTTCGTCCACTCCCGCCGCCGTCTCCTTCGCCCGCGAACTGCACGTCCTGCTGTGGCCCCTCGACCGCATCCGCTAAATTGATGTGCATGCGAGTCGACTTGCATGCAGTCCGCGCCTTGCTCGCGTCTTTCTACTGATTGTGGATCTCAATATCTCCGTCGCTAAGCGTACCGCCTTCGGGCGAGCCACCATCAATGGAAATGACGAACGAGTCGGGACCCGGCGGCTGGTCATTATCTTGGACCGTCACGTTGAAAGTGCACGGCGCACCGTTGTTGGTACACGCGCCACTGAATGTGGCTGTATTGCCGCTGAGCGTAAAGGTGCTAAACGTCACGCTATGTATCTTCGCACCGCTGGCGTGGTTGACGTATTGCAGGTCGCCGCCGATCGGGCCAGAGCTCGATTGCGCCTGCACGATGAAACCAAAATTAGCGATACCCCCAGTAACATCCACGGTGCCACCGCCAGTCACTTTGCCTACACTGGGCGGCGGCGGGACCACCGCCTCGCTGATCTTCGCCACGAAGGCGTCGGTACTGCCACCGCCGAACGTGGTTTGGACGGCGCCCATGGTCGTCGGGAAGTCAGTTGAGGAACCGGTGAAGCCCACTACGTACGCGTCCGGGGCAGCCAAAAAGTCCAAAGCGATGCCTGTGCCCTCGTCAAACCCACTGCCACCGAGGTAAGTGGAGTAGACAAGCCGAGAGCCCATGGAATTCACCTCCGTCACGAAGGCGTCAAAAGATGCACCAGTACCGCAAGTCCCAGCGCACGCCCCGGAGGGGGCATTGCCGGCGGGGAAGTTGCTGGAAAGCGTTAAGCCCGTCACGAAGGCGTTACCAGAGCCATCCACACCGATGCCGGTTCCGGCGTCATTAGAACTGCCTCCGAGAAATGTTGAGTACACGAGTCCGGAGCCAGAGGGGTTCACTTTCGTTACGAAAGCATCTACGCTACCGCCGAAACCCATCTGAAAGACGCCCGCAGTCACCGGGAAGTCAGACGACCCTGTCTGCCCTGTGACGTAGGCGTTGCCCGATCCGTCCACCGCGATGCCGTTGCCGAAGTCAAAGCCACTGCCGCCAAGGTAGGTCAAGTAGAGAAGTGCGGACCCAAGGGGATTCAGCTTTGCGACGACGGCATCGGAACTTCCGCCCAGGATCGTCTGGAAGGCGCCCGAGGTCGCAATCCCTGTCGTATTAGTCTGGCCCGTAAGATAGGCGTTGAACGAGGCGTCCACCGCGATGCCGAAGCTGAAATCGC
>DASPYR010000282.1:0-4751 GCA_035636675.1 Rugosimonospora sp. | reverse complement strand
GCCGCCTTCCCACAGCGCAATCACCAGAGAAAACGAATTGCGCTGGCCCAGGCGCAAGAGCTTGCGGGCCACGGAAACTTCCAGGATGCGATCGCAGGCCGCGATAACCATCTCCTGCGGCCCCCAGAGGCAGGTATCCTTCGTCTCGACGTGCTGGTTGTCAATCTTTCCTTCGCGCACGTGCAGAACGATGCGCAGTTCCTCATCGCCGCGCAAGGTGATGCGAAATTCCGCGTCTTGCAGCGCCGCCAGGGCTCCTTCGGCCAGATCCACGCGAATATAAAAGCGTTCGCGGCTGAAGCCGTAGCGAAACTGATGCAGCCAATGAACCCGGCCGTGCATGGAACTATCCTGGCGATCGGGCGAATAGAGCGCCGCGCCCAGCCATTCAAAATAAGTGGATTCGCGCCCGTCCACGCATACATCCAGAAACGCCGCGGGCGCGACCACATGCGCCGGCTCGGCTTTGCGCTTGATGGGCTCGGCCAATTCGTCGGGCGCCTCGCGGCCCAGGCTTTGATAGGCCTCGCTCAGCAGTTGGCGGAAAAAGGCGTCGAATTCTTCGTCGTTCGCGGAGCTGTGTTCGGGACCGAACCACCAGCACCAGTCGCTGCCTTCGGCCATGAGCAGCGCTTCGAACGCGGCGGAAAGCTGATCGGCATTAGGAGCATTCGCTTCGCCGCGCTCGTGACGCGCGAGTTGCTGGGCATAAAATTCCCGCGCGCGCGCCAATAATTCCCAGGCCGTGACGTCCTCTTTGTGCCCGATCCACACGTCGAAGTTGGCGTTGATCCAGGAACCCGGCGCAATTCCCTTAACCGTGGCGATTTCGCTGGCCTCGTGCAAGGCTTCGCTGACGGTCAAGGCGCGAATATCCGGATCACGCGAAATTCGCCCGTAAAAATGACGCAGAAATTCGCGGCCGTTGCCGGGGTAATACTCCCAGGCATTTTCGCCGTCGAGAATCAGCGGCAAGGTGAGCGGGGCGCGCGACTGCACGCGTTCGGCGACGATGCGCATGCGGCGGTAGAGGTCCTCGGCCGCGGAGACCGCGTCCATGCGGCTATAAACGAAGCCGACCAGGTCCGAAAGATAATGATCGCGAAAGAGGCCGGCGATTTCGCGTTCGCCGAGATTCACGCGCAGCGGCGCGTAGAGACGCTCGGCATTCGAGGGAAGGCCTTCGGCGTCGCGGCCGAAACCGATATTCAAGGTGCGGCCGAGCACGCCTTCATCGCTGGCGAACCAGCGGAAGCCGAGTTCGGCGGCGATGGAGAGCGCGTCGTTGGAAACCGATCCCTCCGACGGCCACAGCCCGGCGGGCGGCGCTCCGAATAGGCGCTCGTGATAGGCGCGCGCGCGGACGAGCTGCTCGCGGGCATCCTCGGGATGGCGGAAGGCGGGGCTCGGCAGCGGCGTTTCGGGATTGGCCTGCCGCGCGATGTCCGTGTCGCAGAGCAGCGGCAGGATCGGATGATAAAACGGCGTGGTGGAGATTTCGATTTGGCCGGAGTCGCGCGCGCGGCGATATTCGGGCAAGACGCGCGCGAGAAGCTCGAGTTGCTTCGCGCGCAGCGACTGCTTGTCGTTCTCCGTGTAGTCGCTGCCCTTCTTCGATAACCCGCTCACGTCCGCATCCTTGGCCAGATATTCCTCATCCATCCAGGCGAGCTGCGAAAGCAATTGCAGATCGCGCCAGTCCCGCAGTGCAAACGTGCGAATCGCCAGAGCCGCATCGGCGGAATGCGCGCGGTCGAAAAGCTCCTTGTAGCGCGGCCAGCGGCCGATCAGGTGGTCGGCATTGGCCTGAAAACCGCGCCGGAGCAATTCGGCTTTATCCTCGTCGCTCAATTGGTCGGCGGGCGAAAAGGCCAGCGTGAACCAGGGCTCGTCGAATTTGCCTCCCGCGTACTCTTCCAGTTGCGCGGCGAGCGAAGGCACGATGTTGAAGGTGGCGTGCACGGCGGGAAATTCCTCGAGCACGCGGACCATGCCCCAGTAATCCTTGAGCGCATGCAGGCGCGTCCAGGGAAGGATGTAGCGGCGCGTGGCGGGGTCGCGGTATTGCGGCTGGTGCATGTGCCAAAGCAGCACGAGATGGATACGCGTCATGCGCGCGACGCTCCGAACCCGCGCGAGGCGAGCGTGCTAGAATGGCGGTCTTCGTTTCTCGGTATCGGCGCGATGCGCATCATCGATCGCTACATCTTCCGCGAAGTTCTCTCCCACGCACTGCTGGGGCTGGGCATTTTCACCTTCGTCATTTTCGTTCCACAGCTCGTGCAGATCATGAACGTGGTGGCGCGGCATTCCGGCGACGCGCGCCAGATTGCGCTTCTCTTCCTCAGCGCATTTCCGCGCGTGCTCACCTTCAGCGTGCCCATCGGCGTGCTGGTGGGCGTGCTGATCGGCTTGGGCCGCATGTCCGCCGATAGCGAATTGATCGCCATGAACGCGGCGGGAATGGGGCTGAAGCGCATCCTCGTTCCGGTGAGCGTGCTGGCGCTGCTGGCCGCCGGCATCACGCTATGCATGACCGTGTGGCTCGGTCCGATATCCATTCGCACTCTGCGCTCGCTCGAAGAACGCTTGCGCAGCACGCAGGCCTCTTTCGAAGTCCAGCCGCGCATTTTCAACGAGCAATTTCCTCACCTGGTGCTCTACGTGCAGGACATCCCGGCCGCCGCCATGAATTGGCATGGCGTCTTTTTGGCGGAATCCGATGGGGGCGACGTTTCGCGCCTGACGCTGGCGGAGGACGCCATTGTAGTAGCCGACCGCAATCAGGGCAAGCTGCAGCTCTATTTGCGCAACGGCAGTGTGCACGAATCGCAAACGCAGGGCCCGGAACATTACGGGCTTTCGGTTTATAGCGAGCGCGACCTGGGCGTGGCTGTGGCCGGCAACGGCGCAACCCAGGCCACCGCGCTGGTCAATTCCGAGCGCCCTCTCCGCCAGCTTTTAGCCGACCACGGGCCAAGCGCGAGGGAGTCGCGCGTGGAGTTTCATCGGCGCTTCGCCTTCCCTGCGGCGTGCCTGGTTTTTGCCTTGGTCGCGCTCCCGGTGGGCTCGCGGCCGCGCCGCGGAGGGCGCGCGGCCGGCTTCGTTCTGGCCGTATCGCTGGTCTGTGCTTACTACATCATCTTTGTCTTTTGCGCCGAACTGGCCCGCGACGGCTCCATGCCTATCTGGCTGGGCATTTGGACCGCGAATATCTTGATGACCGCCGCCGCCATTGCCCTGCTGCCTTCGGTGGAAAGACTGGGTGGCGAAACCTGGCTGGGCGAAGCGCTGACCGGGCTGAGGCATTGGTGGCGCCAGTCAAAAGCTCACTTAAAAGCTAAAGAAAGACTTGAAGCCGCGGTGTCGCGGTCGGATTTCGCCGCGCCGCTCGAGGGCTCACGCAGGCGCTATGTCGGCAGATTCCCGCAAGTCCTGGACTATTATCTGCTGCGCAATTTCCTCTTCTATTTTATGCTGCTGCTCGCGGGCTTCATTCTTCTGTTCGAGATCTTTACTTTCTTCGATCTGCTGGACGACATTGCGCGCCACCGCGCCTCGTTCCTTCAAGTGGCGAATTATTTCCGATACCTCGGCTACTACTTGCTGTATCAGCTTGCGCCGCTGGCCTGCCTGGTTTCCATCCTGATCACGCTCGGAGTCATGACCAAGAATAACGAACTGGTCGCGTTCAAGGCTGCCGGGATCAGCCTCTATCGTGTCGCGCTTCCCTTGCTATTGGCGGGCGGGATCATGACCGCCGGGCTCATCGCCTTCGATCAAAGCTATCTGCCTTACGCCAATCAGCGCGCTGAGGAACTGCACAGCATCATCAAAGGGCTCCCGCCGCAGACCTATTTCCAGCCGCAGCGGCAATGGATCTTCGGCAACAACTCGAAGATCTACAACTATCAGCTCTTCGATCCGGATCGCGTTCTGTTTGGCGGACTGAGCGTCTTTGAGCTGGATCCGCAACGTTTCTCGCTTCGCCGCCGCGTCTACGCCGGCCGCGCCTACTGGGAGCCGCAACAGCACGCCTGGATTCTGGAGTCCGGCTGGATTCGCGATTTTCAGGGCGGCGCCATCTCGCGCTACGCAGAGTTTCAGGTGATGGAGCTGCCCGAACTCGATGAGCCGCCCTCTTACTTCACGCGCGAAACCCGGCAAAGCTCGGAGATGGATTGGTTCGAGTTGCGAAATTATATCGCCAGGCTGCGGCATTCGGGCTTTGACGTAGCGCGCTTCTCGGTGCAGTTGCACAAGAAGCTGGCGTTTCCGCTCATCGCGCCCATCGTCATCATGCTGGCGATTCCGTTTTCGATTCTGGTGGGAAGCCGGGGCGCCGTGGGCGGGCTGGCGCTGGGTGTGGGCCTGGCGGTGGTCTATTGGGCCACGGCGGCGCTCTTCGAGGCGCTCGGCGGCGTCGGGCAGCTTCCGCCGATTCTGAGCGCCTGGTCTCCCGATTTTATCTTTCTCTTCTGCGGACTTTATTTCTTCCTGAAGATGCCCACGTGAGGCTGCGGGTTTTCCATACGCTGGATGCATCTTCAAGTTGCAGTTGATAAGTCGTCGGCGCGTCGACGAGTCATCGAGAATTACTTTAGATCAACTCGTCGACTTAAACATGCACGAAAAGCGTGTAGCCCAGCCTTTGCGCCATTCCGCAAAGGCTGGGGCTTTTCTCGGACTCAACCATGCGCCTTTTAATCGCGCGAGCCAGCCCGGCGAAAACCCCACCCTTTCCGCCCTCC
>DASPYR010000281.1:0-12900 GCA_035636675.1 Rugosimonospora sp. | reverse complement strand
CGCACGAAGTTCACATTGGTGATTCCCAAGACTTCGCGGAGTTTCTCCGCCGGCACTTTCATTGGCCCCGGTGAATCTGCCTGTCCGGGCTGGGGCTGCGGGAAAGCAGTGGAAGTGGCCGTATGAAACGTGATGTTGCCTTCAACTTTTTGCATGGTTTGGTGGATATGGCCGTTCAAAACTGTAACCGAGCCGAATCGCTTCAGATATGAAAGCGCCTGCTCGCTATCGTCAGTGCCCCAGCCCCATTGCGGATACACAGCCCAAAGCGGAATGTGCGCGAAGACGACGACCGGGGTGCTGCTCTTTAGCTTGGCAACGTCCTTCTCGAGCCATTCGAGTTGCTCGGATCCGAGATTGCCCAAGCCGCCGGCCTTGAGGTTCATCACGTTGACCAAGCCGATGAAATGCGCGCCTTTCTGGTCGAAGCTGTACCAGCCGTCGCCCATCGCTTGCCGGCCGAAGCGCTCACGAAAGATCTGGCCGTTGTCATTCAAGACGTCGTGCTCGCCGGGAACGCAGAAGACTTGATCGGTCTTAAGGCTCTTCAGTGATTGCGCGAGGGTATCGAACTCCTCAGATTTCGAGAGGTGCGTGAGGTCGCCGGTGTGCAGGACAAACGAGGGAGTCTCAGGCAGCGCGTTGATCTTGGCAATGGCCTGGCGCAGCGTCGCGGTGACATCCGGGTTGGCATCTTTGTTGAACCCAATGTGGCTGTCGCTGATTTGTACGAAGCTGAGGTCGCCTCGGAGGTCGCCGACCTTCTGGCGCATGACGTCGCTCAGAGCGAACGACTTCAGAACGCCGCCCTGCAGCACGCAAAGAGCGCCCGTGCCCGCCCAAGCCATGCACTTCAGGAAGCCCCGACGGTCGACGCCGTCTTGATTCAGATTTTTCTCGATGTATTTCGACATGATTTGATTCTTCTCCTCTGGCAAGCTTGCGTCCGAGATGCCTTTGTGGCGCTCTCATGGGAGATGACCGGGCGCAGCTACAAAATATTCCCCGGCGAGGGGCAAAATCGGCGCTGGGAATAAAATCGCTGGCGCTGGAGTCTCAAGCTAAATGGGCGTCCGGGCGATCAATGAAGCTGGAGGGAGGCTGAGGAACGGATTGGCTCCGGAGAACCTCGCAAGGGTGACGGGATTTTCGACAGAGCTTAGCTGAGACTCAGGGCGTGAAAAGCAGGGCAAAATCGCGAAGTTCGGCAGTATTCAGATCCGACACGGCGCGGAACTCAAAACCATTCTTCTTCCACGAAATAACGTTATATCCCTGAATCGTCCGCACCTGGATCGTCGAGCTTCCGTTATCCTGCGCGGGCCATACATATAGATTAATGATGTGAAGCGCCCGATGATAAATGAGCACAGCGACCTTGCGGTTCTCCAAATAATCGAGGCGGCCACCAGCGAGGGGGTATCCGGCGGCGGCGAAGTCCTGCACCGGCGGCGCAAAATCCAGCTTGCCATCGAACCACGGTTTGACGGTGTGCTGATCGGTCGAGACTACATCCGTGAGGTGATCCGCCATCAGCGAACGAATGTGACTCGAGACAATGTCCTGGCTGGGCGAAGTAGCAGCGGGGCGCGTCATCATGAACGTGATCAGCAACGCGGCAGTTGCAAAGGCAGCTCCACCCCCCGCCCAGATCCACCGCTGAAACCACGGCATTCTTTCGCTTCGGCTTTCCTGGGGTAGCAGCTTGCGAAGTTTGTCCTCCAGATGCGCAGGCGCGCGGTGATATAAGTCCGAGCTCTGCATCGCCGCTCGAACATCCTTCCAGCTTTGCACTTCCGAGGAACACGCGTGGCACGACGCGAGATGCGCTTCCACTTCCAGGGTGCGCTCAAAGCCGAGTTCTCCATCGAGATACGCCTCCAGCAAATGGCGGTGAAGGGTGCAGTCCACGTCAGGCCTCCTTTCCTGCGGCGGTGCGAAGCTCATCGCGCAGTTTTTGGCGCGCCCGAGAAAGGCTCGACATCACGGTTCCCATAGCAACGCCTGTTACTTCGGAGATTTCCTTGTAAGAGAGCCCTTCGATCTCGCGCAGCACCAGCACTTCTCGGAACGCGACCGGAAGCGTTTCGAGGGCTCTTCTCACGCGCTCACTTTCCGCGCGAGACAGCAGTTTGGCTTCCGCATTTTCGATCATCTTTTCGCCGCTGTGCACCGTTTCGTCGAATTCGTCGGCCAGTTGTGCCGGGCGATTCTTCCGCACCCAGGAATAAGTCGTATTGCGCACGATCTTGAGGAGCCAGGCGCGGCTGTCTCCGCCGCGAAAGCCGTCAAAAAAACGCAGCGCTCGGAGAAATGCTTCCTGCACCACGTCGTCAGCATCGGCCGAGCTCCCTAGGAGCCAGCGAGCGAGGTTGTACGCCGCATCGAGATGCGGCAGCACTACCTGTTCAAAGCGCTCAGGCATCTTCCCCCGGTTCCACCATCCGTAGCGACCCCTTAGGCATTGGGCGCTCTTCGCAAACAAGACTCCCGGACGACAATTTTTATTCCCGCCCTTCTCCCAACCTTAGCATCACCAGGTGAACTGCTGCCATGCAGGCTCCCGGTTTCGGGGCCGAGGAGTGGTCGCTCAAATGGATCATCGTAGAAACATCGCAATCGACCAATGGAAACGAATCCCTTCACCGAATCCCTGAAATTTTAACTGTTGCCCTTCCAACCGCACCACTTGTCGCCAGCCGGGAATAAAAATCACCAGGCCGCGGTCTTCAGGTTCGACAAGTCACAACGAACGTACACCCCGAAGGGAGAATAGAAATGAAAAGTCTGTTACCGGCTATTTTTCTCACTATGATGATGTCCGCGAGCGTCGCGGCTCAGGATTCAACGATGCCTCAGCAATCAACTTCGACGCAAAGCACGACATTGCAGGAAAGCAGCGAGCCTGCGGCTCAGCCGACAAACACTCCCGGCAGCATGCCGGATGCTGGTTCATCGGCGCCAGCTTCTGTGCACACTAAATACGGTTCGGAAGGTTATGGGGGCCGCGCAGAAATTTTCGTGACCGGCTTCGGCTTATTCGCCAATCATGCCAACGGTAACGCCATTACCGAGCAGGAAACCAATGCCGGCGGGGCCTCTCTTGGGTATCGATTCCATCTGAATTCGTCGAGCGCGCTGGAAGGCCGTTACGGCTTCAGCCGCAATTCGCAGAAGTACACGATCGGCGGCGCAGTCTCGTCTATTCCGTCTTACTTCTCCGAGATTAGCGGCAGTTACGTCTACACCTTCGGAAGTTCGCAGCGCATTCGACCGTTTTTGGAGGGTGGTGGAGGCTTGGTCCTCTTCATCCCAGGGAATTACAGCGCCCCAACGAGTTCAACGAATTCTGGTTCAACCATTGGTGGCACACCCACGGGCTACGCTCTCCCGACACTTCGCGCGGAAGCCGTCGTTGGCCCCGTCTACAACGGATCGTCCGCGGGCGTTGGGACGCAGCCGAGAGGCATGTTTCTGTACGGCGCCGGTGCGGATATACCCGCATTCTCCCATTTCTATTTCAGGACGGAGTTCCGTGGGTTGGGATATCAAGCGCCGGACTTCAAACTGAGCGCGCTGCATACGAATGCGTTCAGTTTTACTTACGAACCCTCCGTCGGCGTTGCTTACCGCTTTTAATTCGCGTCAGTGAGGTGTAGCGCTGGAACGGAAACGAGCGCTGCACCTTTTTCTCTCGTTGCCATCCAGGGAGCGATCTAGCCATTCGGGCCGCATTGGCGGCCATCCGCTGCATTCTTGTACACATGCTCTGGACAAAAACGGCAGAATTTGTTACTTGAGGTTGGCGGCACCGGTCTGTTTGAGGGCATCCAACGGGGGTCCCTGCGCATAAGGTTGGTTGGCGGTACCACGCCCCAAAAATGCAAGCCAAGCCCGGCCTTCTTGCAGGATCGGGCGCAACGGTCACCAGGCAGGAGGCTGACCGACAATCGTTTGGGCTTGAAAAGCGAATTCAACATAGATCAGCCAGACGGGAGTGGATCATGAGCACTGTTGCACCTATTCAGGGCACACAAGCGAATGGCGAGCTGGTTCAGATTCTGTCCACGGAGGCGTCGATTCGCCAGCGCCTGGAGGAAGAGCGCAAGCGCTTGCAAGAGGAGGCGGGCATCGAGCGCCGGGAAATTCACCACTTTCATAAGCCGATTGAGCTGCCCTTCACGAAACTGCAACGCGACCACACCACGATCCTTTTCGGGGGCCTCACTTGGAAGCATGAACGCCTGGTGCACGGTGCGCTGGAAAGCCTGGGCTACAGGTGCGAATCCGTGCCGGTGCCTAATAAGAAGGCGTTTCAGCTTGGCAAGGAATACGGGAACAACGGCCAGTGCAATCCAACCTACTTCACGGTCGGAAACCTCGTGCAATTTGTTCAGGACCTCGAGGCCAAGGGGCTGACGAAGGACGAAATCTGCGATCGCTACGTTTTCTTTACTGCCGGCGCTTGCGGCCCTTGCCGCTTCGGCATGTACGAATCGGAATACCGCCTGGCCCTGCGCAATGCGGGTTTCGATAAGTTCCGCGTGCTGCTTTTCCAGCAAAGCGGCGGACTCGATCAGGCCGAAGCCGAGGCCGGCCTGGAAATGAATCTGGACTTCTTCCTGGCCATTCTGAACGCCTTGAATATGGGCGACATCATCAACGATGTTGCGTATCAGATTCGACCCTATGAGGCGAACGCGGGAGAAACCGACCGCGTTCTGGAAGACTCCATGGAGCTTTTGCACGAAGTGATGCGCCGCCAGAAGCCCTGGACGTTGCGCGGGCGCATGGCGAAATTGCTCAAGAATACGCGTTTCGAGGGAACGGGCGAATACCTGGGCAAATTTTTGCATCAGCTTTTCGGCGACGAAATCATGTCCGCGCTGCGCCAAGTGCGCGACCGGTTTGCGGCCATCCCCATTGATCGTACGCGCGTCAAGCCCATCGTGAAGATCACCGGAGAATTCTGGGCGCAGACCACCGAGGGCGACGGCAATTTCAACATGTTCCGCTTCCTCGAAAAGGAAGGCGCGCAGGTGGTGGTCGAACCGATTGGGACCTGGATCTGCTACCTGATGCACCAGGTGGTTCAGCAGTGCCGGGACGAAAAGGGCCTCAAACAGGGGGCAGCATTGCCACCCTCCTGGCGAGTGGACAAGCACCTGAAGATCAACTTGGCCATGTACAAGAAGATCGCGCAAATCAAGATCGCCGAACAGATCTTCAAGCGCGAATACAACCGGATTATCGACGCGCTCGGCGGGACAGGACATCACCTGGTCGATCAGTATGAGCTGCAAAGGCTCGGTCATCCTTATTACAACTCGCGGGCCGCGGGCGGTGAAGGCCATCTCGAAGTGGCCAAGAATATCTACTATTCGCATAAAGGGCTGGCGCACATGGTCCTGGCGATGAAGCCTTTCGGTTGCATGCCTTCGACGCAATCCGACGGCGCTCAATCCGCCGTGATGTCCCATTACAAGGACATGATCTTCCTTCCCATCGAAACTTCCGGGGAGGGAGATGTGAACGCGCACAGCCGCGTGCAGATGGCGCTCGGCGAGGCCAAAGCGAAAACCAAGCTGGAGTTCAAAGCCGCGCTGGAAGCCACAGGCAGAACGCTCGAGGAAATTCGGGCTTACGTGGAGGAGCATCCGGAATTGAAGTCGCCGATGTACAAAGTTCCGCGCACCGAAGGCGTGGTCGGCGTGGCCGCGAATTTCCTGCGCCACGTCGCGCAACTGATGAAAGCCGAGCATAAGCCGACCGAGCGCGCGAGCGCCGCGGCTTAGGCTCGGGAGAAACAATGGGCTGCTCGAGCGGAAGCTGCGGAACTGGAAGCGACGGCAATGCGGGCGGCGCATTCGTCCCGCTGACAAATCTGTCCAAGCCTTCGCCGGTGGCCCCGCCGCCGGTAATTAAGCCGGTGGCGCCGAAGTTGGATCAGGGCGTGCGACTCATGGTGGGCCTGGACGTCGGCTCGACCACGGTCAAAGCCGTGGTCGTGAATCCCGCCGATGACCAGATCCTCTGGCGGGATTATCAACGCCACGATACCAAGCAGCCGGAGAAGGTTCTCGAATTCCTGAAACGGATGGAGAGCGAAGTAGGAATCGCCCACGGCCTTACACGTATCTTCGTTACAGGCAGCGGCGGGGGCGGCATCGCGCCTCTGATCGGCGCAAAATTCGTGCAGGAAGTGAATGCCGTGGCGCTGGCCGTGGAGAAGCTCTACCCGCAGTGCGGTTCGGTGATCGAGTTGGGCGGGCAGGACGCCAAGATCATCATCTTCAAGGAAGATCCCGCGACCGGCCGGAAAAAGAAAATCCCCTCGATGAACGATAAGTGCGCGGGCGGCACGGGCGCCGTGATTGACAAGATCAATGCCAAGCTGCGCATCCCGTCCGAGCAGCTTTGCCAAATGGGCTACGTCGGCCTAAAGCTGCATCCGGTTGCGGGGAAATGCGGCGTTTTCGCGGAAACGGATATCAACGGCCTGCAGAAGAGCGGCGTGCCGGGCGACGAATTGATGGCTTCGTTATTTGAAGCCATCGTGCAACAGAATCTGGCCGTGCTTACCCGGGGCAACACGCTCCGGCCTCAAGTTTTATTGCTCGGCGGGCCGAACACCTACATCCGCGGCATGAAAGAGTGCTGGAAAGCGAACATCCCCAAGATTTGGGAAGAGCGCAAATTCCCGCTGCCGGAGGGCGCCGATCCCGCCTCTCTCATTCTGGTTCCAGAGAATGCGCAATATTTCGCGGCGCTGGGCTCGGTGGAATTCGGCAAAGATGAAGACGAAGCGATCGGGCTTTATCGCGGCGTTGAGAATCTTGAGTGGTACATGAATGTTGGGCGCTTGGAAGAAAAGCAGAAAAAGGGCGGCAGCGGGTTGAGCAAAACCGAGGAAGAACTGCTGGCGTTCAAAGAACGCTATAAGCCCAAGAAATTTGTGCCGGCGAAGTTCCGTCCCGGGCAGGTGGTCGAGGGCTTCATGGGTATTGATGGCGGCTCTACTTCAACTAAAGCCGTTCTGCTCGATAAAGACAAGCGCATCCTGGTGAAGTGTTATCAGCTCTCCAAGGGCAATCCCATCGAAGACACCATGGACATGTTCAGCAATCTGCGGCAACAGGTGGAGGAACAGGGCGCAACCCTCCGCATCCTGGGCATGGGCACTACGGGTTACGCCAAAGACATTCTCCGAGACGTGCTCAATGCCGACGCGGCCATTGTCGAGACGGTCGCCCATACCGAGGCATCGCTGCATTTCTATCCAAACGCAGATGTGATTTGCGACGTTGGCGGCCAGGACATCAAGCTCATCATTCTGCAGGACGGCCGGGTAAAGGACTTCAAGCTCAATACGCAATGTTCGGCCGGAAATGGATATTTCCTGCAGTCCACCTGCACCGGTTTCGGCTACGAGGTGACGCAATTCGCGGACTTGGCGTTTAACGCCAAAGCCATGCCCATGTTTGGATATGGCTGCGCCGTCTTCATGCAGTCGGATATCGTGGATTTTCAGCGGCAGGGCTGGAAGCCGGAAGAGATTTTGGCGGGATTAGCAAACGTGCTGCCGAAAAATATCTGGCTTTACGTCTCGCAGATCCCCAATCTGGCATCGCTCGGGCGGACCTTCGTTCTGCAAGGCGGCACACAGCACAATCTGGCCGCGGTCAAGGCGCAGGTCGATTTTATCGAATCGCGGTTCCGCGATAAGGGCGTGCAGCCCAACGTAATCGTGCACGAACACTGCGGCGAGTCCGGCGCCATTGGCGCGGCCATCGAGGCCAACCGGCTGTGGAAGCTGGGCCGGCAGACCAGCTTCATCGGCCTTGATGCCGTCGAAAAGATCAGCTACATCACGCACCGCAACGAAGATACGCGCTGCTATTTCTGCAAGAACAAGTGCCTGCGCACGTTTATTGACGTGAAGCTGATGCCGGGCGTGCCGGTGGAGAACATTGGCTTCAAGACTTCCAAGATCCCTATCGCCGAGGGCACCAAGCGCCTGATCGTCAACAACAGTTGCGATCGCGGATTGGTGGAAGACGTAAACGCCATGCGCGAGATCAAAAAAGGAATGGATTCGGTGAAGGATGCCAATCCCAACATGGCCGAAGTCGCGGCAAAGATGGTTTTCAAGCCGGCCAAGCCGCCCCTCGTCGCCGACGCGCCGCCGCGGCATACGTTTACGGCCGGGCAGAAAGCACGGGCCGCGGCCATGAAGCGCCGCGTGAGCCTGCGGATCGGCATCCCGCGCGTCTTGAACCAGTACACGTGCAATCCGATGTTCAGCGCCTACTTTGAATCGCTGGGCATCCCGGCCGAGAATCTGGTGTATTCGGACTACACTTCCGAGGAACTTTACAAAGCGGGAGCGAAGCGAGGCTCCATCGATCCTTGCTTCCCCTCGAAGGTGGGCATCCCGCACGTACACAATCTTCTTTACGTGCACCACAAAAAGAAGCCGCTGGACGTGATCTTCTTCCCCATGATCGACGACCTGCCCTCGGACCTGGTGAACGCGCAAAGCCATCGCGCCTGCCCGACGGTGACCGCGACCCCCGCCGCCACGAAAGCGGCGTTCATCAAGGAGAGCGATCTCTTCAAGGAGGTGGGTGTTGAGTTTTTGAACCCGCTCATCAATTGCGGCAAGCCTTTTCATTTCGAGCGGCAGATGTTCGACACCTTCCGCGAGATTCTGGGCCTTTCGCCCGAGGAAAATCACCGCGCCTCCCAGGAAGCCGTGAAGGCCATGGAGCATTTCAGCGAGGGCGTTCTGCGGAAGCAGGGGCGTGAAATTTTGCAGAAGCTCGAAACCGAGGGCGGGATTGGCATCGTGCTGCTGGCGCGGCCCTATCACAATGATCCCGGGCTCAACCACGACATCCTCGAAGAGTTCCAGAAGCTTGGCTATCCCGTGCTCACTCTCGGATCGCTGCCGATCGATGAGGAAAGCATCTGGCGGCTTTTCGGCGAGGAAGTGCGCGCAGGGGTGATCAAGCATCCCATGGACATTACGGACGCCTGGAAAAATTCCTATAGCGAAAACACCAGCCAGAAGGTCTGGGCGGCCAAGTACACGGCCCGGCATCCCAATCTCGTCGCTCTGGAGCTATCCAGCTTCAAATGCGGCCACGACGCGCCGATCTATACGGTGGTGGAAGAGACGGTGACCAAGTCCGGCACGCCTTACTTCTCGTTCAAGGATATCGACGAAAATAAGCCCAGCGGCTCGATTCGCATACGCGTGGAGACGATCGGCTATTTTCTGAAGCGCTATCGCGAAGATATGATGGCGAGAAGGCGCAAGGAAGCGGAGATCGATATCAAGCTGGCGGAATTCGAAGCCAGGCTTCGCGCCGAATTGGGCGCGGCATTGCCTCAGGCGAACGATGCCGCGCCGCCCAAGGCAGTTGAGGAAGAGCTGCAAGCTGTGCTCTGATGCGCGTGGGGATGATCCCGCGGAGCGATTCTTCGCTGCGGCTTTCTGGAGTTCGGTGGATTCCACGGGAGTCCCGAAATCGGACTTCGCTCAGAATGACAACCCAAGAGGTAACAGGTTAACGCGGCCCGCATCATGGCTCTCGCGATTGAATCCGACAAAGTGATGTTCGAGATCTACCGCGAGTCTGAATTTGGACAGCGATACCGCGTGGTCTATTTCACCGAACTCGATGAGCACAACCGCGAGATCGAAATCAACGAAGCCATGCGCGGCGAGCACGTGTTTGACGGCTATTTGCGCAACTACGCCAAACGGGAAGGCAAGCGCAGCGTTGCCGCACTCCTGGAGCGGCTGAATTCAGGCGAAAGCGTCAGCGCGGCCGATATCGAGCGCGAATTGAAGCCCTTCATGGCCTGAGCGGCGCAAAAATTTCGAGCGGCCTTCAACTGGCATGAAATTTAGCACACGCGCGCGGCGCAAGCTGCGCTTCATCAACACCCGGCTCAAAGAAGGGCGCATGATCGCCTGGGGATTGCTCTCGACCGAGCATCCCGTCCTGGCGCACGTCATTCCCATCCGCCGTTGCAATCTCTCCTGCGCTTATTGCAATGAGTACGACGATTTCTCCAAGCCCGTGCCTCTCGAAGAGATGCTCCAGAGAATCGACCGGCTTGCGGAATTGGGAGCGACCATCATTACGCAAAGCGGCGGCGAGCCTTTGCTGCATCCCGACCTGGACAACATCATCGCCCGCGTGCGCAGCCACGGAATTCTGGCGGGGATGATTACCAATGGGTATCTGCTTACGCGGGAGCGCATCGAGCGGCTGAATCGCGCGGGACTCGAACACCTGCAAATCAGCATCGATAATGCCATGCCCGATGAAACGTCCAAGAAGAGCCTAAAGGTTCTGGACCAAAAGCTGGTGCTTCTCTCCGAATATGCGAAATTTCAGGTGAACATCAACTCCGTCCTGGGCTGCGGCATAAGATTTCCCGAAGATGCCTTGAAGGTGGCCCGCCGCGCTCTCGAACTCGGTTTCACCAGCACCGTCGGCGTGCTGCACGATGGCAATGGCCAGCTCAAAGCTTTGAGCGGCAAAGAGCAGGAGATATTCGAAGAGGTGATGGTTCTCGGCAAGCGGTCTTACTCGCGCTTCAACCAGTTCCAGCACAATATCGCGCGCGGCAAGGCCAACGAGTGGCGCTGCCGTTCGGGCGCGCGCTACCTGTATATCTGCGAGGATGGATTGGTGCACTGGTGCTCGCAGCAGCGCGGCTATCCGGGTATTCCGCTGATGCAGTACAGGCTCGAAGATTTTCGCCGCGAATTCAACACCGCCAAACCCTGCGCGCCTCACTGTACCGTCTCGTGCTCGCAGCAGGTGGCAATGCTCGATAACTGGCGCGCGCCTCAGACGCTGCGGCCAAACCCGGCCGGCGTTCCGGCGGCCCAGGGACTTGTGCAACTCACCGGCGCGGGCGCCTCGGAGCACGACTGAGAGACTGCCGGCTTCGCCAATCTCCGGAGCGCCCCCTTCAAGAGCCGTCTGAGAACGGGGTTTTGGTCTGTGTAGCGTCCGCCTTTAGGCGGGCATCTCGCTGATTTCAATTGCCGCCCTGAAAGGCGCCTCTACAAAACCGCCCTGAAATCAGAATTCTCACGCGGCCTGTTTAGGCGTTCCTTTCTGACAAACCCGCAAGTTACGCATACGCAGCGCGCCTGCCTTCCTCGCTTGTAAAGCACGGCTCGCACGGGCAATCTGATAGCGAGCCCCTGCACCGATTCATTGGGACAGAGGTGTGCGATATGGGCAGAGGTGTGGAAGGGCAGGGGTTCGTCGCAGCGCGCGATCTCCCGGGAGCGACGAAACTGCGCCCGCGTGAAAAAGTCCAGCCATGACCGCCAAAAACCTGGCCCAGTTTCCACGTCGCCAGCCAACCGAAGCCTCTTCGCGACCGACGCCAGGGCGCTCAGGCCACGAGCCGCTCGTCGCAGCGCCGGCTCTCCCGGATTCCGATGCTCTGGCCGTTCAATTCCTGCGCTCTTTTCACGTTTTGTTGCGATCCGTGCGGCTTTATCATCAGCATCACCCTCGCCTGATTGAAAGTCTCAAATCCACGGGGCATGCCCTAGATGACGCCCTCAGCGGTTCGGCCGTGCTCAGTTTTACCGTGGAGAACGACCGCCTGATGGTTACGACGCAACTCTCGGGCTCCAGCCGTCCCATGGCCGATGAACGCGGCGAATTGAGAACTCTGGGTGGAATTTTTGGGCGTGCCCGCATCCGCTCGCTGACATTCGTTCCGCATACCCGGCTCGATGAACTGCTGCAGTTTGCGCGCGCCATCGATACGGCTTGCCGTGCTCGGCAGGCTTCTTCTCGAGAGGACTGGGCGTCGCGCCTACGCGAGCATCGCATCTCCGGAATTCGTGTCAATCAAGCGCCGGCAGAACGTGCCGGCGAGCCCATGAACTTTTCCGGACTGCTCGAAGCTCTGCTGGGCAATGGAGTCGACAGTTCGGCAAGCGCCGATTTATTGACGAAGGCTGCGCCGGACGAGTTCCGGGCGGCCTTGCGTGTTTTGTGGAGGGCCGCCGGACGTCTCGATGAAGTGCGGGCGGAGGCTCCGCAGGAAGCGGCACGCGCGATTCGTTCCGAATTTGCGGGCGCGGACGAGTTGCTTCGTTCCCTGCTCATGCGGGGCGTCGCGCTCGAACCGCCGCGCGAGAGCGAATCCCTCGGCATTTATCTAACCCGGCTGGCGGACGCACTGAGCGTCGACTACGCCCGTTCGGAATTCTTGGCGCAGCGCCTTCGGCCGGCGGAGGTGCGCATGATGCTCTCGCAACTCGGCGCCGAACGCGATGGCCGCGAAGAAAACGATGCAGGATTGGACGCACAGGTGGAGCGCTTTTGGAGGGCTCTGCCCGCGCGCGAGCGAACGCGCCTGCTGGCAAGTCCGGATGCCTGGTGTCTGCCCATCCCCCTGCTGCGCGATTACCTCGAAGGATTGGTCGCGGCCGCGGAAAGCAGGCGCGCGGAAGCGTCTCGCCGGGAAGCGCGCCGCGCGCTGGCCGATTACGGGCGCTGCCTGGAGTCGGAAGAGGAAAAGGCGCGGCGGGCCGTGGCTGCCGGCCTCGTGGAGATGAAGGACGTCTTGGAGCGCATCTGGCCTTGCGCGCAGCTTGCCGATCTTGGCCGGCGCGTCGTGGCGGCTCTGCGGCGCGAGGTTTCTCCGGGCATCGCTAATCTGCTGGAGCAATTGACGCAGACATTGGCCACGCTGGCCCTGGCGCGCGGTGAATGCGCCGAAGTCGAGGCCATCCTGACGGAGATCGATCAGGCGCCCGCGGAAGCCGACGAAGAGCGACTCGCGGCGCTCACGCGGCGGATCGTGGATTGCGAGGAATGGCTGCTGCTGGTCGATTTGGCGCTGGCC